>JAEYAL010000028.1 GCA_023404805.1 Actinomycetes bacterium | reverse complement strand
GGCTGAGGCCGGCCGCGGACGTCGCGGCGCCTCAGCCGCCGCCGGTGATCTCCGGCGCCCGCGCCGTGACGCGGATCTTCACCGTGACGCGCTCGCCCTTGCGCACGAGCGCGCGCGTTTGGGCGAGGCCCAGCGAGGCGTCGTAGGCCGAGCCGCCGACCGTGCGCGACTCGCGCCGCAGGTCCAGGCGGCGGCCCGTGACGCCCAGGCTGTAGCGCACGGCCGACCCGTCAGCCGCGGTGACGACCAGGCCGAACGGCACCTTGTGCATCGCCGCGCCGTCGGCCATCAGGGCGTTGAGGACCACCGTACGGGTCGACTTCGCCACGAAGGCGACGCTGAGCGTCTTCGAATCCTCGAGCGTCCAGCGCCACGTGGTGCCGTTGTCCTTCAGCGACTTCGGGTTCCCCGGCTCCGACCAGGCGCCCTTCACGGTGACGGAATTCTGGGTCGTGGCGGTCACGGACCCCGCCGCGACGAGCGTGCGGCCGCCGACCTTCACCGCGAGCGTGCCGACGCGCTGCGGGTTGTACGGGCGGCCCGGCACGAGCGGATGCCAGTCGCCGGTCTGGTCGCGCTGCTGGAGGGCGAGCAGGCCGCTGGCGTAGCGGGCGTCCTCCGGGGCGCGGCTCTTCGCGCCGATCGCCGCCCAGACGCCGCCGCGGGTGATCGTCGCGATCCCGGCCTGCTTCGGCGAGCGCGCCACGCCCGGCCGCTCCGACGGCACGCTCGTCGCGGTGCCCGGCACGCGCTTGAGGCTGGCCGCCGCGCGGTCGAGCGCAAACACCGCGAGGCCGTTGTAGCCGCGGGTCGTCGCGTACGGATCGACGCTGCGCGTCGCCAGCACGGCGCCGTCCACCGCGCCTGGGACGAGAGGCAGCCCAGCTGCGCCGACGCCGTAGACCGCGCGCAGACGCGTCAGCGACGCTTCCGCGAGCGCGAGAAAGCGTCCGCGCGACACGGCCCCGGTGGCGCGCTCGGCCGCCCGCGCCGCAGCGGCGGCGACGACGGCTGGCACCCAGACCTGGCCCTGGCCGCGGCCGAAGTACGTCACGTCGCCGTCGGGCGCCGCAAGCAGGAGGAGCGCGCGCGACGCGCGGCTGTAGGCCTGTTGCGCAGGCTTCGGGGCGTCGTCGCCGAGCTCGTCGATGACCTCGCCGAGCATCATGGTCGACAGCGCGTGGTAGGCCAGCGGATTGCGCGGCGGGTCGCTCAGCAGGCCTCCGCCGCCTAGCGGCGAGGCGCCGACGCGGGCCACGTCGGTCCCGGTCTCCTTGGGCACCCGCGACCCCACGCGGTGCAGCACGCGCCCGCGCAGGCCGACGTCGGCCAGCAGCGCCGACGAGGACGCGGCCTTCAGACCGGTCCCGAGCAGCTCGAGCGACGCGAGGCTGCTGACGAGCTTGAGGTTGTTGTAACAGCGGGCGTCGGCGTAACACGTGGCCGACGCGGTCTGCGACGAGATCGGCCCGCGGGCGGCGAGGTCGGCAGCGAGCCGCGGCCCGGCCTTCGCCCACAGCTGCGCAGCCATCGGGTCTCCGGGCAGCGCGCCGTCCGCCCAGCGGTAGGCCCGCGCGAGGACCAGCAGCTCAAAGGCGCCACCGGCCGGAGTGTCGACCTGGGCCAGCAGCGCGTCGAGGCCGCCGCGGATCAGGGCCTTGTCGCGCGCCTGGGCTCCGCGGCGCACCATCGCGTAGCCGAGCATCGCGGTGCCGTAGTCGCCCCCGGCACCGTAGATCGGGTCCGGGAAACGGCCGTCGACACCCTGCACCGACGCCCAGCGCTGCACGACCTCGTCGGCGATGGCCGTCGCGCGGACGCTGAGGTCCTCACCGCTCGGACCTGCGACCGGCGCGGCGGCAGCCGGCGACGCAGGTGGAGCCGCCGGCGCGGCGGCAGCCGGCGGCCCGGCGAAGGCGCCCGCCGCGGCGAGCGGGAGCGCCGCGGCGATGCCGCGCGTGGTGATCCTGCCCAGCACGAGGGCTAAAGCTAGACGTTGCGCGCGGAGCAGGCGCCAGGCGTCCTACCGCTCGGCAACGCCGCGCGCCGGAATCGGGTTGGAGCCCGCCTCGCGCCAGCGTGCACGCGAGGACTCGATCTCTTCGAGCGCCTTCTCGCGGCCGTCCCAGCCGTCGATCGTGACGACCTTGCCCTCGGGCTGCTTGTAGATCTCGAAGAAGTGCGAGATCTCCGTCTTGAGCTGGTCCGACAGGTCCTCGAGCTCGTTGACGTTGGTCCAGTTCGGATCGGTCGTCGGGATACAGACGATCTTGTCGTCCTGGCCCTTGTCGTCGGTCATCTTGAAGATGCCGATCGCCTTGACCGGGATGAGGCAGCCGGGAAATGTCGGCTCGGTGACGATCACGAGCGCGTCGAGCGGGTCGCCGTCGGCGCCGAGCGTGTCCGGGATGAAGCCGTAGTCCGACGGGTAGACCACGGAGGAGAAGAGGAAGCGGTCGAGGACGATCGCGCCGATCTTCTCGTCGTACTCGTACTTGTTGCGCGAGCCCTTCGGGATTTCGACGAAGGCGTGCAGATCGGAAGCCATAAGGCCGGACAGTTTACGGCCGGACGCCTGCCCGCTGGCGGATCGTCACGTCTGTTACATGGTGGCGGGGTCGGGCTCCGGCTCCGGGACCGCGTCGCGCATCGTCTCCCCAAGCGATTCGAGCGTGATCTTGCTCAGCGGCGTGCTCTCTTCAAAGTCGAGGACGAGCTTCACGAACTGCTCGGGTGCGTCGACGTGCGGGAAGTGGCCGGCGTCGGCCACGACCGCGAGCACCATGTCGGGGACGAGCTCCATGGCTTCGTAGGCGTGCCGGACCGGGATGATGCTGTCGTTCGCGCCCCAGATCGTGAGCGCCGGGCAGCCCTCCATCAGGTAGAGCTTGTCGACCGCCGACACCCGCTGGCCGCCGAGCGACGTGCTCGCCCGCACCGTGTTGAGGAAGGCGGCGCGGGCGCCGGGGTCGCGCAGCGACGCGAAGCCGGCGAGGCCCTCGGTGACGTCGGTCGGCAGGTGCACGCCCGCGCGGTCGAGGACGCGCCTGAGGTTGCGGCCTGCGAACTGCGCCGGATGGCTGGCGACCGTGCGGATGAACAGCGGCGCGCCAGGCAAGCTCGCCGCCCGCAGCGGGACGCCGAGACCGCGGCCAAGGCCCCCGCTGTCGACCAGCACG
Source organism: Actinomycetes bacterium (assembly GCA_023404805.1). Classification (GTDB taxonomy): domain Bacteria; phylum Actinomycetota; class Thermoleophilia; order Solirubrobacterales; family Solirubrobacteraceae; genus JAGIBJ01. The sequence continues at coordinate 3,048 of JAEYAL010000028.1, read as the reverse complement.
ATGCGGCCGACGAGCTCGGGGGCCATGTGCAGCAGCTGCATCGCGATGCCGCCACCGAGCGAGTGGCCCACGAGGGTGAACCGCTCGACCTCAAGTGCGAGGAGGAGATCGCGCACCGCTGCGGCGTACCCGCCGATCGAGTAGTCGGCCATCGGTTTGGCCGACAGGCCGTGGCCGATCAGGTCGGGCGCGATGACGTGATGCGTCTTCGCGAGCTCCTCGATGACGGGATCCCACGTGCGGTTGTTCGACGCGATGCCGTGGAGCAGCACCATCTCGGGGCCGGTGCCGCCATGGCGGTAGGCCATCACGTTGCCGTGGAGGTTGATCTCGCAGTCCTCGATGCGAGGCTTGGTCTTGCGCTTGGCAGCCACGATGTTCCCTTCGAACCCGGCTGGGGATCTACTGCGCAGGCTAGGCGCGGGTCCGGGCGCTGACTGTGACCCTGCGCGCCGTCGCCGGTCAGACGTCCCGCGGGCGTGCGACAAAACGGCGGGTCAGCGTGGGAAGTCGACGGCTTCGATGTTGTGGCCGTCTGGGTCGAGCACGAACGCGCCGTAGTAGGTCTCGGCGTACTCGGGCCGCAGCCCCGGAGCGCCGTTGTCGGTCGCGCCGGCGGCCACGGCTGCGGCGTGGAACGCGTCGACGGCGCCCCGGGTGGGAGCGGCGACCGCGAAGTGCACGCCGGTCGTGCGGGGCTCCCCTTCGATGAACGTGACCGAGCCGCCGCCCCGCCCGCGGAACCGCACCAGCAGCGGCTCAGACGCGCGCAGCGACAGTCCGATGACGGGCGCGACCTGGGTGTAGAACGCCTCGGAGGCGCGGGCGTCCGCCACGCGGATCCAGAGGTGGTCGACCGTGCCCGGCGGCACGCGCAGCCCTTCGTGCATCGCCGCCTCGATGCTGTTGCCGTCCGGGTCCAGCAGGAACGCGCCGTAGTACCCCGGCGAGTACTGCGGCCGCGGACCCGGCTCGCCGTCGCTCACGTAGCCCGCATCGACGCCGGCCTGCCAGAACGCGTCGATGGCTTGGCGAGATGGGGCAACCAGTCCCACATGCAGTCCCGTGGTCGGGGGACGGTCGTCGCGCGCCGGCGCGATCGACAAATCGGTGAACTGTAGGAACTCGCCGTCGTCGGCCGTCGGCCCCAGACCCAGCGGCGCCAAGGCGGTTCGCAGGAACCGCTCCGAGGCATCCCGGTCGGAAACGCGCATCGTCACGTGGTGAAACACGCGTCCATCGTGGCACGCGGTCGTGTCCCCCAGACTGGGAACACCCGTCATTTCCGGCTGCAAACGACATAGAGTGACCGCCATGGCCGACGACAACAGCGCGCGCACGCGCACGCTCGAAGCGGCCGCCCGGCTCCTCGGCACCCAGGGCCCTGCAGCGCTCAGCGTGCGTGCGATCGCGGCCGAAGCAGGCCTCTCCACGATGGGGATCTACCACTACTTCGGTGGCAAGGACGGCATCGTCGAGGCGCTCTACCTCGAGGGCTTCCAAGGCCTGGAGGACGCGCTGGCGGCCGTCCCCCGCACCGACGACCCCCTCGCCGACATCGAGGCGCTCGCTCTCGCGTATGCGGCGTACGCCACCCGGCGCCCGACGTACTACGAGATCATGTTCAGCCGCCCGGTGCCCGGCTTCACGCCGTCGAAGGAGTCGCTCGCGCGCGCGATGGTCAGCTGGCGCGCGCTCGCCGAGACGTTCGAGCGCGCCGAGAACGAGGGCCTCCTCACCGTGCCGCCCGGCGAAGCCGCCGTGCTGATCTGGAGCAGCGGCCACGGCCTGCTGATGTTGCAGATGGCCGGCAACGCCCTCTCCAGCGACCAGACCGAGCACCTCATCCGCAGCGGCCTCAAGGTGATGATGCCGGCGCTGTCGGTCCCCGGCGCCTACAAGGGCGGCCAGACCGGCGACGTCGCGTCGGCCTGACGGGGCGTCGACCGCGAACTCCCGTCTTTCGCGGTCGCTGGGCAACCGTCGATTGCGGGAGCCCGCGCCAGTCGCCGCCGCCCGGGCGAACTGCCGTCGTTCGCGGTTGCTGGGCAACCGTCGATTACGGGAGTTCGCTGCCCACCCCGCCGGCGCGGGCGCGTGCACACCGCGAAATGGGCGGTCTTGTCCCCCGTGTAATGGACCCCGGACAGGCCCTGTGAGATTCTGCGCTCCTCGTGGGCGGGCAGCTACATGAGCGGGCCGAAGAGGTCGCGCAGATCGAAGCGGCGCTCGCGCGGGCGCGCGGCGGTGACGGCCAGCTGATCCTCGTCGAGGCAGCGGCCGGCGGCGGCAAGAGCGCGCTCGTCGCAGCAGCCCATGCGGCGGCGACAGGCTCAGGTCTCCAAGTGCTGCGAGCCCGCGGGGGCGAGCTGGAGCGCGATTTCGCGTTCGGCGCGGTCCGGCAGCTGTTCGCGCCGGTGGTCGACCGGGCGTCGCCCGAAGACCGCGCGCGGCGCCTCGAAGGGACCGCGACCGCTGCGGCACGCCTCTTTGAGGCGGCCGGCGGCGCGGCGGCGGGACGACACGACGGCGGCGGGAGCGAGCGCGACGCCGACGCGCTGCAGGCCGGGTACGCGGTCGCCACCGGCCTGCACGGCCTGATCGCGAACCTCGCGGCGGAAGCGCCGCTGCTGCTGACGGTCGACGACGCCCACTGGGTCGACGACGCCTCGGTCCGCTGGCTCGACTTCGCAGCCCGCCGGCTCGACGGGCTGCGGGTCGCGATCCTCATCGCGTTTCGGCCGGGCGAACCCGGCGCCGACGCGGCAGGCCTCGACGAGCTGCGCTCCCACCCAGGCGCGACGCTGCTGCGGCCCGCGCCGCTGACGGTCGACGGCGTCGCCGCAGTGGTCTCCGGGCGGGTCGACGAAGCCGACGAGGAGCACATCGCCGCCTACTACCGCGCGAGCGGCGGCAACCCGCTCTACCTCCACGAGCTGCTGCGGCTCGGCCCGCTGCCCACCGGCGAGCTCGCATCGGCGGCGCTGCCGGAGCTTGGCGACCGCGTCGCGCGCCGCGTCGCGAAGGCGTCGCCACACGCCCCGGCGC
>JAEYAL010000342.1 GCA_023404805.1 Actinomycetes bacterium | reverse complement strand
GTCCAGGCCCGCCTCGGCGTCCCAGGTCGCGCCTGCGGCAGCGCGCTCGGCACCGCCCGCTGCGTCTGACGCGCCCCCGACCGCTGCCGCCGGGACTCCCGGCGCGCCGGCCGCGGCCGCGGCCGCGAGCAGCGCCGCGGTGGCTACCAGGCCCAGACGCCGTCGCACAGATCGTCGCTCGTGGCTTTGAAGCAGACGTGCTCGGTGTCGCCGTCTTCGACGACGCTGGCCCAGACGCGGTCCGCGCTGGTGAAGCCGTAGATCATCAGCGTGTCGTCGCCGTCGGCGACCACGGCGACCCGGCCGGCGTGCGCGCCCACGGGGTCGGTGGTGAGGTCGAAGTCCTCGCTGAACTCGAGGTCGTCGGGGGCTCGGAGCTCACTGGCTTCGTCGCAGGCCTCGGCGCCGCCGCCGCTGGCCAGGCACGCCGTCGCGAGGGTCTCGAGCGTGCGCACCCGCGCGAGCGCCTGCTTGGTCTCGGGGAGCGCGAGGATCTCCTTGCTGCGGTCCTCCGGCGGCTCCAGCTTCGACAGCAGCGGTGTGGTCAGCAGCAGGAGCGCGAGGAGCGGGACGCCGGCCCACGTCCAGCCGCGGCGGCGGCGCGGCAGCACGCGCACCCCGCCGCCGGCGCCAGCCGCCTGCGCGAACGTGGGCGGAGCATGCGGATCAGCGCCGTGGCCGGCCGGCGCGGGTTCAGGCGCGCGGTCTGCGTCGGCCTCGCCGGCTTCCACCCCGCCCTCGGCCGCGTGATCGGGCACCCCGACCACGACGGTGCCGGCGAGCAGGTCGTAGCCCGTCTGCCGGACCTCGCCGCGCAGGGTGACCAGCACCGCAGCCGCGCCGACCGCGGCCGCGATCCAGGCGGTGATGTCGGACGCCGTGGGCGCGCTGTCGAAGGCGGCGTCGACGAGCTGGCCGCTCGTCGCGATCAGTCCGAGCAGCGCGGTGCTCCACAGCACCCGCCGCCACGCGGTGCCGCGGTCGAGTGGCCCGCCGGACGCCGTGACGATCCGCAGCTGGGCGGCGCGCTTGCCGACCGTCTGGCCGTTCCACGGGCCGCGCTGGCTGGTGAGCAAGCCCGCGTAGATGGTCCAGACGATCGGGAACACGAGGTACTCGACCGCGGCGCGGAGGAGGTCGGTGGGCGTCGACTCGTCGGTCGGGACGTGGAACATCCCGTCAGTCGTGCTGGGGCCGCCGCCGTTGATCAGCCAGACCGGCGCGAGCACGAGGAAGCCGATCGCCATCGTGATGCAGCTGTCGAGCAGGACGGCGGCGCTGCGCTTGCTGAGCGTCGCGATCTGCACCTCACCCGGCGTCCGCGGCGCCGCCGAGGCCGAGGGTGTCGTCGTGAACGTCGCCGTCATCGGCCTGCTCCCTCAGCGATGTGCTCACCCCACATTGGAGCGGGACAATACGAACCGGAGCGGTGGCGCGGTAGCGACAAGCGCCATAAGGGCCCTCAGCTAGGACGGCCAGGACGCCCACGCGCAGAACACCATGGCGAGGGCGAAGAGGCCCGCGAGCCACCAGGTGCCGGCCGTGTTCACCCGGCCTGCGACGCCGTGCGGCGCGGTCTCGGCCTGTACGAAGACCAGCGGCTCGGGGCTCGCTGGCGTCACGGCGGCAGGGGCGCGCTGTCGCGGCGCGGCGAGCACGACGGTGCCCGCCGACCGGTCGTGCGGTGTCCGCCGCAGTTCGCTGCGCAGGGCGATGAGCGCAGCCGCCGGCAGCGCGAGCAGACAGAGGGCCGCGCCGCCGAGTTTCGTGAACGTGGGGACGGTGCCGGCGACGAGGTCGATCGCCACGCCAGCGGACTGGGCGCCGAGCAGCAGCAGCGCGAGAAGCGCGGCCCGGCGCCACGCGGCGCGGGCGGCGAGCGGCCCGCCGTCGGCGGAGGCGATGCGCAGACGGAGGAGGCGCTTGCCTGGCGTCTGGCCGTTCCACGTCTTGGTGGTCGTGAACCACCCGTCGTACGCGACGATGATGGCCGCGCTGATCGCGAACGCGACGAGGAGCCCCAGCAGGTCGCCGGCCGGCGTGCTGGCCGACAGCGGCGGGTCGTCCGGAGGAAAGCCGTCGCCGACCAGCAGCAGGTTGAGTCCCGCCGTGAGGGCGACGTCGATCGCTGACGCCAGCGCGCCGTCGATCACCCGTGCTCCGACCCGGCGGCGGAAGGCCGCGACCTGGAACGCCGCCGCGGGCGTCGGTGGCGGAGCGGCGGTCACGCCGCGAGCCTACGAGCGCAGGCGGCGGGGCCCACGCGCGCCGGTTGGCCGCTACCGATCTATTCCGCCCAGAATCGGGTCGAGCATCGCGAGCGTGGCGATGAGGTCGGCGACGTAGGAGCCGCGGCACATGTCGGCGATGGCCTGGAGGTTCACGAACGACGAGTCGCGGATGTGGACGCGCGCCGGCTTGGCGGAGCCGTCGGAGCGCACGAAGCAGCCGAGTTCGCCGCGGGGGCCCTCGATGGCGGTGTAGAGCTCGCCGGGCGGGACGCGGAACCCTTCGGTGACGAGCTTGAAGTGGTGGATGAGCGCCTCCATGGAGGTGGCGAGCTCGTGGCGCGGCGGCAGGGCGACCTTGCGGTCGTCGGTGATCGTCGGGCCTTCGGGGAGGCCGTCGACCGCCTGGATGATGATCTTGGCCGACTCTTCGATCTCGGCGAGGCGGACGGCCATGCGGTCGAAGTTGTCGCCGACGGCGCCGAGCGGCACGCCGAAGTCGAAGTCCTCGTAGGACGAGTAGGGCTGCGCCTTGCGCAGGTCCCATTCAACGCCGGTGGCGCGCAGCAGCGGGCCGGTCACGCCGAGCGCGAGGAGGCGCTCGGAGCTGACGATGCCCACGCCCTTGAGGCGCTGCAGGGCGATCTCGTTGTTGTAGATCAGGTCGCGGAACTGGGCGACGCGGGTCGGCAGCTCGACGGCGAACGCGCGGGCGCGCTCAGCCCAGCCGCGGGGGATGTCTTCGGCGACGCCGCCGATCTGGAAGTACCGCGTGTGCATCCGCTGGCCGGACGACGACTCGAAGAGGTCGAGGATCGTGTCGCGCTCGCGGAGGGAGTACCAGAGCAGGCTCATGGCGCCGATGTCGAGGCAGCTCGTGCCGAACCAGAACAGGTGGCTCATGATCCGGTTGAGCTCCATGTGGATCACGCGCAGGTACTGGGCGCGCTTCGGCACCTCGACGTCGCCGAGCTGCTCGACGGCGCTCACGTAGGCCATCGAGTTGAAGTAGTAGGCGAGGTAGTCCATCCGCTCGATGACGGGGATGGCCTTCCAGTACGACTTGTCCTCGGCGGTCTTCTCGATGCCGGTGTGGAGGTAGCCGATCAGCGGGCGCAGGTCGCGGACGATCTCGCCGTCGAGGGTGACCAGGAGCCGGAGCACGCCATGCGTGGCCGGGTGGTGCGGCCCCATGTTGATCGTGAGGAGCTCTTCGGACTCGCCGACGCGCTCGATGGGCGACATCGTCACCGACTCTTCGAGCTTGCGGTAGTTGGCGAGCGCGGCGCGCTCGGCTGCGGTCGGGGCGCTCATCGGGGGTAGTGCTCGCCCTCGGCCTCGTGGTGGGTGAAGAGGACCGGCTCGCCGCCGATCGGGAAGTCGCGGCGCTGGGGGTGGCCTTCGTAGTCCTCGGGCATGAGGATGCGGCGCAGGTCGGGGTGGCCGTCGAAGATCACGCCGAGGAGGTCGTAGATCTCGCGCTCCTGGTGGTCGGCGGTGGGCCACTGCGGGGTGACGGAGTCGACGTGCGGGTCGTCCGTGCCTACGCGGACCTTGATGTTCACGCGGTCCGGGCGCTGCATGTCGAGCAGCTCGTAGTGGACGGCCAGACGCGGCTCGGCCGGGTACTGGTCGGCGCCGTGGACCGAGGCGAGGAAGCGGTAGCCCTCGTCGCGCATCAGGTCGAGCGAGGCGCGCACGTGCTGCGGCTCGACCTCGATCGTGCCGTGGCCGCGGTGGTGCACGGTCGACACGACCGCGTCGTCGCCCAGGCGCGAGCGGACGACGCTCGCGAGGAGCTCCAGGCCGGTGGCGTCAGGCACGGGACGAGCTCGCGGTCGGCGGGAGCGTCAGGCCCGGCGCGGTGTGCAGGCCGGCTTCCTTGAGGAGCTGCGCCGCGTCGGGCTTGGCCGGGGCGCCGTGCTGGCGGGTCGTGATCGACGGTCCGCCGCCGCTGACGCCCTCGGTGCCGAGGACCTCGATCGTCTCGCCGGCGTCGTAGCGGGCGCGCCAGCCGAGGTCGGGCTTGTCCTGGATCTGGTCGCGGAGCTTGAGGATGCCGTACATCACCGCTTCCGGACGCGGCGGGCAGCCGGGCACGTGCACGTCGACCGGGAGGAACTTGTCGGCCGGGACGATCGCGTAGTTGTTGAACACGCCCATCGACGAGGAGCAGGCGCCCATCGCGATGGTCCACTTCGGCTCGAGCATCTGGTCGTAGATGCGCCGGATGATCGGCGCCATTTTGATCGAGACGCGGCCCGAGAGGATGAGCAGGTCGGCCTGGCGCGGGCTCGCGCGCATGGCCTCAGAGCCGATCCGGGCGATGTCGAGGCGCGATCCGACGAGCGTGATCATCTCGATCGCGCAGCAGGCGAGCCCGAACGTGGCCGGGAAGATCGCGTTGGATCGCGCCCAGGTGAGCGCCGCGTCGAGCGTGGTTGTGAGGACGCGGCTGCGGACGTACTCCTCGAGCTCGTCGTCGGTCATGTCGCCGCGGAGCATCCGCTGCGATTCGAGCTGGCGGATGCGCAGGTCGTCGCCGTTGTCCGGGTCGGCCATGAAGCCGGAGCGGGTCACTTCCATTCGAGGGCTCCTCGCCGCCACACGTAGATGAGCGCGACGGTCAGCAGCGCGATGAAGACGACGGTTTCGATCAGCGCGAACATCCCGAACGCCCCGAGCTGCACCGCGATCGGGTAGAGGAAGATCACTTCGATGTCGAACAGGATGAAGAGCATCGCCACGAGGTAGAAGCTCACGCCGAAGCGGAATCCGGACTTCACGTCGGACGGAAGTCCACATTCGTAGGCGTCGGTCTTGTGCGCGATCGCCCGTTTCGGACCGATCACGGCGCCCGCGGCGACGAAGGTGATCCCGATAAGACTGGCGACGGCGATGAAGACGAGCGCCGGCAGGTAACTCTGCAGCACGACCCCAGTTCTAGCACTGGGCGCGGGCTCCGCCTAGATCGTGGCGCATGGCACGTGACGCCGATCGCGGGCACAGGCCGTCACGATGGGACGCCAACGATGTTCGACTCGACCTCCATCGGCCAGATCGCCATCGACCCATACGTGGTCGGCGCGCTGATCGCGGCGGCCGTCAACCTCGTCGCGGCGGTGCTCGGCCTCGTCCTCTGGTTCCTGGGCCGCCCGGGCAAGCTCTTCTGGTGGCCGGCCCGCGCCGGCCAGGGCATTGCCGCTGCATACGCGGTGTTCTGCGGCGTCTACGCCGTCGTCGCTGAGCCGCCGGCCGAGGGGCTCGTCTGGGTCTACATCCTCACCCCGATCGCGGTCTCGTACTTCGCGGAGCAGCTGCGGCTGGTCGCCGCCCAGACCGTCCTGGAGCGCCACGGCTTCGAAAGCGCCGACGCCCTCCGCGCCTCCATCACCAGCGGCGACGCCGACAGCGACCGCCTTGCAACCGGCATTGCGCATGAGGTCGTCCTGCGTGAGATGGCCGTGATCGCGGTCGCATCAGGCGTGATCGCGTTTCTCGCCTGGCGCGCGGTCATCACTGGCTGAGGTCCCGAATCCTTCAGGGACGGCGCGCGCTTGCGCGACTGAGCTCGCTGGCGGCGACGGCGACTGAGCTGGCCGGCGGCGAAGCGAGTCAAAGAGGTACGGGACGGATCACCCGTCCAATAGCCGGGAAATCCATCCCGTAACGCGGCCGTTGGCTGGCGGACGTGCCTGCGCGGACGGCGACTTCGGTGCTCGCGGCGGCGGGACTCCGCGGGCTGCGCGGCCGACGGGCCATCCGCACCGAAGGCGGTGCGCGCTGCGGCGACCTCGCCGTTGGCGGCGGCGGGACTCCGCGGGCTTCTCGTCATGTCTCGTCGGGCATAGAGCACCAACCATGACGAGAACGCTCGCCCCGCGCCGTTCTCAGAACCCCTGCCCTGGCATAGCGCGGCAACGGTGCCGAGAACCCGCCAACAAGCCGCCAACTTGACATAACGCGCGCCGCCCGCCCGCCAATCACGCAACGCCCGGAGGCCCACCGCCGCCAACCACCAAGTCGCCGAAATCCGCGGCGCCCTCGCCGTCGACCGCCCGCCGACCACGCAACGCCCGACAGCCCACCGCCGCCAACCACCAAGTCGCCGAATTCCGCCGCGCCCTACGCCGCCGCCGCGCTCTGCGCCGCCGCAGCGCCCCTAGGCCACGGGCCGCTCTTGCGGCTCGCCCGTCACGCCGCCGAACTGGCCGTGGTGGAAGGCGAGCGGAGCGGCGTCTTCGTCGTAGTCGACGTGGGTGCAGCGGCAGATGGCGATCTCGTGGTCGCCCGCGTGGACGAGCTGCTCGATGGTGCCGACGAAGATCGCTGCGGCGCCGCTGATGGCGGGGACGCCGTCGATCTCGTCGAGGACGATGCCTTGGAACTTGTGGGCGGGCTCGTGCTTGCTCGCGAACCGCGCGGCCATCGACCGCTGCGACTCGCGCAGGACGCTGACCGCGAGCGCGCCCGCTTCGCGGACCACCGGCAGCGTGCGCGACGTCCGCGCAAAGCAGACGAGGAACAGCGGCGGATCGAGCGACACGCTCGTGAGGGCGTTCGTCGTGAGGCCGACCGGGCCATCGACGCCAGCAGCGGTGACGACGGCGACGCCCGTCGGGAACGCCCCGAAGGCGTCGCGGAACTCCTGCTGGCCAACCATCGTCAGAGGAGGACGCTAGAGCACCCGGCAGGAGGCGGTCCGCCGGACGGCGCTCGCCGCTACTGGCGAACCTCGATGTAGCCGTACATGCCGAGGTCGTCGTCGTTGGCGATCGACGAGCGCCACTTGTACTTGCCGGGCGGCAGCGTGACGTTGTTGGACTTCGACTCCCCCGGCCGCATCGCCTGGATCGCCATGAGGTTGTCGGCCTTCTCGTCGGTCGACTTCTGGACGATCGTCTCGATCTGCAGGTTGTGCACCTGCTTGCCCTTGTTGGTCGCGTAGACGGCGATGTTGCCCTTGTCGATGGTGATCGACTGCGGCGACAGCGAAAATTCACGCAGCTCGACGTTGACGCTGTTGCCCTCGACGCGGACGGTCCCGTCGTCGCCGGAGCGCAGATAGAGCAGGTACAGCAACGTCGCCAGCAGGACCGCGCCGACGATCAACACCTGCGCCTGCAGGGGTGTCAGCGGGGCGCGTCCGGTGACGCGGCGGCCCGCCCGACGGCGGCGCGGGGCACGCGGGGGGCGGTGGGGGGTTGGGGGCTCTGCGGTGGGCACCGGCATCGAGACCATCATCCCGTATAGTCTCCGCCGCTATGCGTCACGCCGTCCGCATCGCTGCCTTCGCCTTCGTCTGCAGCCCGCTTCTCGCTCTCTCCGCCTGTGGTTCCGAGGAGATCAGCGTCTCCAAGAGCGACCCGTACTACAAGGGCGCCGAGATCTTCGACCAGCGCTGCTCGGGCTGCCACTCCCTGTCCGTCGTCGGAGCCCACGGCTCCAACATCAAGGCGTCCGACAAGGAGATCACCGACGGCCCGAACTTCAACCAGCGCAAGGAGACGGAAGCCAACGTCCTCTACGCGCTGCGCAACGGTGGATTCAGCGGCAAGATCATGCCGCAGAACCTCGTGACCGGCGCCGAGGCCCAGGCCGTCGCGCGCTTCCTCGCCAAGAACGCCGGCAAGGACGCGAAGAACCCGGCTGCGCCGACCCGCAGCGCGGCCCCGGAAGACGCCACCACGCCGACGACCCCCGCGGGCGTCGAGGCTTCCGAAGCCGAGCTGACCGAAACCACGCCGTACGGCGAGTAACCCTCCGGCGCTCTCCACGGAGGCCGGCTCACCATGCTCGATCTGAAGGCGCTCCGCGCCGATCCTGACGCCGCCCGGGCCGCGCTCGAGCGCCGCGGCGAAGGCACCGGCGAACGCCTCGACCGCGTGCTCGCGCTCGACGAGCGCCGCCGCGAGCTGATCCCGCAGGTCGAGGACCTGCGGGCCGAGGCCAAGCGCCGCGCGAAAGAGGTCGGCGCCAAGATGAAGGAGCTCGGCGCGCTGCCGCCCGAGCAGGCCGCCGACCAGCGCGCGCAGGTCACGGCATGGGCGAAGGAGCCCACCGTCGAAGCCGAGACGCTGAAGGCCGAGCTGGAAGCCGTCGAGGCCGAGTTCCACGAGGCGCTCCTGCTCCTTCCGAACCTCCCGGACCCGACGGCGGCCCCTCAGGACACCGTCGAGCGCGAAGTCCAGAACGGCTCCAAGTGGCTCGTCGACGGCGGCCCCGGCTTTGAGCCCAAGGACCACCTCGAGCTCGCCGGCGACCTCGTCGACATGGAAGCCGGCGCCCGCCTCTCCGGCTCGCGCTTCGCGTACCTCAAGGGCAACCTCGTCCTGCTGGAGCTCGCGCTCGTGCAGTGGGCGATGAGCAAGCTCGGCGGCGAGGGCTTCACGCCCGTCATCCCGCCGGTGCTCGTCCGCGAGGCCGCGCTCGAAGGCACCGGCTACTTTCCGGACACCGAGCAGCAGATCTACACCCTGCCCGCCGAGGACCTCTACCTCGTCGGCACCAGCGAAGTCGCGCTCGCGTCGCTCCACGCCGACCAGATCCTCGACGCGTCCGAGCTGCCGCTGCGGTACGCCGGCTTCTCGCCGTGCTTCCGCCGCGAAGCGGGCGCTGCAGGCGCCGCCGACCGCGGCCTGTTCCGCGTGCACCAGTTCGACAAGGTCGAGATGTTCGCGTTCGTCGAGCCCGGTCTGGCGAAGGACGAGCACGAGCGCCTGCTCGCGATCGAGGAGTCGATCCTCACCGACCTCGGCCTGCCATACCAAGTGGTGAACATCGCTGTCGACGACCTCGGCGCTCCGGCGGCGAAGAAGTACGACTGCGAAGTGTGGCTGCCGAGCCAGGGCCGCTGGCGCGAGCTGACGTCGTGCTCGAACACGACCGACTTCCAGGCCCGCCGCCTCGACGCGCGCTACCGGCCGCTCGACGACGAAGGCAAACCGGGCCGCCCCGAGCCAGTCGCGACGCTCAACGGCACGGCGATCGCCGTCGGCCGCACGATCATCGCGATCCTCGAGAACCACCAGCAGGAGGACGGATCCGTGGTGGTCCCCGACGTCCTGCACGCTTTCGGCGCGCCGAAGGTCCTTCCGCCCGCCGCGTAGGCCGCCCTGCCCGCCCCGCAGGCGCCCCGCCCGCCGCTCCGACCACTGGCGCCAGGTAACGTCGCATCGATGGCGAGCTACGCGGCACGCCGTCGGCGCGCCCTGCTCGGCATCGGCGCCGCTGGCGCAGCGATGGGATTCGGCGCCGCGTGGGCGGCCGAGAGCCGCGACGTGGCCGCCCAAGAGCCCACGCCCGCCCCAGCGACGACG
>JAEYAL010000340.1 GCA_023404805.1 Actinomycetes bacterium | reverse complement strand
CCCCAGGCGCCGCCGACGCCGCGGCCCCTGCGCGCTCGGCCGCCGCGCTCGACTTGCCCGCGGAGAAGCCCGCCTGCTCGTCGGGCGTGTCGCTCCCGCTGCCGCCATCGAGGCCCGCGAAGAGGTCCATCTGGACCTTCACGTCGGCCATCACCGGCTTGAAGTCCTTCTTCTCGCCGGGCGCCTCGCGGACGCGCTCCTCGACCTCGTCGAGTTCGGAGCCGTCGCCCTCCTCCTGCGGGATCAGCAGGTGGCGCAGGTCGCCTTCGACGTCGGTCGCGTGCTGGCGCAGGCGGATGTCGGCCGGGATGTAGAGCCACGAGCGGTCGGTCGGCGGGCGCCCCGGGATCGTGCGCACGAAGCGGCCGACGACCTGGCGGAAGATCAGCGGCGTTTTGGCCGCAGCGGCGTAGACGCCCACACGCAGGCGCGGGATGTCGACGCCTTCGGACACCATGTTCACCGCGACGATCCAGGCGCGGTCGGAGCGCGAGAAGTCGGCGAGCTTCTTGTGGGCCTGCGTGTCGGTGTAGAGGACGGTGGTCGGGTCCTCGCCGTGGTCCTCGCGCAGGATCCGGGCGATGCGGCGCGCGTGCTCGGAGTCGGCGGCGACGACCAGGCCGCCGGCCTCCGGGTGGCTGGAGCCGCGCAGCGACTTGAGCCGGTTCGCGGCCTCGCCGAGGATGCGCGGGAGGCCGTCCTGCAGCTCGGTCGAGATCGCCGTGCGGTAGCGGCGCGCGGCTTCGGAGCCGGTGAGCGCATCGGCGAACGAGCCTTCGACGACCTTGTCGCCGCTCACCCACTGCAGCGTCCCATCGAAAGGGATGAAGCGGATCGGGCGGCACACGCGGTCGCTGACGGCGTCGCCGTAGTTGTAGGAGATGTCCGGGACGACGTAGCCGTCGTTGTCGTACTCGGCGCCTGGGATCGGCGTGCGGTCGCTGCGGAACGGCGTGCCCGACAGCAGCAGCCACCGGTCGGCCCGCGCGAACGCCATGTTGAAGCCATCGCCCCACGCGAGCTCGTCGCCGAGGTGGTGGGCCTCGTCGGCGATGATCAGCGTGTCGGGCGTGCAGATCGACTTCCACCGCTTGGCGCTCGCCGCGGCGCGCGCGTAGGTCACCGACACGCCGTCGAAGCCGCCCGGCGGCTCGAGGTTCGGCGAGTCCGGCAGCAGCTGCAGCCCGTTCTCAGCGGCGGCCTGGGCCCACTGGCGCGTCAGCGGCGCCGTCGGGCAGACGACCACGACCCGTTTGATCTTGCCCGCGGCGAGCTGCTCGCGCGCGAAGTGCAGCGACGGGCGCGTCTTGCCAGCGCCTGGCGCGGCGGCGATCAGGTACGTCCCGAACTCCCACTCGCGCATCCCCTTCACGGCCTTGCGCTGCCACGGGCGGAGGCTGCTCAGGTCGGTGATGGCGTCGGCGGCGGCGGTCATGCAGGGCTCGCGATTCTACGAACTGCGGCAGCGGCCTGAGCGCCTCGTCCAGGTCGATTCCCGCTACGAGCGGATTCCGGCCGTGGCGTCTACAGTCCGGCGATGAGCGCGGAGCCCAAGCGCAGCGATGCCCGCCGCAATCGCGACCTGATCCTCGACGCCGCAGCCGCCGTGCTGGCCGCCAAACCGGACGCGTCCCTGCTCGACGTCGCCGCCGAGGCGGGCGTCTCGCGGGCGACCGTCTACCGGCACTTCTCGACGATGGACGCCGTGCATCAGGCGCTGATCGCAGAGGTCGAGGAGCTCGGGCGGACGGTGCTCGCGGAGGGTCTGGCGGAGGCGTTCCAGGGCGATGCCGCGAACGACCCGATCGGCGACCAGATGCTCAAGATCCTGCGGGCCGCGCTGCCGATCCAGACGCGCTATTCGACGGCGATCGCGGGCGCGCACCATCCCGAGGACACGCTCATGCAGACCTTCGGTCCGGTCATGCGGGCGACGGTGGCCGAGGGCCAGCGGCGCTCGGAGTTCTCGCGCGACCTCGACCCGCAGTCCACCGCCGACGCCCTGGTCTTGCTGATGATCCGCGCTGGGCGGCGGTTGCACCGCGACGGCGTCTCGCTCGATGAGGCGATCGGGCCAGTGCGCACGTTCCTGCGCGGAATGGAAGTCAGCCCGCGGCCGGCCGGCGAGACCCTTACGCCGCGCCGACACAGGAGTTCCTAGGATCCGCGGCATGCGTGCCGTCACCGTCGCCGACAAGCGACTGCAGTTCTCCACGGACTACCCGAAGCCGACGCCCGGCCTGGGCGAGGTGCTCGTGCAGGTGCGCGCGGCCGGGCTCAACGGCGCCGACCTGCTGCAGGTGCGCGGCGCGTACCCCGCGCCTCCCGGAGCCCCTGCCGACATTCCTGGCCTCGAGCTCGCGGGCGAGGTCGTCGAGACGGGCGAGGGCGTGACGCGCTTCGCGATCGGCGACCGCGTGATGGGGATCGTCGGCGGCGGCGGGCAGGCCGAGTTCGCGGTCGTGCACGAGCGCCAGCTGATGCCGGTCCCGGGCACCCTTGACTTCGTGCAGGCCGGCGGCTTCTCAGAGACGTTCACCACGGCGCACGACGCCGTGGTCGTGCAGGCGGGGCTGCGTCCCGGTGAGCGGCTGCTCGTGCACGGCGCAGCCGGCGGCGTCGGCACTGCCGCGGTGCAGATCGGCCGGGCGATCGGCGCATCGGTCGTCGCGACCACGCGGCACGACCAGTTCGACGACCAGCTGCGGGCGCTCGGTGCTGAGGTCGTGACGCGCCCGAGCGAGCACCACAGCTCGGGCCCGTTCGACGTGGTCCTGGAGCTGATCGGCGGCGAGAACCTCAACGAAGACGTCAAGGCCCTGGCGACCGGCGGCCGCGTGGCGATCGTCGGCGTGGGCGGCGGCATCAAGGCCGAGCTCAACCTGCTGGCGCTGATGTCGGTCCGCGGGCGCGTGCTCGGCACGACGCTGCGGTCGCGTCCACTGGAGGAGAAGGCGCTCGCGGCGCGGGCGATGGAGCGCGAGATCCTGCCGCTCGTCGCCCGGGGCCAGCTGAGCGTGCCCGTCGCAGCGACCTATCCCGTCGAGGAGGCCGAGGCCGCGTACGCCCACTTCAAGGGCGGCGGCAAGTTCGGCAAGGTCGTGCTCACCTTCTGAGCGCGGTAACGGCTGGTCCGCGTCCACGCCCGTGGGCTGGGCGTTTCGCCAGCAAACTATTGGCCGGTGCGACAACGCTGGACGGCGAATGCGCGGAAATCACCGCGTTGAGTTCAACACTCTAACTTCCTGACGGTCGCTCAGCTCGCAAGCGAATCGCTTGATTTGCGAAATCTGGGCGCTACTTTTTGCGGATGGCCCGCTTTGTCCGGCAGGCCGAGTCACCCCATCTGAAGTCCGCCTCGTCCCTGTCCGTTGCCGCGCTCACCCGCTGAAGGAGCTGCTACCCGCAGCGTCGCCGATCTCGAGATCGGCACCCGCCCCTCGCGCGACCGGCGCGTGCGGAGCGGCGCCGACCGGCGCCAGCGCAACGTCGGCCCGCCGAACGGCATCGAGCGCCGCCGCGTCGAGCGCCGCTCGCA
>JAEYAL010000310.1 GCA_023404805.1 Actinomycetes bacterium | reverse complement strand
GGGGGGGGGGGCCCCCCCCCCCGCCGCGCCCACCTCTCTCTCCCGACCGCGCACGCTCCACCCGGCGTGCGCGACGTCGTTCTAGGGCCGTTCAGCCGAGCCGGGCGGCGTCGCCCGCGTCCGTCGCGCCGGAAAACAGACTCAAGATCGCGGTCGTTTTGCAGCAGTGGACCGCGGTCCGTTTCACCGCCCACCTACGGCAGCGCTGGCAGGTGCAAGATGAGGCGCGCGCCGCCGTCGAGCCCGCCGTTCGGCGCGACTTCGAGCCGCCCGTGGCAGCTCACCGCCAGCCGGCGCGCGAGGGCGAGTCCGAGCCCGACGCCCGTTGAGCCCGCATCGCGGACGCCAGGGTCCCACAGGGTCTCGGTGAGCTCAGCGGGGACGCCGGGGCCGTCGTCGTCGACGGCGATCCAGACGTCGCCGTCGTGCTCGCCAGCGGACACGACGACGCGGTGGTCGGCGTACCGCACGGCGTTGTCGACCAGCGGCTGCAGCGCGCGCTCGACGAGATCGCCGGGCGCGCCGACGACCGGGAGGACGTCGCCCGGGGCCAGGGTGACGTCGATGCCTTGCTCGGCCGCGATCGTGGCTGACGCCTCGACGACGCGGCGGGCGGCGCCGAGCGCATCGCCGGTGCCGTTGCCAACGGTCGCGTCCTGATCCTCGCGCACGGAGCGCATGAGCACGTCGACGACGTCGGCCATCCGGTCGGCGTGGCCGAGCACGGCATCGACACCGGTGCGGACGGCGCCCGGGTCGTCGGCCCGGCGGCGCAGCAGCTCGGCCTCGCCGCGCACGGCGGCGAGCGGGGTCCGGATCTCGTGGGCCATCTCGGCTGAGAAGCGCTGCTCCTGCCGGCGGCTGGCTGCGATCCGGCCGAGGAGGCCGTCGAGCGTCGCGGCGAGGCCGGTGAGCTCGTCGCGGACAGGACCGAGGTTGAAGCGGCGGTCGAGGTCGTGCTCGCTCCACTCCTCGGCGTCGCGGGCCATCTGCGCGACCGGCGCCAGCGCGGCGCCGACCGCGCGCCATGCCAGCGCCGCGCCGATCAGGAGCACGAGCAGGCCGAAGACGGCCGTCGCGATGAGCGCGCGCTCCTCCGTGCGCTGGTACGGCAGCAAGGTGAGGCCGACCACCGCGACGGCGATCTGGCGCCCGGTCTTGGGGTCCTTGATCGGCTCAGCAAGCAGGCGCACCACGCCGCGGGGGGTCGACACCTCTGTCGGCTCCGTGACGCTGCGCAGCTTCTGGGCCGACGGATTGGTGCGGTACCCGGTCGGCGGGCTGGCCACCGTGCGGTCCGGGGTGAACACCCACGTCTGGTATCCGGGCCCGTCGGAGAGCGGCTGATCGCGGACGACAACCTTGCCAGCATCGTCGAGCGCGACCGTGTTGAGCAGCGCGTCAGCGCGCGCCTTGAGCACGACGGTCGCGTCGCCCTTGAGCTGGTGGCGGAGCAGCACGTTGCCCGCGACGCCGAGGACGACGATCGAGGCGAGCAGCACGCCGACCCACACCAGCGTGACGCGCGCGCGGAGACTGAGCCGGCTCACTGGAGCCGGTATCCCACGCCGCGGACCGTCACGATCGTCTCATCGGCACCGACGTCGCGGAGCTTGCGCCGCAGGCGGGCGAGATACGAGTCGAGGGTGTTGTCGTGGACGGTGGCGCCGTCGGGCCAGCCCGCCTGCACCAGCGCGCGCCGCCGGACCACTGCGCCCGGCTCGCTGGCGAGGGCGCCGAGAAGCCGGAACTCGGTGGGGGTGAGCAGCACGCTCTCATCCGCGGTCGCGACCGTGTGCGCGGCCGGATCGAGGATCAGGCCGATCGTGGGCGTGGGGGCGCGCGGCTCTGCGGGCTGCGCGCGCCGCAGCAGCGCCTCGAGGCGCACGATCAGCTCGACGAGCACGAACGGCTTCGCGAGATAGTCGTCGCCGCCGGAGCGGAACCCGGCGACACGGTCGACGACCGCGTCGCGCGCCGTCAAGAACAGCACCGGCGTCGTGAGGCCGGAGGCCCGCAGCGCCTGGCACACGTCCCGCCCGTCGGCGTCAGGCAGGCCGATGTCGAGGACGATGGCATCCGGCGCCGTGCCGTTGCCGAAGCGCTCGATCGCCTCACGGCCCGTGCCGACCGCTGAGACCTCGAAGCCTTCGTCCTCCAAACCGCGCACGAGCACCGACCGCAGCGCGGCGTCGTCCTCGCAGATCCCGATCACGTGCGGCATGGGTGCATGGTCTCACGCGAGGCCTGCGCCGACGCGCCCTCGCCCGGCTTACCGGGCGGTGTGCGCGATGAGCCGCGGCACCGCCACGCCGTAGGTGCTCGGCGGCGGCGCCTCGTGGCCGACACCCTCGAGGACGAGCAGCTCCGCGCCCGGGATCGCCGCGGCGACGGCCTCTCCATGCGGAAGCGGGAACAGCGGGTCGGCGCTGCCGTGGACCACCAGCGTGGGGAGCCGCAGAGACGCAAGCGGCGCATTCGACATGCTTCCCTCCACGGCCGCGAAGTGGTTGTCGCCGGCGGCCACGTCGTGCGACCGGTCGACGATGCGCCGTGCGCGCTCGCGAGCCGCGTCCTCGTCGAACGCGCCGGGCGCAGCGAACGGCCGCTCGCCTTCGACGAGCGCCTCGGCAGGGTCCTCCGGGACTGGGCCGTCGCCCGCGAAGAACGCCGCGAGCTCCTCTGACATCGCGGGCAGTGGCGCGCCGTCCGGGGCGTTTTCGCCGGAGGTGAACGCGATCAGGGTGAGCGTCGCGACCAGCTCAGGCTGCTGGAGCGCAACCTGCACCGCCAGCGCCGCGCCCATCGACATGCCGACGAGATGCGCGCGTTCGACGCCGAGCACGCCGAGCAGGCGGGCGGCGTCGGCCGCCAAGTCGGCGCCTGTGTAGGTCGGCTCGCCGGGTGTGCCGGTGGTGGAGCGGCCGGTGTCGCGGTGGTCGTAGCGTATGACGTAGCGGCCGGCGGCGGCGAGCTGCTCGCAGAACGCCTCGTCCCAGTGCAGCATCGAAGCCGCGCCGCCCATGATCAGCAGCATCGCGGGGTGCGCCGGATCGCCGAAGCTCTGCACACCGAGCTCGACCTCGCCGACGGCCAAAACGCGTTCCCCGGGCATCAGGTCAGCGGTCGGGCCCGGCACCGCGGCCTACTTCTTGGCGGTCTTTTTCGCCCCGCGCGCTTTGGCCAGCGACTCTTCGAGCGCGGCCATGAGGTCGGCGGGCGCCTTCTGCGGCGCAGGCTCGTCCTCGATCTCCGGCAGGTCGACGGTGCCTTCCTTGCGCTTCTGCTCGATCAGCTTGAGCAGCCGTTCGCGGTGGCGGTCCTCGTAGGCGTCCGGCTTCCAGTCCTCGGTCATCTCCTCGATGAGGGAGACGGCGTCGTCGATCTCGCGCTTGGACGGCTTGAACTTCTCAGCGTCCGGGACCGCGCCGGTGTCCTGCGGGTCGCGCAGGTCCTCGGCGAACTTCATGGTCGTGAGCGACAGCAGGCCGTCCTGCTCGCGCAGCGCGACGAGCTGCTCCTTGGCGCGCATCACGATCCGGCCGATGCCGACCTGGCCGGCGTCTTTGATCGTCTCCAGCAGCAGCGCGTAGGCCCGCGCGGCGCCCTCGCCCTCGCCGGCCGGGAGCAGCCAATAGGGGTGGTCGAACATGATCGGGTCGATCTCGTCGAGCGGCACGAACTGCTCGATGTCGATCGTCTTCGTCTTGGCGGGCGCGGCCGCGTCGAGGTCCTTCTGGGTGAGCACGAGCATCGAGCCGTCCTCCAGCTCCCAGCCCTTGCCGATCTTGCTCCAGGGCACCTCTTTGCCGTCCTCTGCCACGCGCTTCATCTCGATGCGCTCGGGCGTCCCGCCCTCTTCCTTGGGGCGGCGCACCTGGTGGAAGCGCACGTCCATGTCGCGGGTCGCGCCGACGACCTGCACCGGCACGTTCACGAGCCCGAAGCTCAGCGAGCCGGTCCACATCGGCCGCGGCATCGGCGGCTAGTCCTCGTCCTTGGCCGACGACGCGCCGGCCTTCGACTTCGCGGAGGTCTTCTTCGGCGCCGGTTTCTTCGTCGGCTCGCGCTTCGGCGACGACGTGCCCTTGCGCGGCTTGCGATCGGCCTCGCCGACGGCTTCGAGGCTCGCCTGGAGGGCCGCCATGAGGTTGTCCTCGGTCGGCTCCTTCTCCTCGGCAGGCTTGATCTCTTCGCCCGCGGCCTTCGCGGCGATCAGCTGGCGGACGGCCTCGCGGTAGGTGTCCTCGTACTGCTCGGGCTCCCAGTCGCCGGCGAGCATCTCCACCAGCTTGCCTGCCATCGCGACCTCCTTCTCGCCCGGCTTCTTCGTGAGCTCGGGGAAGTCGAGGTCGCCAGGAGCGACGAGCTCGTCGGCGAAGCGCATCGTCTGCAGGCCGAGCGCGCCCTGGATCGGACGCAGCGCCACGAGCTGCTCGCGGGACCGCAGCACGAACCGGCCGATGCCGACGCGGCCGCTCTTCTCCAGCGCCGCCAGCAGCACGTTGTAGGCGTGCTCGCCGCCCTTGTTCGCGCCGAGGTGGTAGGCCTTGTCGTAGAAGACGGGGTCGATGTCGTCGCCCTTCACGAACGACTCGATCTCGATCACCTTGGGGCGCGTGCCGTCGGCGGCTGCGATCTCCTCCTTGGTGAGCAGCACGACGCCCTTGCCCGTGTCGTAGCCCTTGTCGAGCTCCTTGAACTCGACCTCGTCGCCGGACTCCGCGCCGATCCGCTTGTGGGAGATCCGCGCGCCGTCGGACTCGCGCACCTCCTTGAACGAGATCGTCTTGCTCTCCGTCGCCGAGAACAGCTTGATCGGGATCGCGACCGTGCCGAAGGTCAACGTGCCGTTCCAGATCGAACGGGCAGCCATCAGCCGAGCACCGGGAGGTCTTGCTGCAGGGTGAGCACGGGCTCGAAGAGGTCGCCGTGCTCGTCGACGCGCGCCAGGACGGCGTCCTTGTCGAACCGCAGCGCGAGCGGGTCGCCGTGCTCGGCGCAGGCCTCGACCTCGTCCCACATCACCGGCGTCGAGACCGTCGGCAGTTCGCGGGCGCGCAGCGAGTAGGCGCCGACCGTCGTCTTGTGGCGGTCGTTCTGGCTCCAGTCGATGAGGACCTTGCCACCGCGAAGGGTCTTCTTCTGCTGCGACACGATCAACTCAGGATGCCGCTGCTCGAGCAGCGTGGCAACCGCCTGGGCGAACGGCTTGGTGTCGTCGTAGGTCACGTCCACGTTCATCGGAGCGTAGAGCTGCAGCCCTTTGCTGCCGGATGTTTTCGCCCAGCAATCGACGTTCAACTGACCGAGCAGCTCCCGGATCAGCATGGCGACGCGGCAGCACTCGACGATGGTCGCGGGCGGTCCGGGGTCGAGGTCGAACACCAGCGCCGTCGGGCGGCTGAGGTCGGGCGTGTGCGAGAGCGACGGGTGCAGCTCGAGCGCGGCGAGGTTCGCGGTCCAGAGCAGCGTCGCCACATCGGCGATCTCGACGAAGTCGATCATCGTGTCCTGCCCCGCCGACATGCGGATCGTCTTGACCCAATCCGGGCGGTAGCGGTTGGCGTGCTTCTCGAAGAACGACTTGCCCTCGACGCCGTCGGGAAACCGCACCAGCGTCACGGGCCGGCCGGCGAAGTGGGGGACCAGGACGTGGGAGATCTCGGCGTAGTACCGGATCACGTCGCCCTTGGTGACGCCCGGACCGGGGTAGAGGACCTTGTCGAGGTTCGTGAGCTTGACGGTCTTGCCCTCGACATCGAGCGAACCGCTGATCGCGGCGCGCGCGGTCGGCTGCGGCGAAGACTCAGCCTCGACTTCAGCTTGAATGTCGTCAAGATCGGCGTAGGAGGGGTCGGCAGCCTCGCGCTTCTCCTCCGCATCGACGTCGCCGGCCGAAACCGCCTGCTCTTCGCGGGTAATCGTCCGCGGATCCTTATCGAACCGCAGCCCCTTGAACGTGGGGTGGCGCAGGCTCCCGTCGCGGCTCCACTCCATGAACTCGACCTCGCAGACCAGCTGCGGTTCGAGCAAGCGCGTCTCCTTCGGCGGCTGCTTCTCGCCAGCGAACGGCGACACATCGGTGTCGAGCCCCTCAGCCTCGCGCAGGACCTGCTTGAGCGTCTGCTCGTTGAAGCCGCTGCCGACGCCGCCGGCGTACCGCAGCTTGCCCGCCTCGTCGTACACCCCGACTTGCACGGCCCCGAAGCTCCCGGCTCGCCGACCCCGCCCCGGCGTGATCCCGCCGATCACCACCTCCTGGCGGCGTGTGTTCTTGATCTTGCGCCAGTTCTGCGCGCGCGCCCCGGGCTCATAGGCCGAGCCGAGCCGCTTGGCGATGACGCCCTCCAGCTCCTGCTCCGCCGTCGCGGCGAGCAGCTCGGTGCCCGCGCCGATGTGGAAGGCGGGCACGTCCCACCGCTCGCCGCCTGCGAGTCCGAGCTCGTCGAGCCTCGCGCGGCGCTCCTCATAGGGGAGGTCGAGCAGCGAGTGGCCGTCGAGCCAGAGCAGGTCGAAGATCATCAGCGTCACCGGGTTCTCCCGCGCGAGGCGGCCGATCGCGGTGCGGCTCGTCTGGTGGATCCGGTGCTGAACGGCTTCAAAGCTCTGCTTGCCGTCCTCGTTGAACGCGACGATCTCGCCGTCGAGCACCGCCGAGTGCGAGCTCAGCGCGCGGTTGAGGTGGCCGAGCTCCGGGTAGCTGTGCGTGATCTCGGTGCCGCGACGCCCGAACAGGTGCAGCCGTCCTGGCTCGGAGCGCACGAGCGCGCGGACCCCGTCCCACTTCACCTCGAACGCCCACTCGTCCTGCCGCGCGGGGAGTTCACCGGGGCAGGCGAGCATCGGCGCGATCGTCTCCGGAATCGGCTCGGCGTCCGGGTCCTCGGGCGGGTCCATGCGGTGCATGAGCCAGTCCTTGCCCGCCTTGCCCGCCTGGAACAGCACGTACTTGCCCCGCAGCCGCTCGCCGTGGAACACGACGATGATCTCGTCCTTGCGCCACTTCTCCAGGTCGAACGTGCCGCGGTCCCAGATGGCGATCTTCCCCGCGCCGTAGTTGCCCTTCGGGATCGTCGCCTCGAAATCGAGGTAGCTCAGCGGGTGGTCTTCGGTCTGCACGGCCTTGCGGTTCTGCTTCGGGTCCTGCGGGATGCCGTTGGGCACGGCCCAGGAGGCGAGCGCGCCGTCGTGCTCGAGGCGCAGGTCCCAGTGCAGGCGGGTGGCGTGGTGCTCGTGCACCACGAAGCGCAGCGCCCCGTCGCCGGCTGCCCCGCCGGCGTCGTCGGGCTCCGGCGTCTCGTCGAACTTGCGCTTGCTGCGGTAGTCGTCGAGGCGGCCCTCCATGTGGCCAGCCTATTTGCGGTGGCCAAGCGGACCGCCCATCCTACGGTTGGGGGACAGCCCTCACGCGCTTGCAGGATCCCGCACTAGGCTGGCAAAACCCGCCATCCAGCAGGCGAAACGCTCTCACGATGTCCCACGAACCTTCACTCGACGCGCACGACCCGACGGCGCTCTTCCGCCAGGTCTTCGAGATGCGCCTGGCCTTCCTGGCGGTGCTCGACCCGCGCGGGGTGGTGCTTGAGATCAACAAGGCGCCGCTGCGGCTCGGGCTGCAGCGCGACGAGTTCGTCGGCAAGCACATCGGCCAGACCCCGTCGTTCGCGAGCGACCCGGATTGGGTGCGCACCTGGAACACCCGCCTGGCCGATGCGGTGGCGCTGCGGGAGTCGCAGAGCTACGAAGACCTCTTCGCCGGGCCGCAGGGCGAGACGCGCTCGGCCGACGCCGTGCTCACGCCCGTGTTCAAGGACGGCGGCTCCGGCGACGTCGACTACTTCCTGCTCGAAGCCGAAGACACCACGGACCGCCTGCAGGTCGAGCTGGCGCTGCGGGCGAGCGAGCGCCGCTTCCACGACCTCGCGGAGGCGCTGCCCGTGCTCTGCTGGAGCGCCGACGAGACCGGCGCCTGCGACTACTTCAACGAGCGGTGGCTCGACTACACCGGCGCGGCGCCGGGAGCGCACCACGGCTGGGCGTGGATCGAGGCCGTCCACCCGGACGACCGCCCGCGCCTGGGCGAGCTGCTCTCGCACGCGCTGCGCCGCGCCGAGCCGTTCACCACCGACTACCGCCTGAAGAGCTTCGACGGCGAGTACCGCTGGTTCGAGGCGCGCGGCGTTCCCGTGCTCGGGCCCGAGGGCGAGGTGACGCGCTGGTACGGCACGTCGGCCGACGTGCATGACGAGCGCGAGCTGCGGCGCACCCTCGACGAGCGCGAGGGCCAGCTGGCCGCGGCGCTGGAGGCCGGGCGCATGGCGCGCTTCTCGTACGACCTGGAGCAACGCACGTTCGCGGCTGACGACTACCTGCGCGAGATCATCGAGCTGCCCCGCGAAATGGGTGCGGAGGACGGCCTCGACGGCTTCCTCGCCTTCGTGCATCCCGACGACCGCACGATGTGGCAGCGCACCATGATGCGCGCCTTCGACCCGGAGACCCCGGACTGGTCGCTCGAGTACCGGCTGCAGTCCGCCAGCGACGAACCGACGTGGATCGGCGCGCGCGGCAAGGTCACGTTCAACGACGCCGGCAAGCCCAGGAGCATCGCCGGCGTGGTCTTCGCGCTGCCCGGTGGGCGGCGCCCGGCCGCAGGCGGCACCGGACGGGCCGCGGGTATCCCCGACGGCCCGCCGGTCAGCCTGTCTTGGCCATCCCGGTTCGATCCGCGCGACTAAGGCCCAGCCCCGAAGGGCGGGCGAGGGCGCACCGGCATGCGGTCGGCGCGCCTCGCGGGGATCGGCTGACCCGACCCGGAAGGGTCAGCGCTCTTCGCTGACCGGGAAGTCTTCGCCCTCGTCGTCCGACTCGCCGGAGGCGGAGTCGTCGTCGGAGCTCTCATCGTCGTCGGCGACGGAGTCGTCGGCGCTGGCGATCAGCTCGGCGGAGCAGTTGTTGCCTTCGTTCTTCTCACGCAGCTCGTCGCTGCCGTCGGCGCAGAGGAGCAGGTAGACGTCGCCCTCGGGGAGGTCCTCGTCGGCCGGGATGTCGACCTCGGTGGCGACCTCGAACGTGCGGTTCTGGCGGAGCTTGCGCACGCGCGTCTCGTCGAGGACCTCGTCGTCCTCGTCAAAGGTCTCGTCACCCGAGATCACGACGACGGCGTCGGTGCGCTTGGCGGCGCGCGCCTTGCCGATGTTGGCGACGTCGGCGTAGATCTCGAGGGTCTCGCCGGCGAACTCGACCTCGAGGTCGCGGACCGTGAGATCGGCCGAGGCCGAGCGGGCGGCCTTGCTCTTGGTCGCCGGGGCGGCCATCGCGGCCGGAGAGATCGCGGCGACGCCGGCGATGGCGGCCAGCGTGATGGCGCGGCGCAGCGGGAGGGAATGCAGGTGGGGCATGACTGGGAGGGTCTTTCCGAAGGGCGCCGTCCGTGGCATCCCTAACTGGACCAACCATCGGAACTGTTCCTTGTGGCCTGTATGGGATCTGGACCCCAGTCGACGCCAAAACCAGGCGGATTTGCGTATGAGCGCGATGCCCTCCGGCGTCGACCGTCCTTCCTCTGGGGTCCTGGGCCCAGAGGAAGGACGGTCGACGGGGTTGTGCGGCAGGACGGGGCGGTCGACGCGCGTGGTGGGCCACCGCCGCCGGCGCGCCGGGCGCGCGACGCCGTTCAAGGACGCTGGCTGCCCGGCCGATGGCCGGGCAAGACCTCGGCGCGCGCGGATGGCGTGTGCTGAGGTAACTGCTGGTTCCCCTTGTCTTTCCGCACGATCCTCAAGAGCGAGGTGCTCGATCCCAGCGGCCGCGTCCGCCGGCCCGTGCGCGCGATCTCGCCCAGCCAGAACGACCTCGAGCTGATGCGGCTCGTCGCGATCCTGCAGTACGTCGTCGGCGGCGGCACGCTGATCGTCGCGGCGCTCATCCTGCCGGACAGCGACCCTTCCGATCACGGCGCCTACTACGTGCTGGGCGGCATCGCCTTGCTGCTGGCGATGGCCCGGTACTTCCAGCGCAGCGCGATGACGCTTGCGCACGCGCGCGCCTCGAATTTCGCGGGCCTGGCCTACATCAGCGTGGTTGTCGCGGTGTCCGAGCCGGTCGGTGCGACGCCCGCGTTCTACCTCTGGCCGATCCTCACCGCCGCCTACTTCCTGCGCCGCCGCGACCTGGCGATCGTGCTCGCGCTGTTCCTGGCCTGGTGCGCGATCGCGCTGTGGGGCTTCCACGACTCTGGTTCGGCGGCGCAGGTCTACGGGCCGCTGGTGCTCGTGGTCGTCGTCGTGACGGCGCTGGTGCGCCTGATGCGCGAGTCGCTCGCCGCTCTGATCGGCGACCTGGAGCAGACCGCATCGACCGACGACCTCACCGGATTGGCGAACCGTGTCGCATTTCGGCGGCTCTGTGGACGAGATGTCGAGCGGGCCCGCCGCAGCGGCGCTCCGCTGAGCGTCGCGATGATCGACCTCGACCACTTCAAGTCGGTCAACGACCGCTTCGGGCATGCCGCTGGCGATGAGGCGCTGCGCCGGTTCGCCGCGCTGCTGCGGCTCGAGTGCCGCGCCGCCGACCTGCCTGGGCGCCACGG
Source organism: Actinomycetes bacterium (assembly GCA_023404805.1). Taxonomy (GTDB): domain Bacteria; phylum Actinomycetota; class Thermoleophilia; order Solirubrobacterales; family Solirubrobacteraceae; genus JAGIBJ01. The sequence continues at coordinate 7,256 of JAEYAL010000310.1, read as the reverse complement.
CGGCGAGGAGTTCGTGGTGTCGCTCGGCGACACCGGCATCGACGAGGCGGCGCAGTTCGCCGAGCGGCTGCGGGCCCGCGTGGAGGCGGAGACGGCGGGCGACCAGGCGCCAGTCACGATCAGCGTCGGCGTCGCCGAGCTGCGCGCCGAGCACGCATCCCCCGACGAGCTGATCAACGCGGCTGACGCGGCGCTCTACGCCGCCAAGGCGGGTGGCCGCAACCGCGTCGTGCGGTTCGAGGGCGAAGCCGAGCCGTCGGCGTAGGCGGCGCGCCCGCTGGGCCGCCGGCCGGCCTGGCTTAGAGCGCGGGCTCGCCGAGCTGCAGCTCGCGGCGCAGCGTCTCCGCGACCCACGGCTGCAGGCCTTCGGGCGCGACGAGGCCGAGCGGCGTGCCGTCGAGCTGGACCTCCAGGCAGACGCCGAGCGTCTCCGAGGCGGCGACCGCGTGCTCCAGCAGCCGCACCACGCCGGGGCGGTCGGCGGCCGGCAGCGGGTCGTCGAACCGCAGGCCGATGCCGACCGTGCGCAGGCCGTCGGTGTCGGCGTCGAACACGCTCGGCGACGGGCCCTCCCACAGGTGGAGCTGCTTCGCCAGGCGCGCAGACTCCTGGATGGTGGCGGCGACCTCGTCGGTCGCCTCGTCGATCACGTAGAGCACGAGCGTTCGCTGCACGCTGGTGATCGTGCCACGGCGCGGCCCGCGACCGTCGCGCGGCGGGCCGACCCGGCGCGCCTGGGCTGGCGCGGTGGCGCCCGCCGCCGGAGCCGGCTGCGAGGGTGGAGGCAGATGAACCACGCTCTCCGCTCGGCAGCGACCCGCTGGACGATCTCGCTGCCGCTTCTCGCCCTGCTCGCCCTCGTGCTGACGTGGGGGACCTATCCCTCCACGCCGGTGCTGGTCGTCGTCGGGCTGCTGCTAGCGGCGGCCGTCCTCGCGTCGGTGCATCACGCGGAGGTCGTCGCGCACCGCGTCGGGGAGCCGTTCGGGTCGCTCGTGCTCGCCGTGGCCGTGACGGTGATCGAAGTCGCGCTGATCGTCACCCTGATGGTGTCGGGGAAGCCCGACGAGACGTCGACCCTCGCCCGCGACACCGTGTTCGCGGCCGTGATGATCACGCTCAACGGGATCGTCGGCCTGTCGCTGCTGCTCGGCGCGCTGCGCACCAGGGTCGCGCGGTTCAACGCCGAAGGGACCGGCGCCGCGCTGACCACCGTCGCGACGCTGGCCACGCTGTCGCTCGTCCTGCCGACCTTCACCACGAGCGTGCCGGGCCCGGAGTTCTCGCCGTCGCAGCTGGCGTTCGCGGCGGTGGCCTCGCTCGTCCTCTACGGCCTGTTCGTGTTCGTGCAGACGGTGCGCCACCGCGACTACTTCCTGCCGCGAGCGGCGGCCGGCGGCGCCCACGACGACCCAGAGGAGCACGCCGATCCGCCCTCCAGCCGGGCGGCCCTGGTGAGCCTCGGGATGCTCGTCGTCGCGCTGGTCGCGGTGGTCGGGCTGGCGAAGATCGAGTCGCCGGCGATCGAGGACGGCGTCGACGCCGCGGGGCTGCCGCAGTCGGCCGTCGGCGTCGTGATCGCCTTGCTCGTGCTGCTGCCCGAGACGCTCGCCGCCGCCAACAACGCCCGCCGCGACCGCGTGCAGACCAGCCTCAACCTCGGGCTCGGCTCCGCGATGGCCAGCATCGGCCTCACGATCCCCGCGATCGCCGTCGCGTCGATCTGGCTCGACGGGCCGCTCGTGCTCGGCCTCGAAGCGACGCAGATGGTGCTCCTGCTGATCACCGTCGTCGTGAGCGTGCTGACCGTCGTCCCCGGGCGGGCGACGCTGCAACAGGCCGGCGTGCACCTCGTGCTGTTCTTCGCGTTCCTGTTCCTGGCAGCGAGCCCGTAGGTCGGCGCAGGCCCTCGAGCCGCCGGGGATTACACGCGTTTGGAGACGTGCGAACCCGAAAGCAGGGCCACTCCGCCGGAGCGTGCGTGAGGCAGGTCGCCCTGTCTGCTCGCCGTTCACGCGGCGCCCTGCTCTGGGCTGGCACCCGCGAGGAGCAGCTCTTGGCCCAGCGCCAGGGCGCGTGCGGCAGTCCCCGGCGGGACGCGGAGCTGGTCGCCGCGCGCGACCATGAACGCGACGCCGTTCCACGCGCCCCAGATGAAGATCATGGCTTCGTCGATCGGGACACGGCGGATCTCGCCACAGTCCATCGCGGCTTTGAGGTCCGCGGCCACCCCCATGAGCACGCTCCGCATGCGGCGGTCGAGGTCGGCGGACCCTGCGGCCTGGTTCCCCAGCTCGTCTCCGGGGTAGGCAGCGCGCGCACTTGCCATCCGCACCCCCACCGGATGCCGGACGACGTGCTGCAGGTAGGCGTCCCCGGCAGCCAGCACCCGCTTGATCGGAGACGGCTCCGCCTTGATCACGTCCAGGTCGCGGATCAGCAGGTCCAGGACCGCGCCCTCGCACGCCAGCGCCAGGCCGACCTTCCCGTCGAAATGCGCGTAGATCGTGCCGACCGCCACGCCGGCCAAGTCCGCGATGTCGTGGACCTTCACCTGGTCGACGCTCGCTCGCGAAAACACGACGCGGGCGGTCTCGAGCAACCGTCGGCGGGTGCGGGCCGCTTTGCGGCCGGCGGCGCGCGGCGCAGGAGTGCCGGGCTCGGGGGACATAAGCCCGTCCTACCAATAGCCTGGACATTTGTCCAGAGAACGTAAGAACTCGCCGGGCGTCGCCGTCTGGGCTTGGTGCACAGGATCTGGCGGTGCCGCTGGCGGTCTGCGTAGTCGCGCGGGTGCCGCGCGCCGATCGTTTTCGGAACACCGTTCTAGTTGCGCTCAGCGCGGCGTGTGGTCGGCGAAAAGCCCGAGAAACGGGGCCGCGGCGCCGAATCGGGCCTGGCGGCGAAGGTCGGCTCGCTTTACGAGCGCGGGGCCGGTGGGCTACCGTCGAGAAGTCTGGCGATTTGTCCGAGAATCGCTGGTGTCCCTAAAGGCTCCCGCAGCGCAGCTGCAGCGGAGCATCACGCGAAAGGACGACCATGTCGTTCAACTCCCTCCTGCGTGCCGCCGTCGCCGCCGCATGCTTTGTCCTGCCCGCAGCCGCGGACGCGGCGGCCAATCCATACGAGCGCGGCCCGGACCCGACTGCCGCCTCGCTCGCTGCGCCGCTCGGCCCGTACCGCTACACCCGCGTGGCAATCGGCGACGGCGCTACTCCCGGCTTCGGCACCGCGATCGTCTGGGCGCCTTCGGGCACGAACCAGAAGTTCGGCGGCGTCGCCATCGCCCCGGGCTTCTTTGGCGATGAGAAGACCATCACGTGGTTTGGCTCGCGCCTCGCATCGCGCGGGTTCGTGGTGATCACGATCAACACGACGAGCGTGGCCGACCTGCCGGCCGCCCGCGGGACGCAGCTGCGGGCCGCCCTGCGCTACCTCGTCACCTCCAGCCCCGCCAAAGCGGTCGTCGACCCCACCCGGCTCGCCGTCATGGGCCACTCGATGGGGGGCGGCGGCGCCCTTGAGGCGTCCAAGGCTGATCCCTCGCTAAAGGCGGCGGTCGGGCTCAACGCGTTCAACACGACCACCAACTGGTCCACGAACACGACTCCGACGCTCTTCATCGCGCACCAGGCCGATTCGACCGCTCCTCCGGCCTCGCACTCGATCAAGTTCTACAACTCGATGCCGGTGACGACGCCCAAGGCCCTGATCCAGTTCCGCACCGGAGACCACCTGTCGCCGACGAGCTCCAGCCCGCTGACGGGCACGTTCGTCGCCGCCTGGCTCAAGCGCTTCGTCGACAACGACACGCGATACACGCAGTTCTTCTGCCCGACCGTCTTGACCGGAGCGACGTCGATCTCGCGCTACAACAACACCTGCGCGACCTTCGGGTAGCCGCCGTGGCGCCCCGTGCCGCGCGGCACGGGGCGCCCCTAACGAGCCTGGCACCAACATGCAGCGCCTGTGACGTGGCTGACTGCAGTCAGGAGCAGGTGGTGGGGCGAAGGGAATAGTCGCCCCACCGCCACCTGCAAAGCACGGGCGCCAGGGGAACAAGGCGCCAGCCCCGTCACCGCGGCCGCGCTCAGCCGCCCTCCACGAAGCGGTAGCCGATCCCCGGCTCTGTGATCAGGTAGCGCGGCTGCGACGGCGCGGGTTCGAGCTTGCGCCGCAGCTGGGCGACGTACTGGCGCAGGTAGTTGAGCTCGGTCCCGTACTGCGGCCCCCACACCTCGTGGAGCAGCTGCGGACCGGTGACGAGCTTGCCGCCCGCGCGGACGAGCACCTCCAGCAGCTGCCACTCGGTCGGCGTGAGGCGCACCTCGGAACCGGTTGCGCGCAGCGTCACCCGGGTGGCGGCGAGGTCGATGGTGAAGTCGGCTGTCTCGACGACCGGTTGCTCGGCGCCCGGCAGCACCTGCGCCCGCCTCAGCGTGGCCCGGAGGCGGGCGAGCAGCTCGTCCATCCCGAACGGCTTGGTCACGTAGTCGTCGGCGCCCGTGTCCAAGGCCGTCACCTTGGCCTGTTCGGTGTGCCGGGCGGAGAGCACGATGATCGGCACCTGCGACCAGCCGCGCAGGCCGGCGATCACGTCGGCGCCGTCGAGGTCCGGCAGCCCGAGATCGAGAATCACCACGTCTGGGTGTTTGGCGGCCGCGAGCTGCAGCGCCTGGGAACCGGTCTCGGCGAGATCGACGTCGTAGCCGCGGGCGCGGAGGTTGATCGACATCGCGCGCAGGAGCTGGCGCTCGTCGTCGACGACGAGGATCCGCGTCATCCGCCGAGCTCCAGCTCGTGGGCGGGGAGGGAGAGCACCATGGTCAGGCCGCCGCCGGGCGTGGTGTCGGGTTCCAGCGTCGCGCCGATCGCCTGCGCGAACCCTTGCGCGACGGCGAGGCCGAGGCCGATGCCGCCGCTGGCTGCGCCGTGGTCGCCGAGCCGCTGGAACGGCTCGAACATCCGCGCCCGGTCGGCCTCCGGGATGCCCGGGCCGTGGTCGACGACTCGCAGCTCGACCGCCCGTTTGTACTGCTCGGCGCGGACCGTGACCGGGCCCGCGGCGCCCGCGTACCGCACCGCGTTGGCGACCAGGTTGGCGACGATGCGCTCCAGCAGCACGGGGTCGCTGTCGACGGGCGGCAGCGACTCGTCGATGTCGCGCTCCACGTCGGCGCCCGGCTCCAGGTCGGCGAGCGCTGGCGCGACGACCTCGTCGAGCCAAACGGCGCGGCGCTTGGGCGCCACGGCGCCGGCCTGCAGGCGCGACATGTCGAGCAGGTCGCGCACGAGCCCGTCGAGGCGGTCGGCGGACTCCTCGATCGTGGCGAGCAGCTCCGCCTCGTCGTCGGCCGAGAACTGCACGTCGGTCTGGCGGAGGCTGGAGACCGCGGCCTTGATCCCGGCCAGCGGCGTGCGCAGGTCGTGGCCGACAGCGGCCAGCAGCGCGGTCCGCACGCGGTCGGCTTCTTGGAGCGTCTGCGCGGCGGAGGCGTCGCGGGCGAGCGCCGCCGTGTCGAGGGCGACGCCGACCTGGGCGGCGAACGCCTGCAGCACGCGCAGGTCGGCCGCCGCGAGCTGCCGCCCGATCACCGTGATCCGGCGCCGGCCGTCGACCGCGACCGTGGTGCTGTGGACGCTCGGATCGTCGGTCGCCCGCGTGCCGCTGCCGACCACGCTCACCTGGCGCCACTCTTGGTCCTCGCCGCCGCCATGGCGGACTTCCAGCTCGACGCGGTCGAGCGTGAACGTCTCGCGCAGGTGGGTCAGCAGCTGCGCCGGGGTGGTCCGCCCTTCGAGCACGCCGCCCGCCAGCTGGCCGAGCACGCTGGCCTCCGCCGCGAAGCGCGCGGCCTGCTCGGCCCGGCGCGCCCCGGCCTGCACCGCGCCGCCGAGCACGACGCCGAACGCGACGAAGAGCAGCAGGCCGATGAGGTTCTCGGTGCGCTGGATGTCGAACGTGTGGAGCGGCGGCGTGAAGAACCAGTTCACGAGCAGTGCGGCAACGAGCGCGGTGGCAGCGGCCGGCAGGAGCCCGCCGATCACGGCGGCGGCCAGCACGGCCGTGAGGTAGACGAGGTAGGTCGTCTGGACCGCGGGCGGATCGATCACCGCATCGAACAGCGCGGTGATGAGCAGCAGGAGCAGCGCGCCGACCGTGAGCCCGAGGGCCATCCGGACTGGTCCGAGGCCAGCGCCGGGGCGGGGCAGCCGCCGCCGCGGGCCTGCGGCGGGGTCGGCGACGATGTGCACGTCGATGCCGCCGGCCAGGCGCGTGGTCCGCTCGCTCACGGACTCGCCGCCGAACAGCCCCTCGAGCTTCGACCGGCTGCGCGGACCGAGCACGAGCTGGGTCGCCCCGGTGGAGCGGGCGAAGTCGACGAGCGCCTCAGCCACGTCCTCGCCGACGACGAGGTGGTGGGTGCCGCCGAGCTCGCCGGTGAGCGCCGCCTGCCGCGTGACGGCCTCGGGCGACCCGCTGCCGGACAGCCCATCGGAGCGCGCGATGTGGACCGACAGCAGCTCGCCGCCGCTGCGCTCGGCGATCCGCGCGGCACGCCGGAGCAGCAGCTCGGCATGCGGCGAGCCGTCGATCGCGACCACTACACGCTCGTGCGTCTCCCACTTGCCCTGGATCGCGTGCTGGCGGCGATAGGCCTGCAAGGCCTCGTCGACGCGGCCGGCCGTCCACAGCAGCGCGAGCTCGCGGAGTGACAGCAGGTTCCCCTCCCGGAAGTAGTTCGCGAGCGCGGCGTCGATCTTGTCGGCGGCGTAGACGTTGCCGTGGGCGAGCCGCCGGCGCAGCGCCTGCGCGGCCATGTCGACGAGCTCCACCTGCTCGGCGCGGCGCACGATCTCGTCCGGGACGGTCTCGCGCTGGCGGGCGCCGGTGATCTCCTCGACGACGTCACCCAGCGATTCGAGGTGCTGGATGTTGAGCGTGGAGATCACGTGGATGCCGTGGTCGAGCAGCACGTCGATGTCCTGCCAGCGCTTCGCGTTGCGCGAGCCCGGTACGTTCGTGTGGGCGAACTCGTCGACGAGCGCGACCTCGGGAGCTCGGTCGAGGACCGCCTGGAGGTCCATCTCGTCGAAGCCTGCGCCGCGGTGCGACACGCGCCGGCGGGCGATGACTTCGAGGTCACCGAGCTGCTCGGCCGTGCGCACGCGCCCATGGGTCTCGACCAGCGCCACGACGACGTCGGCGCCGCGCGCCGCGCGGCGCCGGCCCGCCGCGGGCATGCGGCAGGTCG
>JAEYAL010000299.1 GCA_023404805.1 Actinomycetes bacterium | reverse complement strand
CGTCGGCCCCGTCCGCGCCGGGCGCATCCTGCTGCTCGGGCCCGGGCGGCGACCGATCACCGACAGCGCCGGCCCGAAGATCACGTCGTCGGGGCCGCCGGCCTCGGTCGCGCCGCCAGGCGCTCCGCCCGCCTGAGCGGGGGACATGCCGCTGGCAGAAGTGGCGCGTCGGCGCTAGGTTGCGCAGATGGTTGGGGGACCGGGGGAGGCCACGTCGTGGCCGCGGCAGCTGCTGACGGCCGCGCTCGCGGTCGGCGTCGTCGCCTCGGTCGCCGCGGCGGCCGCGCTCCCGGAGTGGTGGTGCCTGCTCGGTGTCGTCGCGTTCGGGGCGCCCCTCATCGTCCTTGAACGCCGCTGGCGAGCCGCAGCTCGGCCGTTTTCAAAGCAACAGCTCGCGGCCGGGCGCGGAGATCCGGCCGAACCGGGCGCGTGGTTCGACTGGCGCCTGCGCCACGCGCGCCGCCAGGGCCGCGACTGGGACAGCCTCTCGTGGTTGTCGCTCCGGGCGCTCGTGTCGTCGTGGAACCAGCTCACCGTCACCAAGCCGATGATCCACGAGCTGCGCGGTCGCTGGGACCGCCTGCTCGACGCGCAGCTCGGAGCCACGTCGGAAGGTGGCGGGCCCAGGCGGATCGTCGACCTCCCGATGGCGAAGAACGCGTTCCTGATCGTCGGCGACACCGGCGAGCAGGACAAGTCGCAGTACGCCGTCGCCCCGGCGATCGTCAGCGAGTCCGATGACGTCGACTTTCTCGTGATCTCCAGCGACGTGATCTATCCGGCCGGCGGCGTCAACGACTACATCGACGCGGTCTTCCGCCCCTACGAGGGATTCGAGAAGCGGATCTTCGGCCTGCCGGGCAACCACGACTGGTACGACGGCCTGCGCGGCTTCATGTACCACTTCTGCGGGCTCACCGGGACGCCGCCGAGCCTGATCGACACGTCATCTCCGCTGCGCTTCGCGCTGAGCCTGACGTGGAGGTGGCCGAGCAAGCCGAAAGCAATGCTGCTCAACGCGTGGCGTGAGCGGCTTCCATCGTTTCAGGAGGGCGCGCCGCCGCAGCCCGGGTCGTACTACGCCATCGACACCGGCCCGCTGCTCGTGGTCTGCATCGACACCGGCATCGGCGGCGATCTCGACGTGCGGCAGGGCCGCTGGCTCGAGGCGGTCTCGGCGCTGCCGAAGGACAAGCTCCTCATCACCGGCAAGCCGCTCGTGGTCAACCAGAAGCACGCGCCATGCCGGATCGAGTGGCCGGGCGACGAGGTCCACCGGTTCGACACGGTCAGCGAGATCGTGCGGCACCCCGAGCACCGCTACGTGGCCACGGTCGGCGGCGACATCCACAACCACCAGACCTACGAGTGGCAGCGCGGGGAGCGTCCGCAGTGGCACTTCGTCTCGGGCGGCGGCGGCGCGTTCACGAGCGCGACGCACGCCATCCCGCCGACCGAGCCGCCTGCGCCTGGCGAGACGGCGCTGCTCCCGACGCTGCGCGACTGCCACCCGTCACGGGCGGCTTCGCTGCAGGTCTACGCGCGGCGGTTCGTGCCGCGGCTGTGGCAGCTGACGCTGGGGCTTGCGGCGGCCTGGGCGGGTGTCCTGCTCGCTGCCGCCGCGCTGGCGGTGCTCGATCCGGGTTTCGGTGATCCTGAGCGGGCCGCGTTCACCCGGTCCGCCGAAGGGTGGCTGGTCGCCGGGGCCGTCGTGACCGCGACGTGGCAGGCGCTGCTCTACGTCGGCCTTGGCAGCCGCGGCCGTGAGGCGTTCGCGCCGTGGCGGCGCCACGTCTCGCGCGCCGTCGCCGTCGTGTTCGGCGGGACGCTCGCCGGTGTGGCGTGGTGGCTCATCGGGCCCGGGTCGTGGCAAGTCGTCGCCGCGTTCGGCGCGGCAGGCGCGCTCGCGGCAGGGTGGGCGTGGTTCCTGCGGTCCGGCACGCTCGACGTGTTCCAGCGCCGCCCCAAGATCGAAACGGCCGTGACGCTGACGCTCGGCGTGGCCGCGATCGGCATCGGCGTGTGGCGGCTGCTGGCGACGACGCCGCTCGGCGGCGGCCAGCTCTGGGCGGCGCTGTTGCTGCTGGCCGCGCTCGTGGTCCTCCCGGTGCCGGCCATCGACCTCCTTCAGAACCTGCTGCGGACGAAGTACCAATACGCGGTGGTCGGCGTCGTGGCCCTCATCGCCATCGGGCTCGTGCGGCTCGACAGCGCTACCGGCAGCGCGACATGGGTGCCTGAGGCGGTCGCGGCGATCGCCGCCGTGCTGGCGGCTGCGGCGCTCGTGGTCGTCTCGGCGTACGCCGTGTTCTTCGGCGGGCTCGGGCTGCTGCGGCACCGGGACGCCATCAGCGGCGAGTTCGAACACCCCGGCGGGCTGGACGAGCAACAGGTCGCCGAGCAGATGCTCGAGTGGCAGGAGAAGGTCCGCGGCGGCGAACCTGCCGATGGCATTGCCGCGGCGACGCCCCGCAACCGCACGATCACCCACGTCGCGATGCTCGGCAAAGGCGCGCCCGACAGCGCCGTGCTCGACAAGACCTCCGAGATCTTCGACAGCGACGAGCCGCCGTTCCAGAAGAGCTATCTGCGGTTCGCGATCGAGGACGCCGCCGGTGCTCACACCTTGGTGATTCAAGGGGTCACGGTGACGGGCGAGGAGCCTGCGAGCGACACGGAGGCGCAGCCGGCGCGCGACCGCCTCGGCCAGCTGTGGGAGGAGCCGATCCGGATCCCGCTCGCGCCGCCCGATTGACCAGCCTGCGCCGCCGATGCCGCTGTGCTGACCGCCTCTGCGCAGGGTCGTTCGCGCGCCCGGATCTAGCGTGCAACGCATGAGCACGAACCCGGACACGCACGCGAAGACCGGCGCCGAGGGCGACGCCAGCGACGACACGAAGCTGCCCTTCGAACCGCGCAAGGACGACGACACGCCCGTCGGCGACACCGATCAGCACAGCAAGGTCGCGGGCGGCAAGACCGTCCCGGCTGAGTCCGGTGCGCGCAAGGCCGACAACGCCGCCAGCGACTAGCGGGTTGGGCGCGCCCACCCGCTTCCTGAGCGGTTCCTGGGCAGACTGAGAGGTCGCTGGGAGTTCCTTTGCTCCGCCCCCGGGGTGGACGATGATGGGCGTGCGGGCCCGCACCCGCGCTGCCCCCTCAGTCAGACCTCGCCGCTAGCCCCACGTCGTGCCCGAACCTTCCACCAGCCCCGCGACCCGCGTCCTCGTCGTCGACGACGAGCCCCCGATCGTCGAGGTGATCGCGATGGCGCTGAAGTTCCAAGGCTTCGACGTCGCAACCGCGGCGACCGGCAAGGACGCGCTGGCGCAGATCGACAGGTTCAAACCGCACCTGATGGTGCTGGATGTCGGCCTGCCAGACATCGACGGCTTCGAGGTCGCCACGCGCCTCGGCGCCGCAGCGGGCCGCGTCCCGATCATCTTCCTCACGGCCCGCGACGCCACCGAGGACAAGCTCCGCGGTCTGGAGACCGGCGACGACTACGTCACCAAGCCGTTCAGCCTCGAAGAGCTGGTCGCCCGGATCCGCGCGGTGCTGCGCCGCTCGATGGACGAGCAGACGGCGGCGGTGCTGCAGTTCGACGACGTCGAGCTCGACGAGGACACGCACGAGGTCACCCGCGCGGGCCAGCCGATCGAGCTGACTGCCACGGAGTTCCGCCTGCTCCGCTACCTGCTCACGAACCCGCGGCGGGTGCTCACCCGGCAGCAGATCCTCGACGAGGTCTGGGAGTACGACTTCGGCGGCGACGCCCGCGTGCTCGAGACGTATATCTCGTACCTGCGCAAGAAGCTCGACGCCCACGGCGCGCCGCTGATCACGACGGTGCGCGGCGTCGGATACGCCCTCCGCGCCCCCAAGGCCTAGCGCGTGCGGGGCCGCTCCCTCCGGACGCGCCTGACGGTCGTCCTGGTCGCGCTCGCGGCCGTCGGCCTGGTCGCCCTCGCGGCGGTCACCTACGGCTCGCAGAAGCGCTTCCTCGAGCAGAAGGTCGACGACCAGGTGCAGGCCGCGCTGCGGTATGTCGCGCCGCGGATCCTCGACAAGACCAAGTCGGCTGCCGCGGCGGGCACCCTCACCACCGGCGCCGACGGCCTCGCGACCACCCCGGACGCCGGCGCCCGTCCGCCGGCCGGGCGCGGTGG
>JAEYAL010000251.1 GCA_023404805.1 Actinomycetes bacterium | reverse complement strand
GCGCCTGGCCGAGCCCGATGGCGGCGCCGGCGATCAGGCCGCCGGCGACCGCCGGTCCAGGTGCGTCGAGCGCGCCGAACGCGAGCCGCGCCGCGCTGCCGCCGATCGGGAACGCGATGAAGGTGATGACGGCGCGGCCGAGGCGGCCGGCGGTCGATGCGGTGGTGGTCTGCATGAGCTGCAAACTGCCGCCGCGAGCAGCAAAAGAGAAAGACCGAATCCGCACCATTCATAATGCCAGCGGTATGGATCTCGAGGCGCGTCACCTGCGGTACTTCGTCGCCGTCGCCGAGGCCCGCAACTTCACCCGCGCGGCCGAGCAGCTGCACATGGCTCAGCCCGCGCTCTCGACCCGGATCCGCGAGCTGGAAGAGCGCCTCGGCGTGACGCTGCTCGACCGCACCACGCGACGCGTCGACCTCACGCCCGCCGGCGAGGAGCTCCTTACCCGCGCCCGGCAGCTCCTCGCCGACCACCACGCCACGGTCCTCGCGGTCCGGCAGGCCGGAGGGGCGCCGACCACGCTGCGGCTGGGGCTCATGGGCTCGTCCGGCGCGGAGATCATCGGCCCGCTGCTGCGGCGCCTCGGCGAGCAGCTCCCCGGGCTCGACGTCACCCCGGTCGCGCTGGTGCTGCCCGCCGAGATCGAGCACGGCGACGCCGACGTGGCCTTCGCCCGGCTCCGGCCCGAAGAGACCGATCTCGAAGTCGCGGTCCTCACCGAGGAGGGCCGTTCCCTCGCGATGGCCGCCGACCACCGCTTCGCGCAGCGCGAGTCGCTGACCATGGCGGAGCTGGGGGAGGAGTCGTTTCTGACGCAGCCCGCGGCCGCCAATCCGAAGTGGCGCGAGGCCTGGCTCGCCGAGCAGGCGCGCCACGGCCTCGCGGGACGCATCGCCGCCGAAGTCCACGACGCCGGCCAGCTCTTCGGCTACCTCGCTTCGGGGCGCGGCGTCTGCCTCGTGCCCGATGCGGCCGCGCGGGCGATGGCCCGTCCTGGCGTCGCGTTCGTGCCCGTGACCGATGCGGACCCCGCCGTCGTGAGCCTCGTATGGCGCACGGGCGCCGCGCCGCCAGGCGTGATCAAGGTGCTGACCGCGGAAGCTCGCAGTCTCTTGGCACGCGAGCGCTAGGGTCCGAGGCATGAGCAAGCGCCCGTTCTACACCGCCCTGGGGTACCTCACCTGGAAGGCCGGGAAGTTCACCGCGCGCCACAAGGCCAAGCAGGTCGTCGACAGCCCCGCGATCATCGTCGCGGCCGTCGTCGTGGCAGGACTGGTCGCCGGCGGCGCGACGCTCGCCGCCTCCTCCGAGCTGTCCGAGGACTGAACCCGCGCAGGCCCCGGCGCGGGCCACGCGCTCGGTGGCCTCGGCCCCGCGCGGTTCGCACCCAACGCACGCCGGCGCCCAGCGCCCGCGGCGCTGCGCGATGAGGCGGTACGGTTGGCGCCGTGTCTGACCTTCCTCCGGACCATCCCGAGGCCGCGCCCGGCGATCCCGCGCGCACCCTCAACGACATCCTGGCGGCGCTGTCACAGGTCGGCGATGACGCGGCCGACGAAGGCGGCCCGAGCGGGCACCCGATGCAGGACGCCGTCGGGGAGCTGAGCGCCGCGCTCGACCAGCTGTTCGCGCTCGTGCGGTCGGAGCGGGCCGAGCAGCGCGCCCGGATCACGGAGCTGGAGGCCGCGCTGTCGGCCGCCCACGCCCGGATCCGCCAGCTCGAAGCGGGCGAGCAGCTCGACGACATCCCTGCGCCGCCGCCGAACGACTTCGGCCAGCTCCGCGAAGCGGCTGAGCGCCTGCGGCTGCGGACCGAGGAGCTGTTCCGCGAGGCCGGCCCGGCAGGCGCTGCGCATGCGGCCCATCGCGACGACACCGCACCCGTCGACGTCATCAAGACGGTTGCGAGCGCGGTCGGCGACACGCCCGGCGACACCGCCGCTGAGGAGCGGGTCGCGGACGACGTCGTCGACGGGATCGCTGCGGTGGAGGACGCCGGCGCAGACGACCTCAGCGACGTGGAAGAAGCCGCCGAGGCGCGCATGCGCGCCGCGCGCGACGCCGTCGAGTCGAGCATCGCCGACGAGCACCCGGCGGCCCACCACGACGAGCCGCAGGAGTTCGGCAAACCCGCGGTGCTGCAGGCCTTCCCGGGCGCCGCGGGCCCCGGCGCGTCTGGGATCGACGTCGAAAGCGACCTCGAGGTCGACGACATCCACGACGACCTCGCGGTCGAAGCCGCCGCGGTGCTTCCGGTGCCGGCGCCGCCTGAGCCCGAAGCGCCGACGCAATCCGAGCCGTCCGACGCGCCCAGCGACACCGCTCCCGGTGAGCCGGCCGACTCCGAGACCAAGCAGGGCGATGAGCCTCCGGCCCCGTCGCGCCGCCCGAGCGACGAGCGCGCCGAGCCGGTGGAGATCGCGCCCCGGCCGGCCCGCAAGCGCCGCGCCGGCCTGCGCCGCCGCCGCATCGACGCGCGCAAACTCGCGACCGTCGACCCTGCGACCGCCCTGCGCGCGATGGTGAGCTCGATCGACGACATCTGGACCGCAGGCGTGTCGCTCGACCTCGTGATCGCCCTCACCGACGGCGGCTCGCTGAAGGTGTCTGGCGGCCACAACAAACCGCTCGCCGTCGTGGCCGTCAAGTCCGGCACGCCGGCGCGCACGACTGTGACGGCGACTACCGCGCAGCTGGTGCCGCTCTTCGGCCGCCTTGAGCTCACCGACGCTCAGAGCGCGCCGCTGATCCACGGCCCGCGCCGCGACGCCGATCTGCTCGTCGGCTGGATCGACCGCGCGCAGCGGCTCGAGCCGCAGCCGCTCTAGCGAGAAGCCGCGCCGCACGCAAACAGCGCCGAGGCCGCTCTGATCAGCCAGCCGCCGCGCCGGCGCGGTCGCCGTTGGCGTGGATCGCGTCATGGACGTACTGCGCGAGGCCGTCGGCCTGGTCTTCGTAGTGCGCCGTGAACCGCGGGTCGGCCAGGTACATGTCGGCGAGCCGGCGGTGCATGTCGTGGCTGCACGCGTAGAAGCGCCGGTCGATCTGCAGCCGGGCACGCTCGGCGGCGTCCATCGCCGCCTCGCCGTCCGCAGGCGCGCCCGCCCGCAGCAGCTGCGCGAACGCCGCCCCGATCTCCTCCTGCTCGGCGCGGATCGCCTTCCAGTCGTCCTTCGTGTACCGCGCCGAGCGCTGCTGCGACTGGCGGTAGGCGTCGGTGTCGCCCCAGCGCTCGCGGACCTCGTCCTCGTACTGGGCCGGGTCATGGTCGCCGAACACCTCGAGGCGTTCGGCAGGGGTCAGGTCGATGCTCATCTCGTGAGCCTCCAATGTGGTCTGGACCGCGTCGCGGATGCGCTGCAGCCGGTCGATCCGCTCGCCAAGGAGCGCATGCTGGCGGCGGAGGTGGTCGCGCTCGTCAGCCTCCGGGTCGTCGAGGAGCTGGCGGATGCGGTCGAGCGGAAGCTCGAGCTCGCGGTAGAAGAGGATGCGCTGCAGCCGCGCGACATCGCCCGCGGAGTAGGCGCGGTAGCCGGCCCCGGTGCGCTCGCTGGGCGTCAGCAGGCCGAGCTCGTCGTAGTGGTGCAGGGTGCGCACCGTGATCCCGCCGAGCTTGGCCAGCGCACCGACGCTGAGCGGCGGAACGGAGGTGGCGGGGACGTCATCCATGGCTCAGACCGTAGGCCCTCACGCTGCGTGAGGGTCAAGCGTGAAGCAAGCGCCTGCGCGCCCGGAACAGCCGCGTCAGACGCCCGGCCGGGTGGCGGCGCGCCCGAACCCCGCAAGGAGCGGGAAGACCTCCCCGAAACGGCGCCCGGGCGGTCCGAAGCCGCCGGCTGGTCTGCGATCCTGAAAGGCCGATGAGCGCCCCGCCATTTGCCCACCTGCACGTGCACTCCGAGTACTCGCTGCTCGACGGCGCGTGCAAGATCAACGACCTCGTCAAGCGGGCTGCCGCGTTCGACCAGCCGGCGATCGGGCTGACCGACCACGGCGTCATGAACGGCGCGGTCGAGCTCTACAAGGCGGCCAAGAAAGAGGGGATCAAGCCGATCGTCGGCTGCGAGATCTACCTCGTCGGCGACCTGCACGCCGAGAAGAAGCAGAAGCGCACGCACCTCACGCTGATGGCGCAGAACAACGAGGGCTACAAGAACCTCGTGCGGCTCTCGTCGGCGGGCTTCCTGCAGGGCCTCTCAAGCGGCAAGCCGGCCGTCGACATGGCGCTCCTGGAGAAGTACTCCGACGGCGTGATCGCGCTGTCGGGCTGCCTCTCGTCGACCTTCGCGAAGGCGCTCCTGAAGGACCGCGCCGACATCGCCAAGAAGCACATCGACGACCTCGTCCAGATCTTCGGCGAGGACGACGTCTACATCGAGGTCCAGAAGAACGGCCTCGTCGAGCAGGACCAGGTCAACGAGGGCGCCGTCAAGATCGCCCGCGAGCTGAACCGCCAGCTCGTCGCCACGACCGACGTGCACTACCTGCGCCGCGAGGACCACGACCACCACACGGCGCTGCTCTGCGTCCAGACCAAGTCCACGTTGCAGAACCCGAAGATGCGGTTCGACAACAACGAGTTCTATTTGAAGAGCACGGAGGAGATGGTCGCCGCGTTCACGGACTGGCCCGAGGCCGTGCCGAACGCCGCCGAGATCGCTGAGCGCTGCGAACTCGAGATCCCGCTCGGCGGCATCCTGCTGCCGCGCTTCCTGCCCGACGGCGAAGACGAGCACGCGTACCTGCGCGAGCTGGTCTACGACGGCCTGCGCCAGCGCTACGGCGACCCGATCCCGGCTGACGCCGTCGAGCGCGCCGAGATGGAGCTCGCGGTCATCAACAAGATGGGCTACGACGCCTACTTCTTGATCGTCTGGGACTTCATCAAGTACGCCAAGGACAACAGCATCGCTGTGGGCCCGGGGCGTGGTTCGGCAGCCGGTTCGATCGTGGCGTACACGCTGCGGATCACCGACCTCGACCCGCTCAAGTACGACCTGCTCTTCGAGCGCTTCCTCAACCCCGAGCGCGTGTCGATGCCAGATATCGATATCGACTTCTCGGTCCGCGGCCGCGAGCGCGTGATGCAGTACGTCAAGGACAAGTACGGGTCCGAGCGCGTCGCGCAGATCATCACGTTCGGCAAGATGTTCCCCCGCGCCGCCACCCGCGACGCGGCCCGCGTGCTCGGCCACGAGTACGCCATCGGCGACCGCCTCTCCAAGTTGATCCCGGATCCCGAGCAGGGCCGCGCGCCGAGCTTCGACTCGTGCCTCGTCGAGGGCTCGGAGCTGCGCAAGGAGTACGACTCCGACCCGGCTGCGCGCGAGATCATCGACGTCGCCAAGGGCCTGGAAGGCATCGTCCGCAACTCGTCGATCCACGCTGCGGCCGTCGTCATCTCCGACCGCGACCTGACCGACATCGTGCCGCTGCAGCTGTCTGACGACGGCATCGGCCCGG
>JAEYAL010000222.1 GCA_023404805.1 Actinomycetes bacterium | reverse complement strand
GTCGACAACCCGGGCGGTGCCGCCGCCACGGTCACCAACGCGCCCGTCGCACCGGGCGGAACGGCCTCGTTCACCGGGACGGGCTTCGCAGCTGGAGAGGTCGTGACGGTCAAGATCGACGACGGCGCGGTCCTGCAGCCGACCAAGTCCGACCGTTTTGCCGAGGTGACCGCCACGGCCGATGGGACCATCAGCGGCTCGGTAGATCTCTCCAAGGCCGCACCCGAGAGCCCAGTCGCCGCGGGCGACCACTGGCTCCGGTTCCTCTCCGGCCATCCGCGCAGCCTGAAGGCCGCGTTCCAGGTCGGGGCCGCTCCGCAGCCGTCGACCCCTGGGCCGAGCACCCCGGTCGTCGTCCCGACGACGCCGAGCGTGACGACGCCAGCCGGTCCGGTGTGGCTTGCCGACACCGCCGTGAAGCTCACGAAGACCAAGAAGAAGATCGCGCTGAAGCTCAAGGCGGGCGCGCTCGGCTCGGCGGGCACCGTCACGGTGACCACCAAGGACAAGGTCAAGCTCGGAAAGGGCAAGGCGAAGAAGCGCACGGTCGCCAAGGCCGGGAGCTATTTCGTCGACAAGCTCGGCAGCACGACGCTGAACCTCACGCTGACGGCTGACGGCACTGCGCTGCTCAAACGCTCCAAGGAGGTCAAGGTGCTCGTGGTGCTCAAGGACGCGGGTGGCGAAGACACCGTCAAGCAGGATGCGACGGTGGCGCGATGAGCTTCACCATCGAGCGCGTCTCGCACCAGCTGGAGGTCCGCCTGCTGACCGTCACGGCGGTCGAGGACCTCACCCCGTCGCTGCGGCGCGTCACGCTCACCGGGCCGCTGGAGCGGTTTGCGAGCGCGTCGCCGGACGACCACGTGAAGCTGATCTTCCCGTTCCCGGGGCAGACCGAGGTCGAGCTCCCCGAGCTCGGCGAGCGTGGCATCAGCCGCGACGCGACCCGGCCGCCGATGCGCGACTACACGCCGCGCCGGTTCGACGCGCAGGCCGGCGAGCTGGTGATCGACATCGTGGTCCATGGCGACGGCCCGGGCGCGACCTGGGCGGCCGGCGCGGAGCCGGGCACGACGGTCGGCCAGGTCGGGCCGCGCGGCTCGGCCGTGATCGACGGCGCCCCGGATTGGTACCTGCTGGCTGGCGACGAGACGGCGATCCCGTCGATCGCGCGGCGGCTCGAAGAGCTGCCCGGCGACGTGCGCGCCGTGGTGCGGATCGAGGTCGGCGGCGCGGGCGATGAAGTCGCGCTCAGCACCGGTCCGAACGTCGACCTCGCGTGGCTGCACCGCGGTGACCGGACGCCCGGCGAGGCGCTGGTCGAGGCGGTCCGGGCGCTGGAGCTGCCCGCAGGCGACGGCTACGCCTGGGTCGCTACCGAGGCCGAAGCCGCCCGCACGCTGCGCCGCCACCTGCGCGAGGAGCGCGGTCTGGCGAAGGGGGCAGCCAAGGTCACGGGCTATTGGAAGGTCGGCACGAGCGACCACCACGACGCGCCTGATGACCGGTAAACGAGAAAACGCCGGCAGTCCGGGGGCGCAAGGTCTATCCTCGTCAGACGAGGACTCTTGCCTTCCGAGTCCCTCGGTCTTCAATCTCGTGCAGAGAACGCATCACGACATTCCTCCGACGGAGGCTCATCCCTGCGTCGCGTCGACGGTTTCGACCGCCCGCTACCTGCTGGCGATCTTCGAGGTCGATCGTGATGAGCCCCGTCTGACGGCTGCCGCGGTCGCCCGCCGGCTCGGCGTCTCGACGCCGTCGGCGCATGAAATGATCGGCCGCCTCGAGACCATGGGTCTGGTCGAGCGCCACCCGCTCCGGCTCACGGCCGACGGCATGAGCACCGCGCTCGTGCTGTCGACGCGCCGCCGCGCGGCCCGCCGCCTCGCGCACGACGTGCTCGGCATGGAAGGCGAAGCGGCGGACGAAGAGGCGCACCAGCTCGCCGCGACGCTGTCGCCGCTCCTCGGCCGTCGGCTGACGGACTGGTACAACAAGCAGCCGCATAGCGACGACGACGAACCCGCCGGGCCGCCCGCGGTCTAGCAGCGGCTTGTGGGGTGCCCGCTGGGCGCTCTGGCAAACCGCCTGCGTGTGCTGCCCGAGGGCGGGGACGGCCTGGGCGGCGGGCGGGTCCGCCCTGCGAGGTTCCCTTCGTAGCTCGACGTCGAAGCGAGCGACCAGCGCCGCAGCGCCTGGCTACTTGCCGGCTACTTGCCGCGCTGCCGGCTGGCGCCGACGCTGGCGAGCACGCCGTTGCGGCAGGCCTCGCGGACGAGGCCCTTGTCGAGCGGGAAGATCTCGGGGAAGCCGCCGCCGGTCATGCGCACGCCTGCGCCGACGCGCAGGAGCTGCATGATGCCGAGCGCTTGGGCGCAGAGCAGGTTGGCGAGCGTCTCGGGGTCGTGGGCGACGAACACGCCGGCCTCGTGGCCGTCGCGCAGGACGGCGGCGAGATGGTCGACGCAGCGGCCGAGCGCGCGTCCGAGGCGGAACATCGCGCCTTCGCTCATCGCGGCGGTGAGCTCGCCAGCGGGCTGGCGGAGCAGGGCGAAGGTGCAGTCCAGGAACGCGGGATGGTCGACGGTGAAGTCGATCAGCGAAGCGATCAGCTCGTCGAGGCGCTCGACGGGATCGGCCACCGTGGCGTGCGTGCCGAGCAGCGCGTCGAGCTCCTCGAGGTACCGGTCGAGCGTGAGGGCGAGGAGCTCGTCCTTGCTCTCGAAGTACCGGTAGATCTGGGCCTTGTTGATCCCGGCTTCACGGGCGATCTGGTCGATCGGGGCGTCCTGGACGCCCTGTTTGTCGAGCAGCGCGCGGGTGGCGTCGATGATCTCCGCGCGGCGCTCGCGCCGGTTCTGGGATTGCCTTGCGCCAACGGCCACGGCGACATCGTAACCCGTTTTCGAACGTTGGGTAGACGTTCGGTGTAAACGTCGGTTACACTTGTCTCAGATCGCGGCGCTGTCCGTTGCCGCCGATTCCCGTTCAATCACGTTTTTCTCTCCCGAGGGACCATGAGCACCACTGAGACCGAGGCGCCGACGACCCAGATCGGGTTCGCCCTCAACGAGGACCAGCTCGCCATCAAGGACTGGATCCACGACTTCGCCGAGAACACCGTCCGCCCCGCGGCGCACGAGTGGGACGAGCGCGAGGAGACCCCCTGGCCGATCATCCAGGAGGCCGCCAAGATCGACCTCTACTCGCTCGACGGCCTCGCGCAGCTCTGGGCTGACCCGACCGGCCTGACCCTCCCGGTCGTGCAGGAGGAGCTCTTCTGGGGCGACGCCGGCATCGGCATGGCGATCATGGGCACCACCCTCGGCGTCGCGGCCATCCTCGGCCAGGGCACCGGCGACCAGATCGGCGAGTGGGTCCCGCGCTGCTTCGGCACCAAGGACGACGTCAAGGTCGCCGCGTTCTGCTCCTCGGAGCCGGGCTCGGGCTCGGACGTCTCCGCGATCCGCACGACCGCGAAGTACGACGAGAAGACCGACGAGTGGGTCCTCAACGGCCAGAAGGCGTGGGCCACGAACGGCGGCATCGCCGACGTCCACGTCGTCATCGCCACCGTCGACCCGAGCCTCAAGGCTCGCGGCCACGCTGCGTTCGTCATCTCCAAGGACGAGACCAAGGGCATCACGCAGGGCTCCAAGGTCAAGAAGCACGGCCTCCGCGCTTCGCACACCTCCGACGTCAACCTCGACGAGTGCCGCGTCCCCGGCTCGGCGCTGCTCGGCGGCAAGGACAAGCTCGACGAGCGCCTCGCCCGCGCCCGTGAGGGCACGAAGTCCAAGGGCAACGCCTCGATGGCGACCTTCGAGGCTTCCCGCCCGACCGTCGGCGCTCAGGCGCTCGGCATCGCCCGCGCTGCCTACGACTACGCCCTCGAGTACGCGAAGGGCCGCGAGCAGTTCGGCCGTCCGATCATCGACAACCAGGCGATCGCGTTCAAGCTCGCCGACATGAAGATGGAGATCGACGCCGCCCGCCTCCTCGTGTGGCGTGCCGCCTGGATGGGCGCTGGCATCTTCCGCGGTGAGCAGCCGAAGTTCGAGAACGCCGAGGGCTCGATGGCCAAGCTCAAGGCCGGCACCGTCGCCACCTGGGCGACCGGTGAGGCGATGCAGATCCTCGGTGGCGTGGGCTACACCCGCGAGTACCCCGTCGAGCGCATGCACCGCGACTCGCGCATCTACGAGATCTTCGAGGGCACCTCGGAGATCCAGCGCCTCGTCATCTCGCGCGCCATCTCGGGTTACCGCATCCGGTAAAGCAACAAAGCAGGTGTCCCCAAGAAGAGGACACCTGCGGTGAGCTGCCGCATCCGGTAAAGCAACAACGCAGGGGTCCCCAAGAAGAGGACACCTGCGGTGAGCTGCCGCATCCGGGTAGTTCCGACTCTCAGTCGCGCCGGGGCACCACCCGGCACCAAGACACCACACGGGCCGTCCTTCGGGGCGGCCCGTGGTCGTTCCGGGCAGCCGCCGACGTACGGGATGGATTACCCGGCCCCAGGACGGGTAATCCGACCTGTACCGCTGGGGCTCCGACGTACGGGATGGATTACCCGGCCCCAGGACGGGTAATCCAACCCGTACGCCGAAGCACTCTGCGGCTCGCGCCCACGGGCGGAGCCGCGCCGGGGCGCTCAGGCGTCGTTGAGCGTGAAGAGGGTGATGGGCTCTTCGCGGCCGCGGACGGCGCGCTCGGCGACGGCCCGCAGGGCGGCGGCGAGATCGGGGTCGCGGAGCGCGTCGCGGGTCGCGCCGGAGACCAGCAGCTGGACGTCTTCGTCCTTCGTCATCGACTCGATCCGCGAAGCCGTGTTGGTCGTGTCGCCGATCGCCGTGTACTCGACGCGGGTGCGTGAGCCGACGTTGCCGCTCATCACCGTGCCCGAGTTGAGGCCGATCCCCATGCGGAACGTGTGCTCGAAGCCGTGCTTGAACAGCCAGTCGTTGAAGCGGGGGAGGCGCACCGTGAGCATGTCTTGCGCGGCGGCCAAGGCGCGGTCGGCGTGGTCCTCGTGAGCCAGCGGCGCGCCGAAGACGGCCATGATCCCGTCGCCCATGAAGGCCACGATCGTGCCCTCGCGCTGCATGATCGCGTCGCTCATCTCCGATAGGTACTCGTTGAGCACCTCGATGACGCGGTCTGGCTCCAGCCACTCGGCGAACGACGTGAACCCGCGCAGGTCGCAGAACAGCACCGTGCCCTCGCGCCGCTGGCCGCCGAGCCGCAGGTCGTCACCCGTCTGCGCGAGGACATCGTCGACGACGGCCTCCGGCACGAACCGCGCGAACACGTCACGGGTGCGCTGCCGCTCGGCCGCCGACATCAGCGCGTGGCCGGCGGTTGAGAAGACGGACGCGATCGCCAAGCCGAACAGCGGGACGACGACCGGAACGATCCAGCCGGCGTCGAACGCGAGCTGGGCCGCGACGAGATACGCGACGGCTAGGACGAGCGACAGCACCAACGCGACGCCGAACCGCAGGAAGATTGCGAGCAGCGGCGTCACGATCGACGTCGCGACGACGAGCAGCACCTCAAGCCAGGCGGGCGTGGACTGGAGTGGGAGCCCGCGGAGGACGGTGTCGATCGCGTTCGCCTGGATCTCTGGCCCCGCCATGAGCCCGTCTCGCGTTGTCGTCGATGTCGGGTAGCGGTCTTTGAGCGTGGCCGCCGTCGCCCCGACGACGACGACGCGGTTCTTGAACGTGCCGGGCTCGAACTTGCCGTTGACGACGCGGCTGAATGGCACGGTGAGGACCGTTCCCGGCGGTCCCGCGTAGTCGATCCACGCCTCGTCGCTTGGCTCCGTGAAACGCTTGTCGCTGACTGGCTTGCGAATCGCCGTCTCGGCCGCGACGACCGCGAAGCTTTTCAGCTCGTCGCGCGAGTACGGCACGGAACGCACGAACGCTGCGTTATCCGGACGGATGCCGCTATGCCCGGCGCGCGCGCCGACGCTCTTGACCACGTCGTCGCCGCCGAACACCAGAGTCTTTCCGCCTGGGCCTGTCTCGCCCGCCGCGAGGACCATCGGCCGCGCTGCATCCACCGCCTCGATGAGCGCGGTGTCCTCCTCGGGCTCTGTCTGCTCAATGAACTCGACGTCGTAGGCGATGACCTTCGCGCCGTCGGCCTTGAGCTTCTCGATCGCCTTCGCGTGCAGCGAGCGCGGATACGGCCACTGGTCGTCGAGCTCGTTGAAGCTCGTGGTGTCGACGCCGACGACGGCCACCGACGCGGGCGCGGGCCGCTCGCCGCGCGCGTCGAAGCGGGCGTCGACCGTGTCGAGTTCGAGCGGGTCGAGCGCCCCCGGCCCATAGACCCCCAGCGCGATCAGCGCAGAGAACGCGGCGATGAGCAGGAACGTCGTCGTCCGCAGTCGCTGGCGCTTGGCTCTCACCCCGCCAGCCTATGCACTTCGCTGGCCCTGCGCGGGAGACGTTCTCGCGTCCCTGCCCAGACCCGATCGCCTGCCCCTAGCGCCGCGGGCGCGCGAGATAGTTCTTGCCCGCTTTGACGGTCACCGTCTTGTGCTTGGTGAAGTCGCGGACGCTGACGACGCCCCGCGCGACCTTGGTGAACGTGCCGGTGCAGCGTTCCTCGACGAGCCATTTCGTCCCGCGGACGCTCGCGGTGCTGTTGACGCCCTTCGTGCGGAACTTGCCCTTCCCGTCGCCCCAGGCCTTCGGCTTGGACTTGCGCTTCACGAGCCGCACGGCCTTCTTCGAGGTGCTCGTGACGGGCTTGCCGTTC
This sequence comes from Actinomycetes bacterium, assembly GCA_023404805.1. Taxonomy (GTDB): domain Bacteria; phylum Actinomycetota; class Thermoleophilia; order Solirubrobacterales; family Solirubrobacteraceae; genus JAGIBJ01. Next base: position 6,243 of record JAEYAL010000222.1, on the reverse strand, counting down.
TTGCACTTCAGCGTGCCGTAGAGGCGCACCTCGATCCAGCCGTCCTTCGCTTGGCTGACGATGAACGTGCCGCCCCAGAACTCGGCGGTCTGCAGCACGCCGTTCACGACCGCCGTGACGCGGACGTGCCCGTCGGTCGCATCGATGACGGTGCCGAACGGGACGCTCTCGTCCTCCGTGAGCTCGCGGTACTCGTCGGTGGTGCCGATCCGGATGAAGATCTTTCCCGACGCGCGTCCGGCGACGAAGGTGCGCCCCTCAACCGGCTGCTGGGGCTGAGGCTGCGGCTCGGAGGTGGGCGTGGTCGGCGCCGGCGTGGTCGGCACGACGGGCTGGTCGGGCGTCCAGCGGACGGCGGTCGCCTCGGCGGTTCCGGCGTTGTCGGGCGTCGCCGTGCCGCCGCCGCCGATCAGCACGGTGTCGGACTGCGGGATCGGCGCCGCGAAGTGGTTCAGCCGGGCACCGCCGATGGGGCTCTCGCCGGGCAGGTTGTAGAGCCCGCCCCAGCCGTTGCCGGGCGTCCAGCTCTCGGCGCTGCTGATGCCCGCCAGCGATGCGGCGTTCGCGCCGCCGGACAGCACCACCCAGCCGCTGCGCACGACCGTCGCCTGCGGCGTCGCCCGCGCGACGGCCATCGAGCCGGCGGGCTGCCAGGTGCCGCCGACCTGCGTCGGATCGAGGACCTCGGAGCTGGCGACCGCGCCGCCGCCGGTCGTCACGCCACCTGCGGCCAACAGGTGGGTGCCGTCGACGAGCGAGAGCGTGAACTGCGCGCGCGGGACGCTCATGGTCGGGCCCGCGCTCCAGGAGTTCGTGCCGGGGTTGTAGATCTCGGTCGTGGCGACGATCGCGCCGTTGGCGTTGAAACCGCCGGCGACCAGCAGGCGCCCGTCCGGGAGTCCAACGGCGGCGTGGCTGCGGCGCTCGATGGCCATGTCGGGCGCGCCGGCCCAGGCGTCGGCGACGGGGTCGTAGACGTCGACGGTCTTCAACGTCGCGCCGCCCGTCGACACGCCGCCCGCGGTGAACACGCGCTGTGAACCACGGAACGTCGAGATCGACGCGGCGTCCTCCAGACGCGCGGCCGGCTGGATCGCGCTGGCGTCCCACGCGTCCTTGACCGGGTCGTACTGCTCCGGCTGCTGGGTCGGGTTGACGCTCACGCCGCGGATCAGCGTCTGGCCGCCGACGACGAAGATGTTGCCCGACGGCAGCAGCAGCGTGTGCTGGCCGCCGTGCGCGATCGTCGGCGGCGCGGCGGCCGACCACGTGCCGGCCGCGACGTCGTACCGCTCGGCGGTCTGCAGCGGCGTGCCGCTCGTGTTCACCCCGCCGATCGCGACGACTGAGGTCGTGGTGGCGCCGCCAGGCAGCGCGACCGCGCCGGCCTGGCTGCGCGCGGCAGAGAGAGACCCCGTCGAGGTGAAAGCAGCGGCGGCCGTTCCGGGCGCCAACAGGAGTCCGAACGCGGCAGTCAGCAGCAAGCGAGTCCGAACGCTGCGCATGGGCAATGGACCCTAATGGACCGGCGAGGCGCCAACAAGCGAGCGGCCACGCCCGGTTCGGCGCGCGGTATCCGAGATGCCGCCCGCCACCGCCGGGCGATCGCACGGAGCCGCCGCGCGCCGCTCGATACCGTGCCGGGCGATGACGAAGGCGCACGCATGAAGTGGACGCGCGGCGCGGGCGCCGGCGACATGATCGACGCGGGTGGTCCGCCGCGCCGGCGCCGTGGGGCGGCCGTCGGCGGCGGAGGCGTCAGCCTGGTCGCCATCGTCGTGGTCCTCGTCCTCACGCTGGCCTCCGGCGGCAAGTTCGACGTGCCGATGGAGTTCGATCAGGCCGTTGCCGCCGAGCAGGGCACCGGCGCCTACCCGGACACCCCGGAGGACGACGAGCTCGCCCAGTTCACGGCGGCCGTCGCCAACGACGTGCAGGACGTCTGGACCCGGCTCTTCGCGGACGCCGGTCAGCAGTACACCCGCGCGCAGATCGTCCGGTACCGCCAAGCGGTCGAGACGAAATGCGGGTCGGCGACCAGTGCCGCCGGGCCCTTCTACTGCCCGCTCGACCAGCGCGTCTACCTCGACATGTCGTTCTACGGCGAGATGCGCGACCAACTCGGGGCCGCCGGCGACTTCGCCTGGGCCTACGTGATCGCCCACGAGCTGGGCCACCACGTGCAGAACCTCACGGGCGTCTTCGAGCGCACCCAGCAGATCGAGGCGGAGAACCGTGGCGCGAGCGCGGGGCCGCAAGGCCTGTCGGTCCGCACCGAGCTGCAGGCCGACTGCTACGCCGGCGTCTGGGGCCACGCCGCCCGCGAGAACGGCCAGCTTGAACCCGGCGACCTCGAAGAAGGCCTCGCTGCCGCTGAGGCCGTTGGCGACGACCGGCTGCAGTCCCGCGCAGGCACCGTCCGCCCAGACACGTTCACGCACGGCACCTCCGAGCAGCGGCGCGGCTGGTTCATGCAGGGCTTCGGGAGCGGCGCCCCAGGCGACTGCGACACGTTCAGCCCGCAGACCGTCTGAGCCGCCGACTGGCGCCCGTCGCGGCCGCGTGCGCCGCCGCTAGCGCTTCGACGCCGCCGTCGGGGCGGTCGGCTTCGCGGTGGCGGCGGGCGCCTTCGGGTCGCCCTTGATCCGGATCGCCTGGAAGCTGCTGCCCATCTGCGTGGAGCGCAGCTCCAGCAGCACCCGCACGCCGCGCACGGCGTCTTTGCGGAGCTTGCGCGTCTGCGCCGACGTGAGCGTGAGCGACACGGTCTTGGACGCGCCAGGCGCGATCTTGAACTCGATCCAGCGCGCCGCTGATCCGAGGCGCGTCAGCATCACGAGCCCGCGGCACGAGATCTTCTGTTTGCACTGCAGCTTCACCGCCAGGATGCCCCAGTGGGAGCGCAGCTTCGCGCTCACCAGCGTCGGCAGCGCGCCCGGCAGCGGCGCAGGCGCGGCGGGGGTCGTCGCCGGCGGCGCGACGGTGGTGATCGTCGTGGTGACCGGGGCCTCAGGCACCGCCACGGTGGACTCGTCGGACAGCGAGCTGCCGGCGCTGTTCGACGCCCGGGCGCGCACCGCGATCTGGGAGCCGGGCGGCACATCGGCGAGCGGCAGGTCGACGGAGACGGGGCTGTTGCCGCTCGCATCTGCGGTGCCGGACGCGGTCGCGGTGTCGGTCCCCGTCGACCACTCGGCGGTGACGACGGTGCTCAGGCCGCGCGGCTGCACGACGACGCGCAGCGCGAGGCGCCCGTCCGTGACGACCGGCTCGGCCGACAGGACGATCGGCGGCATCTCCCGTTCGTCGGAGCCGATGTCGGGCAGGCCGAGCTGCCGCGGGGTGCCGTCGAGGTCGGTCGGCCCGGCTTCGGCGGTGTCGGCGGCGTCGACGTGGCCGTCGCCGTCGAGGTCGGCGGTGCCCGCATCGATCGTGGGCGACATGCTGGTCTGCCGGAGGTCGAGGTTCGCGCGGTCGACGAACAGCGGATCGGCGGTGAGCGGCGAACGGCTGTTGTCGATCGCGGAGCCGGGGCCGGAGACGCTGATGCCGGATGGCGTGGTGGCGGAGTGGTCGAGGACGATCGTCGCGGTCTCGGAGGCCGACGTCACGGCGCGGACGTCGCCGGCGCCGCTGTAGCCGCGGAGCACCGAGTTCACGGCCCGCAGGCTGCTCGACCACGGGCCTGACGGAGCGACGAGCGCGGCTGTCGCGCCGCCGCCGGTGGCGACGACCGAGGCGCCGCGGAGCTCGGTGCGCGTCCCGTTGCTGGCCACCCGCACGCCGACCGCGCTGGCGCCGTTCGCGCTGACGGTGCTGTTGCGCACGATCGCGCCGTCGCCGAGCTCGATGCCGGTGACGTTCGAGCCGTGCGCAGAGATCCGGACGCGTTCGATCAGCCCGCCGATGGCGCGGACGGCGATGTCGCTGGTGGAGACGATGTCGACGCCGCTGAGGTTCGTGCCGTTGACCAGCCGCAGGCCGCTCGCGGCGCCAGCGATCGCGATGACGGGGCGCGGCTCATCGGGGGCGCCCTGCACGCTGACTCCGGGGGTCGCGTCGGACACCGCCGAGCCGATGCCGTGCACACCAGCGTGGACCCGGATCACGTCGCCGTCGTCGGCGGAGGCGAGGGCGTCGCTGAGCGAGCAGCCGAGCAGTTCGGTGGTGCAGTTGCCAGAGCCGCCGGTGGCGTGCAGGACCGCCGCCCCCGCAGGGGGCGTCACCGCCAGCGAGGCGATGAGCAGCGCGAAGGCTGCGCCGAACGTGGTCAAGAGCTGTTTCACCGGGTTTCCTGGTACTCGGTAATTCGGCGTTATGTCCCGCGCCTGAAGGGGTTTCTAGCCGCGCGACCCACGCTCAGCGGGGCGGATTGGGCATTCCGGGGTCGGTTTTCGGTACGAACGTCCGGGATTACCGGATTTCGGTCACAGACTGACGCATCCGTCCACCTGGCGCGACTCTGGCGCGCCAACCCTCATCGGCTGCGGCGATGCCGTGCGTCGAGGCGCGCCGATGTCGTATTCGCGACGAGGCGCTGAGCCTCGTCTGCGTCAGTTCGCGCGGGGGTCGTCCGGCGGATGCGCGAGCTGCGCGAACGAGCCGCCGAGACGCTCGAGGACCCGGAGCCACAGCTGATCGGCGTCCTCGCTGAAGAGGTCGCCGGGGACGCGCGGCGTCACGAGCCAGGCCTGCTCGGCGATCTCGGCCTCGAGCTGGCCGGGCGCCCAGCCAGCGTGGCCGGCGTAGACACGGCAGCGGTCGATGTGGGGCGCGACCTCCGACGGTGGGCCGTTGTCGCTGCGGACGAGGCCGAGCGTGCCGTCGATCTCGAGCTGGTCCTCGATCGATGGGAGGAAGTCGGCGAGCACGACGAGGCCATCGGGCTCGACGGGGCCGCCTTCGTAGATCACGCCGTCGCACGGCAGCTCCGCGACGGGCGGGGCGACCTCGGTGACCGTGAGCCCGGTCGGCCGGTTCAAGATCAGGCCGAGAGCGCCGGCCTCATCGTGGGCGGCGACCAAGACGACGGAGCGGCTGAAAGACCGCTCGCCAAGCCTCGGGTGCGAGACGAGGAGCTTGCCGCGCAGGTCGTCCACGGAGACGCGCTGCGGAGCGCGCTACTCGCCGTCGGACTTGTTCTTGGCGGCGAGACCCCAGCGGCCGTTCAGCGTCTGGTTGTCGCGGCGCTCAGTGGTGACGAGGGCAGCGATGTAGACGACCAGGATCCCGATGAACAGCGGGAACAGGATCAGCCAGACGCCGATCTGGCCCCAGAGGTCCCAGGTGGTTTGTTCGACTGCGACGATCACGCCGCCAAGAATAACGAACCGGCCCTCCGGTGTTCGTCTCGCGTGCGGGCGAAGGTGGCGCGGGCGGCGCGACCCGCCCCTGAGACAATCGCGTCATGCGCCTTGCGACCGTTGAACTGCCCGGCCAGGACGCGCCCGTTGCGGCCGCCGTCGAGGGCGTCGCGGTGCGCGCGTTTGCGGCGGAGTGGCCGGTGTCGCGGCTGCTGTCGGTGGCGCCGGGTGAGCGGCCGGCGCCCGGCGGGCGGCAGTGGCCGCTGGCCGAGGTCCGTCTGCTGGCGCCGGTGCCGCTGCCGGGCGCGATCTTCGGCATCGGCCGCAACTACGCCGCGCACGCGAAGGAGCTCGGCAACGACGTGCCGTCGGCCCCGACGGTGTTCGCCAAGCTCGCTCGATCGAGCACGGCGCCGGGCGGTCCGGTGCGCCGCCCCGAGGCCTCGTCCTTCGTCGACTACGAGGGCGAGCTGGCGGTCGTCATCGGAGCCGGGGGCGAGGTGGCCGGCTACGCGGTCGCCAACGACGTCTCGGCCCGCGACCTGCAGTTCGAGGAAGGCGGCCAGTGGACCCGCGGCAAGGGCGCCGACACGTTCTGCCCGTGGGGTCCGTGGATCACGACGGCCGATGAGGTCGCCGACCCGCATGCCCTGCAGCTGCGCACGTGGGTCAACGGCGAGCTCCGCCAGGACGCCACCACGGCCGACCTGATCTTCCCGATCCCGCGGCTTGTCGAGCACATCGCCGAGATCACGGCCCTGCAGCCGGGCGACCTGATCCTCACCGGCACGCCTGAGGGCGTGGGCTGGGGCCGCGACCCGCGCGTCGGCCTGGCGGCGGGCGACGTGGTCCGCGTCGAGATCGACCAGCTCGGCTCGATCGAGACGCAGATCGCCTGACGTCGCCACCGCGTCGACCCTCCATCCCGTCGGCGGATAGC
>JAEYAL010000169.1 GCA_023404805.1 Actinomycetes bacterium | reverse complement strand
GGTCTCGTGGGCTCGGATATGTGTATAAGAGTCAGGCCCAAGGCCGCGGCCGCCACGTCTGCGAACGGCGCGAGCACCAAGCACGCCCCGCTCACGGTCGACGCGCTGCTCGACATGTCGCAGCACGAGCTCGACGCGCTCTTCAAGGCCAGCCCCGAAGGCCCGGTCCCGACCGGCGAGGGCAACGGCACGGTGATCGTCGCGACCGGGACCCCGCTCACCGCGCTGCTGGCGCCGGTGCTGCGCCTCGGCTGGCAGGGCAAAGTCGTCGACGGCAAAAAGCTCACGCTCAAGAACAAGGTGCTGCCGTTCGGCATCCCGCTGATCGGCGCCAAGATCGTGAAGGCCGACGACTCCAAGGCCGACGGCAAGCCGACGACGGTGCTCGACTACTCCAAGACGGCGCTGGTGCCGTTCCGGTCGATCCGCGACGAGATCCGCCAGGTCGCGCCCGGCCTCTACCTCGGCGTGGTCTACGTCTACGGCGTCAAGACGATCAACTTCACGCTGGAGTTCTAGATGGCCGTCCTTGACCTCCCGCAGGTCGACTTTCCGCCGGTCGTCCCGCCGATCAGCCGGCGCGTGCAGCAGCACGCGCTGTCGGTGTTCATCGATGTGCGGGAGGGCGAGGAACAGGCGCTGGCCGCCGAGCTGAAGGCGATCAAAGCCGATCCCGGCGGCAACGCGACGCTGCCGTTCGGTGAGCTGGCTGGCGTGCACTTCGGCCGCCTCGTCCTCCTCGACCCGGTGGCGGCGACGAAGAAGCGGCGCGCGTACGCGGCCAAGCTCTGCCTGCTCACCGACTTCGACGGCGACCCCGAAGCCCACATCGCCGACCTGCTGGAGACCGCAGGCGAAGGGCTCGACCGGCTGTTCCGGCACTGTGAGGGCTACCCGTCCGGCAAACGGGCGCCGAGCGCGGCGGCCCGCGAGGCGTTTCTGCGCGACCACATCACGCAGACGAACACGCTCTACATCAACACCGCGGGCCGGTCGGTGGAGCAGATCCAGCAGGAGGCGCTGCTGCACGAGGCCATCGACGAGTTCCTCGACGAGGGCGACTGGACGGACGCCAGCCCGCGGCGGATCCGCGCTGCGATCCAGGACTTCGTCAACAGCCGCCACGACCTGGGCTGGGCGATGGCGCCGCTGCCCGAGCGGACGGCGGGCGATTGGCTCCGCGGCGCCCCGGGCCTCGCGAAGACGCCGCTGGCGATCATCGCCAGCGCCCCGCTGTGGATCCCGGCGCTGCCGCTCTGGGCTGGCACCCTGCTCGCCAAGGAAGCGACCGACCCGACCGAAGACCACATCGAGCCCGACGAGGCGCACCTGAAGAAGCTCGCCGCCCTGGAGGACCACACGCCGCAGAACCAGTTCACGGCGCACGGGTTCGTGAAAGAGGGGCCGTTCCGCAACCTCACCGCGAACCTGCTGCTGCGGATCATCGACTACGGCACCCGCTACAGCTACAACCGCGGCCAGCTCACCGGCGTCAAGACGATCCACTTCGCGCGGTGGGTCTTCACCGACGAGGACCAGACGCGGCTGCTGTTCGCCAGCAACTACGACGGGTCGCTGGAGTCCTACATGGACGACTTCATCGACAAGGTCGCGTGGGGGCTCAACGCCGTCTTCTCCAACGGAGTCGGCTATCCGCGCACCTGGCTGCTGACGATCGGCGGCGCCAAACAGGAGGACAACTTCAAGGACTACCTGCGCCGCCACCAGGTGCCGACGCAGGTGTGGTTCTCCGCCTACCCGGACCTGACCGCGGTGAACATCGACAACAACGCCGAGATCCGCGCCGGGCTCGTCGGAGAGCTCTCGGATGCCGAGTGCGAGGAATGGCTGGCACGCGTATGAGCGAACCGCTGGAGAAGGACGACATCCAGGGCCTGCTGGCCTGGGGCTACGGCCACCTGCCGAGCGCCGCATGGCACCTGCTGAAGGTGACCGACCCGGCCAAGGCGTCGCGCTGGCTGGCGGCCACCACCGACCTGGTCACGACCGCCGACGGCGACAGCCCGACCGACGCCGCGGTGAACATCGCTGTCACGCCGACGGGCATCACGGCGTTCGCCGGAAAGGCGCTCGGCAAGCGGCTCGTGAGCGGGTTCTCGACGGAGTTCCGCGCTGGGATGACCGATGAGCACCGGCGCCGGCTGCTCGGCGACGAAGGCGAGACCCGCGACCCCTCCCAGTGGGTCTGGGGCAAGCCCGGCGAGCAGATCGACGTGATCGTGCTGCTCTACGCCACCACCGACGCGAAGCTCGCGGCGCTGGAGCGCAAGGTGCTCGGCAGCGAAGCGTCGATCGGCGTGTCACCGGTGCGCAAGCTGGCCACGAACTGGCTCGGTGAGCGCGAGCACTTCGGCTTCCACGACGGCATCTCGCAGCCGGCCATCGCGGGACTGCGCCCCGGCCGCCCGGAAGACACGATCGCCGCCGGCGAGTTCATCCTCGGCTACGAGAACGAGTACGGCAAGCGCACCGACCGGCCGCTGGTCGCTCCGAAGGACGACCCGAACGGCCTGCTGCCGACGGCCGCTGAGAACCCGGAGCTCGCCGATCTCGGCCGCAACGGCAGCTACCTCGTGGTGCGCCACCTCAGCCAGGACGTGCCCGGGTTCTGGCAGTTCGCCGACGAGGCGTCGCGGCACAACGGCGGCCGCTCGCCCGGCACACGCGACCAGGCCCGGGAGGCGCTGGCGGCGCGGATCGTCGGCCGCTGGCCGAGCGGCGCGCCGCTCACCCTCGCGCCCGACCAGGACGATCCGGAGCACCGCTCGGAGAACGACTTCGGCTACCACGGCGACGACGCCGAGGGGCTGAAGTGCCCCGTCGGCGCGCACGTGCGCCGCGCGAACCCGCGGGACTCGCTCGACCCGCGGCCCGGCACCGCGGATTCGATCGCGATCAACAAGCGCCACCGCCTGCTGCGGCGCGGACGCACCTACGGCGAGGCGATCACGCCCGCGCAGGCGCTGGCCGCCCGTTCCAACGGCGGCGGCGACGCCGACGAGCGCGGGCTGCTGTTCGCGTGCCTCTGCGGCAACCTCGCGCGGCAGTTCGAGTTCGTCCAGCACACCTGGGTCAACAACCCCAAGTTCGCTGGCCTCTACGAAGACCCCGATCCGCTCCTCGGGCCGGAGGGCGGCACGCTGACGATCCAGGCGCGGCCGGTGCGGCGGCGCGTCACTTCGCTGCCGGAGTTCGTTTCGGTGCGCGGCGGCGCGTACTTCTTCCTGCCGGGCGTGCGAGCTTTGCGGTACTTGGCGGCGCAGGGCGGCTGAGGGGCAGGGCGGGCGACCCGGGGAAGACCTCGTCGCCCGTCGGCTCGATCCGCTGCTCGCTGTTGAGGCGCTGGCGGTCCTTCGAGAGCGCCTCGTACATCTTCTTGCGGGCGCGGTTGAGGCTGCCGAGCGGGCGGTGCGCCGGCAGGGCGTGCCACGGGTTCATCGAGAGGTTGCCTGCGAACGCCATCTGCTCGTCGGAGTTGAAGGACTGCGCCGGGATCCGCAGCTCGGCGACCTTCACCGGCTCGGAGCGCTCGTCCGGCCAGATCACCGACGCGTTCTCGACCGGCATCTTGAACGGGTCGGTCTGGCGCTGCACGAGCAGGTCGAAGACGACGTCTTCGTCGGTGAGCCGCTCGACCATCGCCTCGTGGAGGTAGTTGGGGCCGGGACGCAGGGGGATCGGCGTCGGCGTCGACTGCGGGACGAACCGGAACTTGACCGCCTGGCCGTCGCCGAGGAGGTACGGGACGCAGCTGTTGTACTGCACCTCCAGCGGACTGGCGTAGACGCGCGTGCCGAGCGCCTGCAGCGCGAACTCGAGCAGCCGCGTGGGGCTGCCATTCACGTAGTAGAAGAGCGGGATGCCCTTGGCGACGTGCTCATGCAGCTCGACGTTGTTGGTCACGTCCGGCGACTGGAAGACGAGCGAGGTGAGCCCGAGGAAGTCCTGGGTGTGGGCTTCGTCGTCGATCAGCTTCTGGCCGGGGACGCCGAGCAGCTTCACGCCGATCGAGAGGACGCCGTTGTCGTCGAGGTCCGGCGGCGCGAGCGGGCCGGGACCACCGAACCGCACCCAGGCGCGGAAGGCGCCGGGGTACGCGAAGACGCCGCGCCGCAGCCGCTCGGGCAGATCGGGGAGCACGTGCAGCTCGGCTCGCACGACGCCGTACGTCTTCGTGTTGCCGGCGCGCAGGGCGTGGCCGGGCTTGTAGTGGGTGCGGACCCAGTCGCGGAGCAGGATCGTGATCCGCTCGGCGATCTCCTCCTCGCCGGGCTGGATGCGCTCTTCGGCGAGGCCGAGGGTGATGTCGTGGTCGCGGCCGCTGTTCAGCAGCCACTGCACCCCGTCGACGAGCGGCCGCTGCACCAAACGGTCGAGCGGCGCCCGGTAGAACGGCTCGAGGCGGCGCTCGGCGCGCCTGCCCCAGTCCGCAGCGTCGTTGACGGTCCGAAGCAGCGAGTCGAAGGCCACGGCCGCGACGTTATCGCGCTCGGCCGAAGCACCGGAAAGGCGAATGAGGCGCGTCGCCGCTACCGGCGACGGCGGCGGCTCTCGCCGCTGGTTGGACCCACCTGGCCCGCATACCGCGGAAGCCAGCGGGGTCCAGCCAGCAGCTTCAGCGCTTGGGGCCGGTCGCCGGGCCCAGCCCCGCCTTGGCCATCGCGCCCATCACGAGGTCGGTGCCGCGCGAGGAGAGGGCGTCGCCGATGTGGCCGAGCGTCACGAAGGCCGGCTCGACGCGCGAGCTGCGGATGATCGCGGCTTCGGCGATCAGGCCCGCGGCCTCCTCGGCGCTGAGCGACGGCATGCCGCGGTACGCGTCGAGCGCGGGCGTGATCATCGGCGTCCGCACGAGCGGCAGGTGGACCGAGCTGAGCGCCACGCCCGTGCCGAGCATCTCGGCGGCGGTGCCGCGGGTGAACGCGTCGAGCGCCGCCTTGGAGGCCGTGTAGGCCACGTAGAGCGGCGACGGCAGCTGCGTCGCCCAGGTCGAGATGTTGATGATCTGGCCGCTGCCCTGCTCGAGCATCGCGGGCAGCAGGCCGAGCGTGAGCGCGACCGGGCCGTAGTAGTTGAGCGCCATCGTGCGCTCGAAGTCGTGGAAGCGGTCGAACGACTCGACGATCGGGCGGCGGATGGAGCGCCCGGCGTTGTTGACAAGGATGTCGACGGCGCCGTGGTCGGCGAGGAGCCGGAAGACCAGCTCGTCGATCGCGCCGCGGTCGGACAGGTCGCAGGTGTAGCTCTGCGCCACGCCGCCCCGGGCTTCGATGGCCGTCTCGACGCGGGCGAGCTCCAGCTCGCGGCGGGCGACGAGGAGGACCTTGGCGCCGGCGCCGGCGAACTGCAGCGCAGTGGCCTCGCCGATGCCGGACGACGCGCCGGTGACGACGACCGTCTTGCCTTCGACGGCGTCGCGCAGGCTGTCGCGCCCGCTGATCCGGCGGACGACTCGGCCCGGCGAGAGCAGCGGGTGCTTGAGGCCCTGGCGCGCGGCGGAATCGGCGAGATTCAGGGCGGCGTCACGGATCGGCCGTCGTCGGCGCGGCGCAGGCGTGGGAGACGGCTGAGGCTCACTGACGCGGGTCACGCGCCGAATGCTACTCCTGCGTAGCTTCGGAGGCTGTGTGGCCGGACACCCGTGCGGTAAGTGCGTCCGCGCGGGCCCGCTTCACGCGGCGGTAGCGCATCACGACGTACGCCAGGACGGCCGTCCCGATGATGCCGGTGACGATGTTGAGCGTCCAGCCGAGCAGGCTGCTGGTGCCGGTCGGATCGTCGGCGTTAGCCCCGATCGTGGCGTAGGCGAGCGCCCGTGGACCGGCGGCGACGAGGTGGCCGAGCATCACCGTGACGGCGCTCAGCCCGACGACGCCGAACGCGTGGTTGAGCGGCGCGTCGGGCACCCAGGGGGCCAGCCGGGCGACGACCACCGCGACGAACCCGTTGCTGCGCGCCAGCTCTGCGAGCGCGTGGACCTTCCCCGCCGCGACTTCATCAAACGGCTCCTGTCCGGCCCGGCCCGAGACCGACCGCGACAGCAGCGCCGCGCCGGTACCCGCAGCAAGCGCCGACAGCGCGCCGACCCACGGCCCGAACAGCAACCCGGCCGCCGCCGCGAGCACGGCGCCGGGGACGAAGAGCGTGCCGAGAACCGCCGAAAGCGGGATGTAGAGCAGCGGCCCGAACGCGCCGAGCGGCTCGACCCAGCCGCGGATCCGCGCGGTGCCGATCACGCCGCCCGCGATGAAGACCACGGCCAGCCCGCCCAGGGCCAGCAGCAGGCCAGCAAGGCGCAGGAGCGCGCGCCGCTTGGCAGCCGGCGGCCGGTCCGTTGGCGCGCCCGCGCCTTCAGCCTCGCCACGAGCTTCCGATGTGCTTTCTAGGTGCGGCACGCAGGCATCTTCCGACACCTACACTCTGCCGGTGCGCGCGCCGTCCCGCGCCGCACCCGCTAGCCACGCCTTTCCCCGATGTTCGACGCGCTCACCCGACTGGCCCTGGGCCGCGCGCGCGGCGTGCTCATCGCGGCGGTGCTGTTCTTCTTCATCACCGCCGCGTACGGCGGCAGCCTCGCGCAGCGCCTGCCGCCCGGCGATGCGTTCGTCGTCCCCAAGGCCGACTCGACCACGGCCAGCACGCTGTTTGAAGCCGTCGCGGGCAGCCGCGCCGCGCCGGGCCTCTTCATCCTCGTCGACACCCCCACCGGCGCCCGCAGCCCCGAGGGGCTCGCGCGAGTCCGCGAGCTGAAGCTCCGCATCAAGAAGGATCCGAGCGTCGCCCGCGTCGCGACGATCAGCGACATGGACAAGCTGGCGGAGGAGGCCAAGGAGAAGGGCCACACGCGATCCGCCGTCGACTTCGCCTCGACCGACGAGAAGCTCAGCCTGATCGCCATCTTCGGCAAGCCCGTGCTCGACGAAGCCCCGATCGGCAAACGCCTCGAAGAGGCGTTCGCGGGTGAGAAGGACGTGCATATCGGCGGCCCGGCGCCAGCCGCCCAGGCCATCGCCGACCAGACCGTCGCCGACCTCGGCGCCGCCGAGTCGCTCGCGCTGCCGCTGCTGTTCATCCTCATGCTGTTCGTGTTCCGCGGCGTGGTCGCGGCGCTGCTGCCGCTCGCGCTGGGCATCGTCACGATCACCGCGACGCTGAGCATCTTGCGCCTGGTCAATGAGGCGATCCCCCTGTCGGTGTTCGCGCTGAACCTCACCGCGGCGCTCGGCCTCGGCCTCGCGATCGACTACTCGCTCTTCGTCGTCTCGCGGTTCCGCGAGGAGCTGGGCCGGGGGCTAACCAAGGAAGAGGCGATCTCCCAGACGGTCCACACCGCTGGGCGCACGGTCCTCTTCAGCTCGCTCACGGTCGCCGCGGCGCTCGTCTCGCTGCTCGTGTTCCCGCAGCAGTTCCTGGTCTCGATGGCGATCAGCGGATCAGTGACCGCCCTGGTGGCGTCGTCGCTCACGCTGATCGGCCTCCCCGCCCTGCTCTACGTGCTCGGCCCGCGGGTCAACTCGCTCGCGCCCAAACGCTGGCAGCACGCGGAGATCAAGGAGAACTCGGGCTTCTGGTACCGGCTCTCGCGCTGGGTGATGCGGCACGCGGTCGTCGTCACGCTGGTCACGAGCACCGTGCTGCTGATGGCTGGGGCGCCGTTCCTGCGGATCCAGTTCACCGGCGTGGATGCCAGCGTGCTGCCCGACGGCAACCCGACGAAGGAGATCGACAACACGATCCGCGAGCGCTTCTCGACCGTCGGCACCGACCCGATCTCGGTCGTGATCTCGCAGACCCCGGAGGCCAACGCCCCGGAGGTCGAGCGGTACGTCGACGAGATCTCCGACCTGCCGGGCGTGAAGTCCGTATCGACCCCGCAGGCGATCGATGTCGCCCAGATCTGGCAGTTCGACGTGACCTCCAAGACCGGGATGCTCGACACCCGGACGCTCGACCTCATCAAGGAGATCCGCGGCGTGCAGGAGGTGGGGCCAACCTATGTCGCTGGGCAATCGGCGCGAATGGTCGACCAGCTCGACTCGCTTCAGGCTGGGCTCCCCTACGCCCTTGCGATCATCGCGGGGTCGACGATGATCATCCTCTTCCTGATGACCGGGTCGGTGGTGCTGCCGATCAAGTCGCTGATCATGAACGTGCTCGCGATCAGCGCCGCGTTCGGCATCCTCGTCGCGATCTTCCAGGACGGCCACCTCGAGGGGTTGCTCGACTTCAAGAGCCAGGGCGGGATCGAGAGCACCCAGCCGCTGCTGCTGCTCGCGCTCGCGTTCGGCCTGTCGACCGACTATGGCGTCTTCCTGCTCACGCGCATCAAGGAAGGCCGGGATGCGGGGTTGAACAACGAGGAGGCCGTCGCCGTCGGCCTCCAGCGCACCGGCCGCATCATCACCGCCGCCGCGCTGCTGTTCTGTGTCGCGATCGGCGCGTTCGCGACCTCCAAGATCATCTTCATCAAGCAGATCGGCATCGGGACCTCGGTCGCGGTGCTGATCGACGCCACGATCGTGCGCGCGCTGCTCGTGCCGGCGCTGATGAAGCTGCTCGGCGAGTGGAACTGGTGGGCGCCCGCGCCGCTGCGCAGGCTCCACGAGAAGATGGGGATCGACGAGACGGCGCCCGAGCTCGCGCACCCGTCGACGGCGACGCCGACCGGGCCGCTGCCGAAGGCCGTCGAGCCGCCCGCGCCGCGGCCGCTCTAACGGCCTACTTCGGCGGCAGCGTCCGCACGTAGTAGAGGCAGAGGTCGATCCAGCCCTGGAGGTCCTCGTCGCGCTCGTAGCCCGGTTCCTCGACGCGCAGCCAGCCCTTCGGTTTGCGGCCGCCGCCCATCTCCATCGGGACCACGTGCGGCCGCTCGAGGAGCTCGTCGGCCTTCTCGGGGTCGACGCGCAGCATCAGGTTCCCCTTGCTGGACGCGGCGACGAGCATGTTGCCGTGCAGCAGGAAGGCGAGGCCGCCGAACATGCGCTTGTCGGTGATCCCGTCGATCGTCTCCAGCCGGGCGCGCAGGCGGAAGGCGAGCTCCTCGTCGTAAGGCATGGCCGCCACGCTACTGCGGGCGCCGACCGCGGGGCAACCGCGCCTGCCGAGGCTACGTGGCTGGGATGGTGACGACCACCGACGTCTTCTGGAGCGGCTTGCCGCGCGGCTTGAAGCGCACGGTGAGGGTGCCGGTGACGGCCGTGTTGCCGCTGAGGGCCGTGCGGCCGGCTGGGCGCAGCTTGAGCTTCACGAGCGCGAGGCCTTTGCGTTTGGCGGCGACCTGGCCCTTGGCGAGCAGCGTGCTGCCGTCCTTCAGCGTGGCCTCGATGTAGCCGCGGCGCGAGGCTCGGACCTTGATCCGGAGCTTGCCGTTACGCAGGTCGGCGCGGGCGCTGGCTCCGCCGAGCGTCGCTGCGGCGGAGGCGACGCTGCTCTCAAACGTGCGCAGGTCGGTGGCCGCGAGCGGCGGGGTGCCGCCCGGGCCGGGTGTGGCGCCGCCGGGTGTGGTCGGAGCGGGCGTCGTACCGGCGGGCGTCGTGCCAGCAGGAGGCATCGAGCCGCCCCCGCCGGGAGTCCCGCTGCCAGGCGCGACGACGCGGACGGTCGCGGTGCTCGATCGCGAGCCGGCGTCGCTGCCAGCGCGGAGCGTGACGGCGTAGTCGCCCGGCGGCGTGCCGGCCGGGACGGCGACCGCCACCGGCATGTCGTGGTCGCCGGCGAGGCTGAACGAGGAGGCGTGCGGCGTGGCCGTGGCGCCGGGCACCGTGGTCGTCGCGGCGAGCGGCACGTTGTTGACCGCCAGGAACGCGACCGAGCCCTTGGCCTTGAACGGCACCGGCGCCGAGGTGCCGGACGTGATCTCGGTCGCGCCCGGAGCCGTGAAGACGATGCGGTTGCGCGGAAAGATCTCCTGGTCGTTGTCGGACGGGCTGGTGTCGCCTGCGCCGGTGTTCGGCCACCAGCCCGATGAGCACTCCGCCTTGAAGGCGTCGCCGCCGCCCGCGATGTCGAGGCCGCAGACGACGTCGCGGTCCGCGGTGGCGCCCGACCCGACGAGCCGGAACCCGGTCACGGTGAAGTGCGAGAACTGCGCGGTCTGCGTGTCGGGGAGGTCGAACGTCGTGGTCAGCGGCCCCTGCACCGACGAGCCTGAAGGTATCGCCGGCGCGGGCGCCGAGACGTAGCCGTACCAGCGGGTTCCGGGCGAGGCCAGCAGCGAGGCGAGCTGGGTCTCGTAGCTGGCCGATCGCGTGAAGCTCAGGTGCGTGGACCCGAACGTGAAGACCGGCGATGCGGGCTCGGGCGCCCACGTCGGGACGCGGTAGGCGACGAGCATCTGCGCGCCGCCCTCAGCCGTCGACGAGGTCGCCGCTGCCGGGCAGTTGCCGGACGTGCCCGTGTCCAGGACGATGCAGACGGTGTGCTCGACCTTGAGCGCGCCGATCTTGCCGGGCTGCGTGATCGTCCCGGTCTTGATCTTCACGCACCCGCCGAGCAGCACGGCGGCGAGCGCGGCGACCGCCAGCACAGCGGCGGAGCGTAGGGAGCGGCGGCGGGCGGCGTGGCGCATAGGCGCTACCGTACGCGAGCCGGACACGGCTGCCCAGCGTTGCCGCCCGAGTTCACAAATCGCCGGTACCCGAAACGACGGCGGGCCTCCCGAAGGAGGCCCGTCGCAGAGCTTACGTTCAGCCCGTCACCGGGCTGGTGACCGGGACTAGTAGCGGTACGTGTCGGGCTTGTACGGGCCCTCGACCTTGACGCCGATGTAGTCGGCCTGCTCCTGCGAGAGCACGGTGAGGTTGGCGCCGACCGCGTCGAGGTGCAGGCGGGCGACCTTCTCGTCGAGGTGCTTGGGGAGCACGTAGACCTGCTTGTCGTAGTCCTCGTTCTTCGTCCACAGCTCGATCTGGGCGATCGTCTGGTTGGCGAACGAATTCGACATCACGAACGACGGGTGGCCGGTGGCGTTGCCGAGGTTCAGCAGGCGGCCCTCGGAGAGGAGGATGATCGAGTGGCCGTCCGGGAACTTCCACTCGTCGACCTGCGGCTTGATGTTGATGCGCTCGGCACCAAGCTCAGCGAGGCGGGCGACCTGGATCTCGTTGTCGAAGTGGCCGATGTTGCCGACGATGGCGTTGTGCTTCATGCCGGCCATGTGCTCGCCGGTGATGATGTCCTTGTTGCCGGTCGTCGTGATGAACACGTCGGCCTTGTCGAGGACGTTCTCGATCGTGTCGACGGTGTAGCCCTGCATCGCGGCCTGGAGCGCGCAGATCGGGTCGATCTCGGTGACGACGACGCGTGCGCCCTGGGCGCGCAGCGACTCAGCCGAGCCCTTGCCGACGTCGCCGAAGCCGCAGACGACGGCGAGCTTGCCGGCGAGCATGACGTCGGTCGCGCGGAAGATGCCGTCGACGAGCGAGTGGCGGCAGCCGTAGAGGTTGTCGAACTTGGACTTCGTGACCGAGTCGTTGACGTTGATGGCCGGGAAGAGCAGCTCGCCCGCCTCAGCCATGTGCACGAGGCGGTGGACGCCGGTCGTGGTCTCCTCGGTCACGCCCTTGATGGCCTGGCCGATCTTCGTGTAGCGCTGCGGGTCCTCGGCGAGGCTCTTCTGCAGCAGCGTCAGGAAGACCTGGAACTCCTCCGACTCACCCGTCGACGGATCCGGCACGGCGCCAGCGGCCTCGTACTCGGTGCCCTTGTGGATGAGCATGGTGGCGTCGCCACCGTCGTCGAGGATCATGTTGGCGGGCTCGCCCGGCCAGTTCACGACCTGCTCGGTGCACCACCAGTACTCCTCCAGCGTCTCGCCCTTCCAGGCGAAGACCGGGACACCCTGCGGGTTGTCGATGGTGCCGTTCGGGCCGACCGCGACCGCGGCAGCAGCGTGGTCCTGCGTCGAGAAGATGTTGCAGGAGACCCAGCGGACCTCGGCGCCCAGTGCGACGAGCGTCTCGATGAGGACGGCCGTCTGGATCGTCATGTGCAGCGAGCCGATGATGCGCGCGCCAGCCAGCGGCTGCGAAGCCGCGTACTCGGCGCGGATCGACATCAGGCCGGGCATCTCGTGCTCGGCGAGCTCGATCTCCTTGCGGCCGAAGTCGGCCAGCGTGATGTCGGCGACCTTGAAGTCAGTGAACGTAGCGGTCGGGCTGCTCATAGGGCCAAACCTTACCACGACTGTGTCAAGGTTTGGAGGGTGCCGGCGGGGCTTGGTCGCCGGCGGGGTCAGCGCCGGTTTTAGGCGTGAATGTCGACAGACGCGGGCCCCTGGCTAAACGGACCGCGGTCCAGGGTCGTAAAACGACCCCGATGTTGAGTCCGTTTTCCGGTGCGGCGCTTCACGGCCGCCGCCCCACCAAGGCGCAGGCGACAAGCGAGCGGAGGAGCGCCACCCGCCCCGGCGCTCAAGCCCGCAGCCAGATCCGACACCCAACGCCGAGTTCCGCCCAACCCGCGCAGCTGTTCATCCGGCCATCAAACCTTTTGACGGTGCGGCGTTGTCCCGATCGGGGGAGTACTCGCAGGCGCTCGGCTCGCCTGCGGCTGAACCTCCTTCCCACCCCTCCGACTTCCCGGGCTCGCTCATGCACGTCACTCCCATCACCCGGCTGCGCCGTGCGGCCACGCGCAACGCTCCTTCGACGATCATCGCGGTCGCCGCCACCGGCATCGCGCTGTCCAGCACCGCGTACGCCGCCACGGTGATCACGGGCGCGCAGATCAAGAACGAGACGATCACCGGCGACGACATCAAGAACGGCTCGATCCGCGCTGCCGACATCAACCCCGCGACGGTCCGCAACTTCCAGGCGCAGGGCGCCGGGACGCCCGGCGAGACCGGTCCGGCGGGCGCTGCTGGCGCCAAGGGCGACGCCGGCGCGACCGGCCCG
>JAEYAL010000016.1 GCA_023404805.1 Actinomycetes bacterium | reverse complement strand
GCCCTGCGAGGCCCGCCACGGCGCGCTCGTCGACGGCGATCCCGGCGGCGTCGAGCTGGGCGCGCTCCTCGGCCGCGACGCTGGCCGGACCGTCCGTGAAGAGCGTGACGTCGTCGCTCCAGGCGCTGAGCAGCAGCGCCCGGGCCGCGCCCATCGGACCCGGGTCAAGCACCCCGAGCTGGCCGCCGCGGACCTCCCAGCCGTGGCAGAACGGGCAGTGGAAGACCGCGCCGCCGAACCGCTCTGCGACACCGGGCACGTCCGGGTAGCGGTAGTCGGCGCCGGTCGCGAGGACGAGCCGGCCCGCGCTCTCGCCCGCGCCGTCAGCCAGCGCAACCTCGAACCCGGCTCCCGCCGTTACGGCCCGGGCCGCCGGGACGTCGCGCACCACGACCGAGGGGTACGCCGCCAGCTCCGTGCGGCCAACCGCGTAGAACGAGGCAGCAGACCGGCCGTCTTGCCCGAGGAGGCCGCCGATGTGGTCGGCAGCGAGGTTGCTCTGGCCGCCCGCGTCGAGCAGCAGGACGCGGCGCCGTGCGCGGCCGAGCACGAGCGCCGCGCTGAGGCCGGCTGCGCCGCCGCCGATCACGATGCAGTCCCACGTGAAGTCCATGCCTGCACCGTCGAGCATCGGGGCCTGAGCTGACAAGCGAACTTGCGGAATTGGCAAACCAGGCGGTCGAGCGCTCCTGCGGCGCGCAACACTTCGGCGCGTGACTCATGCCCACGACACCACGCCGCCTGCGTCGAGCGAAGAACCCGAACCGCTCGAAGCGCGCGTCCGCCGGCGGATGCGCCAGCTCCGCACGGAGCAGGGGCTGACGCTCCAGGAGGTCGCCGACCGCGCGCATATCGACCTCTCGACACTGAGCCGGCTGGAGTCTGGCAAGCGGAGGCTCGCGCTCGACCACGTCCCCGCGCTGGCCGCCGCCCTCGGCGTCCGCACCGACGACCTCCTCGGCGCGCAGCCTGCGCTCGACCCGCGGGTGCGCGCGCAGCCGAAGACGTTCGACGGCCTCACCCTCTGGCCGCTGACCCGCCGCCAGACGGCCGGCGGCCTCCACGCCTACAAGGTGGTGATCAGTGCTGAGCGCACGAAGCCCCCGGAAGTACTGCCCGTCCACGAAGGCCAGGACTGGCTCTACGTCCTGAGCGGCCGGCTCCGGCTGCTCCTCGGCGACGACGACTTCACCATCGACCCGGGCGAAGCCGTCGAGTTCTCAACCTGGACGCCGCATTGGTTCGGCGCCGCAGCGGGCTCGGGCCCCGTCGAGGTGATCCTCATCGTCGGCGCGCAGGGCGAGCGCATCCACCTGCACGGCTGAGCCGACGCACCGGAGAACAGACTCAAGATCGGTGTCGTTTCGCGACCCTGGACCGCGGTCCGTTTCAGCTTGAGCCGACGCACCGGAGAACAGACTCAAGATCGGTGTCGTTTCGCGACCCTGGACCGCGGTCCGTTTCGCCGGAGGGGCGGCGGGGCGCGGCGTTAGCCGAGCCGCGCTGCGAGCCACCGCGCCATGTCGCGGCCGCCGATGTTGGTGTCGGTGATGTTCGGGTGGGTTCCGAGCGCGTAGTGCTTGTAGGTGATGTCGGCGCCCCTGGCCCGCTGGCGGTTCACCGTCGCGCGGATCATCGACCACCACGCGAGGCCGTCGAGGCCGCCAGAGTAGACGCGCACCGGCTCGGGCCCGAGCCTCGCGGCGCCGAACTCGTTGCGGTCGAGCTCGGCGCGCAGCAGCGGCTTGGCCGCCGGGTAGCCCGAGCCGAACATGCGCGGGATGCTGATCCCGCCGAGCGACATGGTGTCGAACTCGCCGAGGCACTTCGTCTCGATGTCGGCGAAGCGCCGCTTGCCGTCGCCAGAGAGCAGGTTCGCGTCGTAGGCGGTGCCGAGGGCCGGGTCGGCGAGGCGCGCGCCGTTCACCATCAGCGCCGCCAGCGGCGTGAAGCCGCCGAGGCCGGTGGCGGCCGCAGCCTCGAAGAGCAGCGTCTTGTTGTCGATCGGCGGCGTCGCGGCCAGCGTCGCCTTGAGCGCCAGCTCAGGCGCCATCGACGCCGTGTAATGCGACGTCCACAGCGCGCCGATGCCGCCTTCCGAGTGGCCGGCGACGGCGTATTGGTTGCTGGAGCCCGGCACGAGCTCGCGGGCCGCGCGGACCGCGTCGACGGTGGCGCGGGCCAGCGAGCGGCCGATCAGGTACGGATGCGGCCCAGGCGTTCCGATGCCTTCGTAGTCGGGGCGCACGACGACGTAGCCGCGGCGCAGCAGGTCGTTCAGGAGGCTGCCGCTGCGCGTCATCCGCTCGAACTCCGGGTTGGCCCTCGTCGAGCCCGGCAGCGTTCGCGACGTCCGGCTCGGCGCGCAGTGGTCGGCGCCGCCCGTGGTGACGTGGTCCCACGCGACGATCTTCCAGCCGCCGACCGGCGCTTGGCCCGCCGGGACGAACACCGACGCCGACGCGACGTTCGCCCGCCCGCCGATCGACGTCGAGCGGTAGATCACGCGGCGGCTCGTGGCCGCGTTCGCCAGCCCGGAGGGATCGCCGTCAGCGATATCGCCCCACCAGACGACCGAACCCGCCGCGCCCGGCACGGCGCTGGCCGGCGGCGCGTAGAACTCGTCGAGCGTGACTGACGCGGGCGCTTTCGGCGGCAGGGCGGCCGCGGGCGACACCGCAGCTATCGGGCCGGCAGCGAGGCCGAGCGCCAGGGCACACGCCCAGGGGCGGAAGCGGGACATCCGATCAGGCTACTGAAAAACCCTTGGTATGCGGAGTGTGCCGGTCGACACGATCGGGGGACGCGCCAACCCGCACCCACGTTCAGCCTGGCTTGGGCGTGAGCTCGAGCAGCTTCGGCCAAGTCTGGTCGGCCACGGCGCCGGTGTCCGGCAGGCTGCGGCTCGTCTGGAACGCGCGCACGGCAGCTGTGGTCCCGTCGCCGAACACACCGTCGACCGCAACGCTCGGATCGAACGCCGCGAGATGCCGCTGGAGCCAGCGGACGCCGTCGCCGCTGTCGCCCGGGCCGTACCGCTCCCAGCCTGGTTCCCCCGGCGCGTCGAAGGCTGGCGTCGCCTCGCCAAGCGCCCGCCAGAGCTCGCCCGAGGCGTCGCGCCAGCGGTACCAGCCGAGACCGACCGCGCCGAAACCTGCCCAGAGCGACCGGAACGCCTGCGCCTCGTCGAAGGTCGCGCCGGCCGTCTCGCCGAGCGGGGCGATCGGCCGGCCGTAGATCCGGTTGCCCTTGGCGGTGTCGATGCTGAGGGCCACCGCCGTCGTCTTCGCCGTCGACCAGTAGACCTGCGGCAGGTTGACCTGGGCGCCGCCCGGCCCCAGGAAGACGGACAGCGGCACGTCGGGATGCGATTTGGGCCGCGGGTACGAGGTGACGCCCACGGGATAGTCGGCTCCCACACCGGCCCTGAGCGCGTTGATGTAGCGCTGCGCCTGGGCGTACTTGCCGTTGTAGTGCGACTCGGCGTTGATCACCAGGCAGGCCGCGCCGGCCTTCACGGCGTCGACCGCAGCCGCCGCTTCTGCTTCCGGGTCGTCGCCGAAGATGTACTGCCACGC
The DNA here is from genome assembly GCA_023404805.1 of Actinomycetes bacterium. Lineage (GTDB taxonomy): Bacteria > Actinomycetota > Thermoleophilia > Solirubrobacterales > Solirubrobacteraceae > JAGIBJ01. The sequence continues at coordinate 2,854 of JAEYAL010000016.1, read as the reverse complement.
GCAGAGCCGGACGCCGCCGGCCTTCGGCGATGCCACGAGCGAGCTGCTGAACTCGCCGAGCCCGCGGCCCGCGTCGGGGAGCCGGAGCAGGATCGTCTGCGCGCCGCTCGCCCGCGCTCGAGCGATGAGCGCATCGGCTCCCCCGCCATCGGCTTCCGGCAAGTCGACGACCCAGAGCCCGACGCCCTTGAACGCCTCGGGCACGCCGTTGCGGCCGACCGCTGGGCCGGTCGCCGCCGGCGCCGCGCCGCCTGCGCCAGGAGCCGGGTCCGCGATCTGCGCGATGACTTTGAGCCGCTTGCGGTTCGACGTGCGGCCGTGGCGGTCTTTGACGGAGACGCTCAGCGTGCCGGGCTTCGTCCCCGCAGGGACGCGGACGAGCCAGGCGCCCGGTGCGCGGCGGAGCTTCCCCGTCGTCTTGCCTTTCGACCACTTGAACGTGACCTTCTGGTTGCGGGCGAGCCGCTGGCCGCTGAGGGCGACGTCGTCGCCGACCTCGATCCGCACGCCAGCCTTGCATGCCGCCGAGGTCGCCGGGACGCAGCGCAGGGCCGTCAGTTTGGGCGCTTTCGGCTTGGCTGCCGCGCTCGCGCCGGAGGCTCCCACGGAGCTCAGGGCGATGGCCCCCACGAGGACGTGAACTCCCGCCCAAGCAGGGAGCAGGCGTCGTTGGCGTCGGCGGTCGGTCGTCGGCACGCGCACACCGTTTCATCAATCGATCGTCCGGCGCGCCGCTCCTCCCAAGTGGGTTTACGCAAGGGTCACACGCATGCGCTGGCGAACCTGCGATGTGCTGCCGCGCCGGCCGTAAGAATCGACGACATGTTCAAGAAGATGAAAGACGCCTTCGGAGTCGGCGGCGCCTCCGTCGACGCCGTCCTCTCGCAGGCCGCCATCGTCCCGGGCGGCTCCCTGAGCGGCACCGTCAACATCACCGGCGGCGACCGCGAGCAGGACATGCGCGGCCTCAAACTGTCATTCGAGTGTGTCGCCGAGCGCGAGACCGACGACAGCGAATACAAGATCAACAAGCAGTTCGGCCACCTCGAGCTGAGCAACGCCGGCGTCGTCGCCGCAGGCCAGTCCCTGCAGCTGCCGTTCGACATCGCCGTGCCGTGGGACTGCCCGCCGAACCTCGTCGGCGGCACGCACCTGGGTGGCATCAAACTCGGCTTGCGCACCCGCCTCGACATCGCGTCGGCTCGTGACGCATCGGATTTCGACCCGGTCACCGTGCACGCGCTGCCGTCGCACAACGCCGTCCTCGGGGCGCTGCAGCAGCTCGGCTTCTACCTCAAGGAGGCCGATCTCGAAGAGGGCAACGCTCGCGCCGGCCACCTGCAGGGTCAGCTCGGCGTCTACGCCGAGTACGAGTTCCACGGCCAGGGGCGCATCAACGAGGTCGAGGTCACGTTCGTGACGACGCCGCAGGAGACGGGCGTCCTCGTCGAGATCGACAAGCGCGGCAAGTGGGGCTTCGACGGCGGCGACAAGATCACGTCGTTCTCCGTGCCGACACAGAGCGCCGACGTCAGCGGCGCCGCGCAGTACCTCTCTTCGCTGCTGTCCTGACGCAGACAGCCGGTCCGGCGGGCGGGCGCTCTGCGCCACCGCCGGACCGCGCTCCTCGTTGCGGCTCCCCGATCGGCGCGAGCCTCAGCAGCCGGCGGCCTACGCCGGCGTGCCCTCAGCGGCGCGCTGGAGCTCGGCGATGTCGATCTTCTTCATGCCGAACATCGCCTGCGAGGCGCGGTAGGCCTTTGAGGTGTCAGGGTCGGAGAACAGCTCGTCCATGCCGGCCGGGCAGATCTGCCACGACAGGCCGTACTTGTCCTTGCACCAGCCGCAGACGCTCTCCTGCCCGCCGTCGGCTGTCAGCGCGTCCCAGTAGGTGTCGATCTCCTCCTGCGTCTCGCACTCGACCATGAGCGAGATCGCTTCGCTGAAGGTGAACTGCGGCCCGCCGTTGATCGCGATGACGCGCTGCCCGTTGACCGTGAAGTCGACGGTCATCACGGAACCCGGCGTGCCAGGCCCAGCCTCCGTGTAGTTCGCGATCGCGTTGACCTTGGAGTTCGGGAAGACGGAGATGTAGAACTCCGCCGCCTCTTGGGCGTTGCCGTCGAACCAGAGGTTGGGGACGATGCCGGTGACCATGGGGTGCTCCTTGGTTGGCATGCGGCGACCAGCCGCAGCCTTCATCGGGGTAGACGCCGGCGCCGCCTGAAACTCATCGGTCCGGAGCGCGCCTGCGATGCGCGGCGCGCGTCAGCCGTCGCGGCGCGTAAGCAGGAAGACCGGGATCTCCCGGTCGGTTTTAGTCTGGTAGTCCGCGTACGCGGGCCAGACCTCCAGCGCGCGCTCCCACCAGACCGCGCGCTCGTCGCCCTCGATGCGGCGGGCGTCGTAGTCGTGGCGCTCGGTCTTGTCCTGCAGCTCGACATGCGGGTTCTGCACGAGGTTGTTGAACCACGTCGGATTGGTCGTGGCGCCGCCGTTGGAGGCGACCACGGCGTACTGGCCGTCGTGCTCGACGCGCATCACCGGGTGCTTGCGCAGGTTCCCTGACTTGGCCCCGACCGACGTCACGAGCACGACCGGTTTGCCCTGCAGGGTCGTGCCCTTTGTGCCGCCGGAGGCCTCGTAGGTCTCGGCCTGCTTGCGGGCCCAGTTGCTCGTGCTGGGCTCGTACGTTCCGGTGAGTGGCATGTCGGGTCGCCTCGGGACTTCGGGAGTCGTCAGCCCGAGACTAGCCGCGGCTCACCGGTACGGCGCGAACTCTTCAAGCGCCGCGGGGGCCGGCCCGGGTGGCCCCGCCCCCCCCCCCCGCCCCCGCCCCCCCCCCCCCCGGCGC
>JAEYAL010000128.1 GCA_023404805.1 Actinomycetes bacterium | reverse complement strand
ACGAGCCCGCCAAGCTCTCGTACCGCGTGCTCGTGATCGTGTTGATCGCGCAGTTCGTGATCGGCGCAGCGCTGCTGACGTGGTCGGGCCGGGCGTCGTGGGGTTCGGGCCAGTCGGTCCCGGGTCGCCACCGCCAGGGCCTGGGCCGGGGTTGCCGCCGGGGCCGGGGTCGCCACCGCCGGGCGCCGGGTTGCCGCCCGCTCCGGGGACGGGCGTGGAGCCGCCGGGGATCACGCCGGGCGTGGTTTGCGCCGACAGCACCGTCAGCGTCCCGGAGGCCGCCAGGCAGTTGTTCTTCTCGCTGCTCTCTTTGACCTTGCCGGCGTCGTCGGCGCAGAGGATCACGCGGTACGTGCCCGTCGGCGTGGTCGCCGGGACCATGACGGTGCCTTTGACCTTCAGCGTCTTGCCCGCCTTGACCGGCTTCACCGCGATCTTGCCGAGCAGTTGGATGTCGGTCTTGCTGCGCTTGGCGCCCTTGGCGAGGTAGCCGCGCAGCGTCGAGGCCTTCGCCGTCGCCTTGCCGCCGTTGCGGACGGTGCCCGACAGCTCGATCGGCTTGGCGGGCAGCACCGCAGTGACGCTGACCTTCGGCGTCTTGACGGCCAGGTCAGCGCGCTTCGCGGCGCCCGCCGCGGGCGCGACCGGCATCAGGGAAGCGACCGCCACCACAGTGGCGGGCGCCCAACGCGTCGCTAGTCCACGCCCCTGCACTCGGGCCCAGACAGTGGTGAACGCAGGCCGCCGTGGCAACCCTGATCTTTTTGCGGCGCGATTGGCGCGGCGTCAGGGTCGGCGTCGAGTTGCGGCGCGTCAGGCGCCGGCCGAGAGGCTCGCGACGGCGCTGTCGTAGGCCGCCTCGACTGCGCATGCGTCGTCCATCGACGCGATCGCCGACTGGAGTGCGCCGTGGAGCAGCGTAAGCGCTCCGATATCCGAGGCGAGGCTAACTGGTTGGCCGTGAAAGATCATCGTGTCCAACCCGACAGCGAATGGAGCGATCGGGCCGGAGGGTTGCGTGGGCGACATGGCGGTCCCTCCCTGTGACGTCATTGAACCCTACTCGACCATCGCCGACAAGAAGCTAGTCCCGTCGGCGTTTCGCTCGATCGTGGAAACCGCCAGCTCGTAGTCGCGGCACGCCTCCTCGACGCGACGCAGAACCTGGTTTGCCACCACGCCATGGCGGGGGACTGTTCGCGGCGGTCGGCCTGGTCCGTCGACGACCCAGATCGGGTAGATGACGCCGTCGTCGATTCGATGCTCGCCGCGCTCCGGTGGCGTGCGAAATCCGAGCGTCTGCTCGGCCCCGAAGACCGGCAGAAAGATGCCCTCATGGATCTGGCGGATCCGTAGCGCGGTGAGTGCCGATCCGTGCCATCCAAGGGCTCTTGCGAGGACACACACCGCGCCGGTCCGCAAGAGCAGCGCGCTTTGGGTGCGGTCGACCGATTGTCCGTCGGCGCACGCGTAGTACGACTCCGAATCCGCTTGCGTCGACGCCGGAAGAACTCCGGACGCCGCGGCGAGGCGCTCGACGATCGCTTCCACTTCGCCTGCGAGCTGGGCACCGGGATTGAGAAAGATGTTCTCGTCGGCGGCCACCGGGCCAGGCTAACGGCCCCGGAAACAAAGGGGCCGACGTCGAGCGGCGGCATCGACGTCGGCCAGTGGAGGGAGCAGGATTCGAACCTGCGTAGGCAGAGCCAACGGGTTTACAGCCCGTCTCCTTTAACCACTCGGACATCCCTCCGAGCAAGGTCGCGAAAGTGTAGCGGGACTCGCCCGAAGACGGCGCCCGGTGGTCCGGCCGCATCAGCGCAGGTGTCGCGCCAGCCCGCTGGGCGCGGGCTGGCGGAGCTTGTGGCTAGCCGGCATCACGCGAGCCCACCGCAGGTGTTCCCGCCATACGCCGTGTCGCCCTATCAGCCGGCGTCACGCAAAGGCTGCGACTGCGGGAGCAGCCGGAGGCGGCGCAGCGACTGGCCTTCGATCTGGCGGACGCGCTCGCGCGTGATGTCGAACATGCGGCCCACCTCGTCGAGGGTGTGCGGCTCGTCGCCGTCGAGGCCGTAGCGCAGGCTCAGCACCTGGCGCTCGCGCTCGCCGAGCTCGGCGAGGGCTTCGTCGACGTGCGTGCGGCGCATGCTCGAGGCGGCGACTTCGAGGGCGCTCGGCGACGCGGTGTCCTCGACGAAATCGCCGAGGCTCGTGTCGTCCTCGTCGCCGACGGGTTTGTCGAGCGAGACGGGCTGCTGGCCGTAGCGCTGGATCTCGCGGACCTCGTGCTCGGTCATCTCGAGCTCTTCGGCGAGCTCGGTGAGCGAGGGCTCGCGGCCCATGCGGGCGATCAGGCGGCGCTCGGCGTGCGCGACGCGGCCGATCTTCTCGACCATGTGCACCGGCACGCGGATCGTGCGGGCCTTGTCGGCGATCGCGCGGGAGACGGCCTGGCGGATCCACCAGGTGGCGTAGGTCGAGAACTTGAAGCCGCGGCGGTAGTCGAACTTCTCGACCGCGCGGATCAGGCCGAGCGAACCCTCCTGGATCAAGTCCAGCAGGCCCAGGCCGCGCCCGAGGTAGCCCTTGGCGATCGACACGACGAGGCGCAGGTTGGCCTCGACCATGTGCTGCTTGGCCGCCAGGTCGCCCTTCTCGATCCGCTTGGCGAGCTCGATCTCCTCAGCGGCCGTCAGCAGCGGTACTCGTCCGATCGCGCGGAGGTACATCCGCAGCGCGTCGACGCCGCCATCCGTCGGATCCTCGTCGGTATCCGTCTTGCGGCGCTTCGGCGACCGGACGGCCTGAAGGGCCGCCAGCTCGCCGTCGACCGGCGTCGGCTCTTCATTTTCGTGCAACGTCGATTCGTCGATCGACACGATGCGCCCGCTCATGAGCTCTCTCCCCAAAGAAATCCAGGCCGCACGACGCCACAGTTCCCCAGATCCTGCAGCTCTCTCATTGTCGTGGTGCCTCTCACGTTGTCCTTGTCTCTGGCCTGGGCCACCCCCCGCAGTGCCAGTGCGCACGCCCGCATCGTGGGTGAGCGCCTAGGCTGTGGGGACGGCTTGATCCGTCGACTCATTGGTTTGTAGCAAACCGGATGGATCTCACATAACCCGACGGACCGTTGGCCGTCACCCGAACGGGAAAAAATCGCTCGTGACCACTTCCATTTCAGCCCTCCAAACCGACGTCCAGGCGTCGAAACCGCGGGTCCCCGTGAGCCTGACGCGGGTCGGCGTGAACGAGTCCGAGAAGGTGATTCGCCTGCAAACGCCGGAAGGCGAGCAGATGTACACGGCCACCTTCGAGTGCGTCGTCGATCTCGGCGGCGCGCAGAAGGGCGCGCACATGTCGCGCTTCGAGGAGACGGTCAACGACGCGATCGGCGAAATCGTCTTGGGTGACGCGCCGGCGGCACTACGGGCCGAGGATCTGGCCGCCCGCATCGCCGCGGTCGTGCGCGAGCGCCAGGGCGCGCGCCGCGCCGAGGTGTCGATGGTGGCCCGCTATCCGGAGAACAAGCCCGCGCCGGTGAGCGGGATTCAGACCCAGGAGATGTACACGCTCCTGGCCACCGCGACGGTGTCCGAGCACGGCACGCGCCAGATCATCGGCGTGCAGGCGCAGGGCATGACGGCGTGCCCGTGCGCGCAGGGCCTCGTGCAGGCAAGCGCCCACGAACTGCTCTCCGCCGACGGCTTCAGCGACGGCGAGATCGAGCGCATCTTCACCGCCGTCCCCGTGGCGACCCACAACCAGCGCGGCCTCGGCACGCTTGAGATCGGCCTGCCCGAGGGCAGCGACGTCACCCTCGACGCCGGCCTGCTCGTCGAGATCGTCGAGGCGTCGATGAGCGCGGAGATCTACGAGATGATGAAGCGCTCCGACGAAGGCGCGGTCGTCGAGAAGGCCCACCGCAACCCGCGGTTCGTCGAGGACTGCGTCCGCGAGACCATCGCCGGCGGCGGCGCGCGGCTGCCCCAGCTCGACGACGACGTCTGGATCGGCGCCCGCCAGGAGAACCTGGAGACGATCCACCAGCACAACGTGATCGCCACGCGCACCGGCCTGCTCGGGGAGCTGCGTGCGGAGCTCCGCGGCGACGACGTCGTGCCGCAGCACCTCGGCCGCGAGAGCTGGCTCGCCGGGGCGTAAGGCGCTCGCGCGGACGCGGTGCGGGCGCGGGGCTCCCTCCAGGGTTTCCGCGCTCTGCCGTGCGAAACCCGACGAGAACGCCGCTCAGGCGATGACCGGCTCCAACGTCGGCAGCGGCACCCCGCCGCGCGGCACGGCGGCCGCGAGGATCTCGTTGTGCTCAAAGCTCGCGCGGCCGCCCCAGCTCGCGATCAGGCGCTCCATCCAGCGCGGCCCTGAGACCGTCATGCTGCCGGCGGCCACCGCCTGGCCCAGGCTGAGCTCGCCCATGTGCCAGCGCACCAGCGTCTCGGCGTCGGCGCGGATCACGAAGTCGTCCGCGTCGCCCGGCGGCTTGCGGCACACCTCGGCGCGGCCGTTGTCGAGCAGCAGCCAGTAGCTCTGGCGCCGATCGTCGTCCGGGACGTCGAAGCGGATCACGAAGCGGCCCTCGTCGGGCACCTCACCGGGGCGGATGTCTTGGCAGACGCCCCAGATGACGGTGTCGGCCCGGAAGTGCTCCGGCGCCAGTTCGATCCACTCCTCGCCCCAGGCGCCGAGCGCCATGACGACGGGCGCAAGCGCCTGGCCCGCGGGCGCGAGGCGGTAGGTGACGCGGTTGCCGGCGCCCGCGATGCGGTCGATCACGCCATGGTGCTCGAGCATGCGCAGCCGCTGGGTGAGCAGCGTGCGCGAGATGCCGGGCGCGCCAGCGCGCAGCTCGGTGAAGGTCTCGCAGCCCAGCAAAAGGTTGCGGATGATGAGCGGCGTCCACCGCGTCGCGAAGATGTCGGCCCCGCGGGAAACGGGGCAATAGTCGCCGTAGCCGTCCATGACGCCATGGTCGCGCGCACGAGGCGCCGAGACAAGTCCATTTTCCGTACCGCGAGGTCCAGGTCTTGGACTGGAACGCAGGCCGCCGCGATCGGAGACTGGCCAGGTCATTCCGACCACCCCGTTCCGAGGACCTCTCATGACCACCTTTCAAACCACGCAATCGATCGACCCCACCGCGCTCACCACGCTGAAGTCGACCCACCACGACACCTGGGAAGACGGCGACTACGCCGCCGTGGCCGAGCACATCGCCACGGCGCTTCCGGCCGCCGCGCTCGACGAGATCGACCTCGACGGCTGCGACCTGCTCGACGTCGCGACCGGCACCGGCAACGTCGCCCTCGTCGCGGCGCAGGGCGGCGCCAACGTCACCGGCCTCGACCTCGTCGACCGCCTGCTGGAGGTCGCCCGCGACCGCAGCGCCGACTTCGGCCTCGATGTCCAGTGGGACCTCGGCGACGTCGAGGCGCTGCCCTACGCCGACGGCTCGTTCGACGTCGTCACCTCGGCGGTCGGCGTGCAGTTCGCGCCGCGCGCCGATGTCGTCGCATCGGAGCTCAAGCGCGTGCTGCGCCCCGGCGGCCGCATCGTGCTCGTCAACTGGACCAAGGAAGGCCTCATCGGCCAGCTGTTCTCGGTCATGTCGAAGTACATGCCCACTGCTCCGGCGTGGGTCACCGGCCCGCCGAAGTGGGGCGACGAGGCGTTCCTGCGCGAGCTCTTCGCCGGCGACCGCATCACGGTCACCCGCGGCGTGAACCCCTTCAAGTTCCCGTCGCTGGAGTCCTACATGGAGTTCTTCGAGGTCAACTACGGCCCGACGAAGCGCGCCAAGGAGAAGATGATCGCCGACGGCCGCTGGGCCGACCTGCAGGCCGACCTCGCCGCCCTCTACACGCGGCTCAACCAGGCGACCGACGGCTCGCTGCACATCGACAGCGAGTTCCTCGTGGCCACCATCGGCCCGCTCGACTAAAGCGCCGCCGCACCGACTGCGCCGGGCCGCTCTCGAGCCAGCCAGTCGCGGCAGGGACACCGCTCCGGGTTGGCCACCAAGCGTTGGTGGTCAATCCGGAGCGCTGCCGCCGAAACGCCGCGCTCCGCGACACGACTCCGGATACACCGTCAGCGTTTGACGGCCAACCCGGAGCGCTACCGCCTCAGGTGCGGGTGCCCGTGAGCCCCGGTTCGTCGTCGATCACGGGCGCGGTGCCGCGGTAAGTGCGCCAGTAGAAGTCCACGCCGGAGACGACCGTCAGCAGGATCGCCGCGTAGATCACGAGGTCGACGATGAGCGGCGTCGGGTCGAAGATGATCGCCAGCAGGATCGCCCAGAGCTGGATGACGGTCTTGAGCTTTCCGAGCTGGGCAGCCGCGATGACCTCGCCGCCCTGCTTCTTGATCCGCATGCGCGAGACCGTGACCATCGCCTCGCGGAGGATGATGATCAGCGCGCCCCACCAGGGGAAGCGGTCGTAGTAGACCAGCGGCGCGAGCGCCCCGACGACGAGCAGCTTGTCGGCGATCGGGTCCATCAGCTTGCCGAACGCGGAGATCACGTTGGCGCGCCGCGCGAGGTAGCCGTCCACGAAGTCGGTGATCGACGCGACGGCGAAGATCACGGCGCCGATCGCGTCGCCCGAGCGGGTGCCTTGCGCGAGCGCGACGACCATCACCGGGGTGATCGCGATGCGCCCGACGGTGAGGGCGTTAGGAACCTTGGCGTTCACCGGCTGGTGGCGACGGAAGACGGCACGGGCACCAGCCTACGGAGCGGCGCGGGGGTCGGCATCGCGACCGTGCGCGAAGGCACGTACCGCGTCAGCCTCCTGCAGTCCGCGCGGCCTCGAGCGTCGCCGCGGCCAGCGCCGGATCCGGCACGCTCACCGTGACCTGGCGGCCGCCCGTGAGGGTGATGCGCAGCGCGGGCCCAGGCCCCATCGCGAGGCGCAGCCCGGACCCCGGCCACCACGAGATGCCCCAGGCGAGCATGCTCAGCGACGAGATCGTCGTGACCTCGGCCCGCTCGATGCGATCCAGCGGATAGGCAAAGCGCGGCCATCCCAGCACGCCGAACCGGACGATCACGCCACTCGGGCCGGTGCTGGCGCGCAGGCTCGTCGCGGTCACGCCGTTGAACACGAGCATCGCGACCACGAACGTGAGCGGCAGCACCAGGCCGGAAGCCGGCCCCTCCGACATCGCCCCCATCACCAGCAGCGGCGCGCCGAAGGCGATCGTCAGCCAGAGCATCGGCCAGTTGGTGGTCCGCCCGCTGTAGGCGGTGGCGGAAGCGCTTGCGTTCATGTCAGTCCTTCGATGAGCTTGACGAGGTCGCCCCGGCCGTAGCCGTGGGCCTGAGCAAGATCGACGAGGCCGCGCGCCGCAGCCTCGACCTCGGCAGCGGGCTGTGGTGCGGCGGCCACGCGCGCGCCCCGGCCGCGGCGGAATTCCAGAACGCCCGCGTCGCGCAGCTGGCGGTACGCCGCGAGCACGGTGTTGCGGTCGACCGAAAGCGCCTCGCCGAGCTCGACCGCCGGCGGCAGCTGGTCGCCCACGGCGAGCGCGCCTTCGGCGATGCCGCGCCGCACGCAGCCCGCGATCTGGTCTTGCAGCGTCGCCTTCGCCTGGTGGTCAACCGTCCACAGCATGGTGCTAATGAAACTAGCACTATCACCATGGAGCGGCAAGCGGTCCGACCGCCGCGGGCGAGCGCCGCGCGCAAGGCGCGCTGCCGCTGGGAATGCCGGGCGACGCAAGGAGTAGGCTGCGCGCCATGCCAATGATCCCGACCGTCATCGAGCGGACGTCGCGCGGCGAGCGCGAGTACGACATCTACTCGCGGCTCCTGAACGACCGCATCATCTTCCTCGGGACCCAGGTCAACGACCAGATCGCGAACCTGGTCGTCGCGCAGCTGCTGCACCTCGAATCGGATGACCCCGACAAGGACATCTCGATCTACATCAACTCGCCGGGCGGCTCGATCTACGCCGGCCTCGCGATCTACGACACGATGCAGTTCATCAAGCCCGATGTGCGCACCATCTGCTGCGGCATCGCGATGAGCATGGGCTCGCTGCTGCTTGCTGGCGGCGCTCCCGGCAAGCGCATGGCGCTCAAAAACAGCCGCATCATGATCCACCAGCCGTCGGGTGGCTTCGAGGGCCAGGCGACCGACATCGAGATCCACGCCAAGGAGATCATCGACATCCGCAGCCGCGTCGACTCGATCTACGCCAAGCACACCGGCCGCTCGCTCGAGCAGCTCAAGGAAGACATGGAGCGCGACCGCTTCCTCTCCCCCGAGCAGTCGATCGAGTACGGGATCATCGACCAGGTCCTCACGCGCGAATCGCGCGGCGGCGGTTCCTCCAGCTAACGAGCGCGCGGCGGCGGAGCTCGTTCCACCGCCCGGCTGGTCCAGGGCCGCGACGAGGCTCGTCGCGGCCTCGTCCGGCAGCGAGAACCGCACGGCCAGGCCGGCGGTGAACCCGATCCCGACGCCGCCCTGCATCAGCGACGCGCGGTTGATCGACTCGAGCGGTTCGGCGTGCACGTCGACCCGCTCCTGGAGCAGCAGGCCGTCGGCCTCGGCGAACCGGCTGACCGTCCACAGCAGGCGGTCGTCGGTCACGGCGAGGAGCTGCGCGCGGACGAGCTGTGAAACCGCCGTGGTGCGCTCTTCATCGCCGCCCGACGTGGGTACGGCGTGGAGGAAGACCTCATGGTGGCGGACGGCGGCGGGCGTCCCAGCCGCGGCGAGCGCGCCGTAGCGTGACGCCACCCGGACGCGGTCGCCGTCGCCGAGCACGGGCACGAACGCGTCGACGATCGCGTGGTCGAGCGCGATCTCATCGGCATGACGGGCGAACCCGATCGCGACGAGGTCGCCGATGAGGCCGTCGCGGAGCCTGGCCTGCGCCGCGACGTCGACCGGGCGGTCGTCACGGGCTGCCGCCCGGGCCCGCGGCGGCGGCACGTGGGCGTACTTGGGCTGCGGCGGCTCCGGCCCCTGCTGCTTCGGCGGCACCTTCGGCGGGTCCATCTTGCGGGGCGGGTTGTCGTGCCTGTTCGGCGGGGGCGCCTGCCATGGGCGCTCGTACGGCTGAGAGG
>JAEYAL010000118.1 GCA_023404805.1 Actinomycetes bacterium | reverse complement strand
TGCGAGGGCGGGGCGTCGGCCGTCGACCTGCTCGTCCGCGCCGCCGCCCTCGCGCTCGACGACACCGACCTGCACATCACGCTCCAGCGGTCGTGAACACCGCGAAGGTCGGCTTGGCCTATGCGGCAGCGGTCGAAGACCTGCTGGCGTGGCTGACCGTCGAGCGCGGGCGGTCTCGCAACACCGTCGACGCGTACCGCACCGACCTGGACCGGCTCGGCGCCACGCTCCTCGCGCAAGACGTGGACCCGCTCGCGGCGACCCACGGCGACCTGTCGGCGTACCTCGCGGCGCTCGCCGACGAGGGGCGCAGCGTCGCCACCCTGCGGCGCCACACGGCATCGATCCGCCAGCTCTACGGCTTCCTCGTCGCGGAAGGGCGCCTGACGCGCGACCCGACCGTTGATCTCAAGCCGCCCCGCGAGCGCCGCGCCGCGCCGGAGTCGCTGACCCGCGACGAGGTCGCCGCGCTGATCGAGACCGCGCGCGGCGACGCGCCGCTCGCCCAGCGCAACCGCGTGATGCTCGAACTGCTGTACGCGAGCGGGCTGCGCGTCTCGGAGCTGACCAACCTGGAGTTGCGCAGCATCGACCTCGAAGAGCGCCTGCTGCTGGTGCGGGGCAAGGGCGACAAGGAGCGGATCGTCCCGTTCGGGGCCGCGGCGCTCACGGCGGTCCGGGCGTGGCTGCACACCGGACGCCCTGCGCTCCTGCGCGACCGCGCTCAACCGTGGCTGCTGCTGAACAACCGCGGCGGGCGGATCAGCCGCCAGGCGGTGCACACGGTCGTCAAAGAGGCCGGCGAATCTGCGGGGATCGCGCACGAAGTCGGCCCGCACATGCTGCGCCACACGTTCGCGACGCACCTCTTGGCGGGCGGCTGCGACCTGCGGGTCCTGCAAGAGATGCTCGGCCACGCCAGCGTCGCGACGACGCAGATCTACACGCATGTCTCGGCCGACCACCTGCGCGACGCGTACCTCGGCGCGCACCCGCGGGCCAAGCTGCGCCCGGCGCCGACAGTCCTGCGATGATCGTCGCCGTGCGCCGCGTCCTGCTCACCTCCGCACTGCTGCTGACCACTGGCGTCGCGGCCTGCGGCGAAGGGCCCGCCGCTTCGCCCAGCGTCGGCCGCCCGGCGCTCGACCCGAGCGGCGAGCCGTTCGCGTTCCCCGATGGCGGCTCGATCGACCTGCCCGCCTCTTGGAAGATCACGCCGGGACCCGAAGGCGGTCCGGAGCTCGTGCGTGCCACGTCCGGCGCCGGGGCGATCGTCGTGTGGCACTACCCGCGCGCCGAACCGCTGCCGACGTCGAAGAAGGACCTCGTCAACACCCGCCGCAGCCTCAAGGCGGCCGTCAAGACCCGCGACCCCGACATCCGCCTGAGCGCCGCGCTGCTGCGCCGTATCCCCGAGCCGGCGGTCGAGATCGCAGGCATCGGCAACATGGCGGGCGCCAAGCGGACCATCCGCAGCTTGCACGCGTACGCCAACGGCTATGAGACGGTCGTCGACTGCATCGGGCCGCTCGCCGACTCGGCGCAGTTCAACGAGACGATCTGCACGCCGGTGCTCGACTCGCTGAGTCTAACCAACGCCTGATCGGCTGCGCTCGCCGTGCCGGAGCTGCCTGAGGTCGAGACCGTGCGGCGCCAGCTGGCGCCGCATGTCGAAGGCCGCGAGATCACCGCCGTCCGCATCGATGACGCGCGCTGGTGCGCGCCGCAAGATGCCGCCGAGCTCGAGGAGCGGCTGGCGGGCCGCACCGTCGCCGCGCTGGCCCGCCGCGGCAAGCACCTGATCGCGCGGCTCGACGACGGCCAGCAGCTGCTGATGCACCTGCGGATGACCGGCATCATCCTGTGGGACGCTCCGAACGACGCGCCCTACGAGCGCGTGCGGATCTGGCTCGACGACGACCACTCGATCGCGTTCTGCGACCCGCGCCGGTTTGGCACCGGCCTGCTGTTGCCGGATCGCGCGGCCGCTGACGCGTACCTCGACGAGCGGCTCGGCCCGGAGCCGCTCGACCCCGAGGTGTTCATCGACGACGTCGTCCGCAGAGCGCTGAAGGACCGGGACGCGCCGGTCAAGGGGCTGCTGCTCGACCAGAAGCGCATCGCGGGCATCGGCAACATCTACGCCGACGAGGCCCTCTTCCGCGCTGGGATCCACCCGGCGCGGCCTGGCCGCCAGATCAAACCCGCGCAGATCGGTCCGCTGCGCGAGGGCATCGTGGAGGCGCTGCAGCTCGGGATCGACTCGGGCGGCGCCTCGATCGACGACTTCCGGCACCTCGACGGCGCGGTCGGCAGCTTCCAGCACGAGTTCCTCGTGCACCGCCGCGAGGGGCTCGAGTGCCCGGACTGCGGCAACACGATCATCAAGCTCGTCGTCGCGGGCCGCGGGACCTACGTCTGCGAGGTCTGCCAGCCGCCACCGCGGCGCTTGCCGAAGTCGGCCCGCCGCAAGGGCTGACGGCTGCTCAGCGCAGCACGGCCTGCCCGCGTCAGAGGGGCTGGACCCGCGCGATGTAAAGCAAGCTTGACACCCGGCTGGTGTCAAGCTAGCTTTACATCCGTGGAGAACGACGTGAAAGCGCAGCGCACCGCTCGCGGCCTCTCGCAGGCTGCGCTCGGCGACGCCGTCGACGTGTCACGCCAGACCATCAACGCCATCGAGACCGGCCGCTATCTGCCGTCGCTTCCGCTGGCTTTCGCCCTCGCGCGCTTCTTCGAGTTGCGGGTCGAGGACCTGTTCGATCCCAGCGACGAAGGAGTCGCCTCATGATCCATCAACGTTCCCCGCGGCTGTGGCTGGTGTTCCAGGTCGTTTTCGCGATCGCCGTGTTCGCCGCCGCCTGGTATGGGGGAGAGCCCGCGCTTGGACTTGCCTGCGCCGCGCTCCTGCTGGCCGGCGCCGGCCTGTTCACGTACACGAGCAACCGCGGCTGGAGCCTGCCGGGGAAGCTCACCGGTGTCGGCGACGAGCGCGAACGCTCCGTCTACCGCGCCGCCACCTACCGCACCGGCGAGATGCTCATCTACGTGCTGGCGATCTGGGGCGTCATCTCGGTCGCCAAGGGCGAAGACGACACCACGCTCATGCTCGTGCTGCTGATCTACGCCGCCCTGTGGATCGGCAACTTCGCCTGGGAGGGCTGGCGGGAGCGCCGGCCGCTGCGGCCGGCCCGCTAGTCAAGCCGAAGCGACGAGCTTGGCGAGTTCGCCGGACCGGTCGGCGGCGGCGGTCTCGGTGTAGCCGCCGACGAGCTTGCCGTCGATGAAGACCTGCGGCAGCGTGAACATACCGGTCTTGGCGCTCAGCTCGGAGATGCCGGCGACGTCGCCCGTGAGGTCGATCTTCTCGTACGGGATGTCGCGCGCCTGCAGCAGCCGCTCGACCTGCACGCAGTACGGGCACGGAACCTTGGAGTAGACGACGACTTCGGCCATTCCTCCAGGCTAGCGGGGTGTTGCCCGCGTTCTGGCTTCGGGCGCGTGCCGGCCCGATCGGGGCGCGTGGGCGCCAGGGCGGAGCGCGTGCCGCCCCCGCAGGCGTCGCTAGCGTGGAGGCGTGGCCGGACCACTCCAGACCGAGGCGGTGGTGCTGCGCGCGATGAAGTACGGCGAGGCCGACCGGATCCTGCACGTGTTCACGCCGGAGCTCGGGCGGCGGTCGGTGATCGCCCGCGGCGCGCGCCGGCCCAAGAGCAAGCTCGGCGGCCGGCTCGAGCCGCCGTCGCACGTCGAGCTCCAGCTCCAGGAGGGCCGGGGCGACATCTCGACGGTGACGGGCGTGTCGACGATCGCGGCGCTGCCGCGGCTGCGCGAGCGCCTCGACGCGATCGACGCGGCGCTGCACGCCTGCGACGACGTCGGGCGGCTGTTCGGCGATGGCGAGCCGCACCCGCCGGTGTTCCACCTGCTCGTGAACCACCTCGGCCAGCTCGACCGGGACGCCACGGCCGCGACGACCGGCCGCCAGCTGGCGTTCCGGATCAAGCTCCTGGTCGGCGCCGGGCTGACGCCCCAGCTCGACGAGTGCGTGCGCTGCGGCAATCCGCCGCCGCTCGTCGGCTTCTCAGGCGCCGAAGGCGGCCTGGTCTGCAAGCCGTGCCTCGGTGAGCGCGGCTTCGCGGTCCAGCCCGATGTCCCCGGCGCGATGCGCGCGATGCTCGGCTCGCCGCTGGCGGAGGCCCCCGAGTCCGAGGTGCTCGTCGCGCGGCAGATCGACCGCGCGATCACCGACCTCGCCGAGCACCACCTCGGCGCGAGGCTGCGGACGCTGCGGATCGAGCGCTGAGGCGAAGGCCTTCGGACCGAGCGGCGCGAGCGAGCGGTCCGGGCGGCGGGCTCGTGTGACCCTTGAACGCGCTGGCGCGCAAGGAACGCGCAGGGCTGCGGCGAACTCAGCGGTATGCACCGCGACACTGCTCCAACTCTGCGCAGTGCGCCAGCTGCGGCGCCGCGGGCGCTACCGTCGGCGGGAGTGACGCTGCACGATCCGACCGGGTTCCACGACCGCCAGCGGGCCCGCGAGGCGGCGACCCTGTCGGAGCTGGCGTGCCCGACGTACCCCGCGGTCCGCGAGTATCCGGAGCCAGAGGCGCCGAGCCGCACGCCGCTGCAGCGTGACCGCGACCGCATCGTGCACAGCAAGGCGTTCCGGCGGCTCAAGCAGAAGACGCAGGTGTTCGTCGCGCCGACCGGCGACCATTTCCGCACGCGTCTGACGCACACGCTCGAGGTCACCGGCATCGCGCGGACGGTCGCGCGCGCCCTCGGCCTCAACGAGGATCTTGTCGAAGCGATCGGGGTCGGCCACGACCTCGGCCACCCGCCGTTCGGGCACATCGGCGAAGACGTGCTCGACCGCTGGGTCACCGCGCGGGGCGGCGCCGGATTCCGCCACTGGGAGCACTCGGTGCGGATCGTCGAGCGGCTCGAGCGGGGAGGCACCGGGCTGAACCTCTGCCGCAGCGTCGTCGACGGCATCGCGACGCACAGCGGCCGCGCGCCGCAGCCGACCACGCTTGAAGGCGCGATCGTGCGCGTCGTCGACCGGATCGCCTACCTGTCGCACGACGTCGATGACGCGATCCGCGCCGGTGTCCTGGACGAGCGCGAGCTGCCCGCCGATGTGGTCGACGTGCTCGGCAGGGCCGGCACCGACCGGATCGACACGCTCGTCGACGACCTCGTCGCCACCTCGGCGGCGCAGGGCGCGATCGAGCAGGGCGCCGAAGTGGGGGAGGCGATGCACGCGCTCCGCCGTTTCATGTTCGACGCCGTCTACCTCGGCGACAAGGCCCGCCAGGAGCATTCCCGGATCGAGTCGGTCCTCGGCGGCCTGCTCGACCACTACGAGGCGAACCCCGATCTGCTGCCGCCGCCGTGGCCAGCCCAGTCGACGCTCGAGGACCGCATCGTCGACTGGGTGGCTGGCATGACGGACGGGTTCGCCGTCCGCACGTTCGTGGGGCTCACGGTGCCGCGGGCGTTCGACGCCGCGTAGCGCTGCGAGGGGTGCTGCGGGCGCGCAGGGCTGTCGAGCCTGGCGGCTCAGGCGCCGCCGGAGGCGAGCCACTCGTCGAGCTGCTCGTATCCCTGCACGACGCCCTTCTCCATGCCCGAGGCGACCATGCCGTCGCGGGCTTCGACGGAGCTGAACACCGACGTGCCATGCAGGCGGGTGCGGCCGTCGCCGAGATCCTCGAACGTGAGCTTCTCGAGGCTGACCTCGCCGGGGTAGCCCTCGAACTCGAAGGTCTGGATCACGCCGTGCTCGACCGAGGGGTCGTTGTGGAACACGCCCCGGAACGCGTACTTCGCGTCGCCGTCGATGTGGAGGTAGCGCCAGCGGCCGCCGCGGCGCGCCTCGAGCACCTCGACGTCCATCTCGTAGCCGCGCGGCCCGAGCCACTTGGCGAGGATCGCCGGGTCGGTGTGGGCGCGCAGCAGCTGCTCCGGGGTCGCCGCGAAGTCGCGGGTGATCGCGATGCTGTGGCTGCCGGGCTCGGCGGTGATGGTGGTGGTTGCGGTGGTCATCGTGGTCTCCCAATCACGAAGGTGTGGTGTCGGGTTCGTCTATCGAGGCCAAGACCTCGTCGAGCTGCTGGAACGACTCCTCCCAGTAGGCGCGGTACGCGCCGAGCCAGTCGGTCGCATCGCGCAGCGGCACGGCTTCGAGACGGCTGAGCCGCATCGTGCCTTGCTGCGAGCGCGAGATGAGCCCGGCCTTCTCGAGCACCCGCAGGTGCTTGGAGACGGCCGGCTGCGACATCTCGAACAGCGCGGTCAGCGCGTTCACGTTCGCGTCGCCCTTGGCGAGCCGCGCGAGGATCGCGCGGCGCGTCCGGTCGGCGAGCGCGCCGAACACGAGATCGAGTTGTTCGTCAGGAATCATTACCAAGCAGTTCTATAACCGAACGGTTTGATAGTTCCACCGATCGTCCGGCCTGTCAAGCGGCCCGCCTGCGGCGGCCGTTCGCCGTCCGCGTCCGGCGTCGATCCGCCGCTGGACGGGAGCTGGCGTGGTGTGCGGTGTCACGGGGCCCTGCGCGGTGCCGGGCGCCGGTAACGTAGGTCTGCCGATGCCCCGTTACACCGATGAGTCCAAGCAGCGCGTCAAAGACGCCGTGGACATGGTCGACCTGGTGCAGACGCGCACCGAGCTCAAGCGTTCGGGCTCTGCGAGCTACATGGGCCGCTGCTGCTTCCACGAGGAGCGGTCGCCGTCGATGAGCGTCGATGCGGAGCGCAAGCTCTACCACTGCTTCGGCTGCCAGGCGGGCGGCGACGCGTTGTCGTTCGTCCAGGAGACCGAAGGGACCGACTTCACCGGTGCGCTCGAGTTCCTCGCGGCGCGCTACGGCGTCCAGCTTGAGGTGCTCGACGACGACCCCAAGGCGGCGGCGCGGCGCAAGCGCGAGCAGCAGCTGCTCGCGCTGGTGGAGCGCGCCGCGGGCTTCTATGAGCGGACGCTCTGGTCGTCGGCTGAGGGCGCCGACGCTCGCGAGTACCTGCTGGGCCGCGGGCTGACGGAGGAGGCGCTCAAGGCGTTCCGCGTGGGCTTCGCCCCGAACGCGTGGGACAAGCTCGTGGTGGCGTCGTCGAAGGCCGGCGTCGACCCGAAGATGCTGATCGACGCGGGGCTCGCGCTCCCGAAGAAGGGCGGGCGCGGTCTGCCGAACGACCGCTTCCGCGGGCGGATCACCTTCCCGCTGTGCGATGCGCGCGGCCACGTGCGCGGCTTCGGCGCCCGGGCGATGACCGCCGATCAGAAGCCCAAGTACCTGAACACCTCTGAGAACGAGCTGTTCCATAAGGGGCGGCAGCTGTTCGGGCTGCACCTGGCTCGGTCTGCGGCAGCCCGGTCGGGTGTCGTGGTGCTCGTCGAGGGCTACACCGATGTGATCGCGCTGCGGCAGGTCGGCGTCGAGCATGTGGTGGCGCTGATGG
The DNA here is from genome assembly GCA_023404805.1 of Actinomycetes bacterium. Lineage (GTDB taxonomy): Bacteria > Actinomycetota > Thermoleophilia > Solirubrobacterales > Solirubrobacteraceae > JAGIBJ01. The sequence goes on along the minus strand of JAEYAL010000118.1, from coordinate 469 downwards.
GCACCGCGATGACGCCCGAGCAGGTCGCTGAGCTCGCCCGCCTCGCGCCGCTGCTGGTGCTTGCGCTCGACCCCGACGGCGCCGGCGAGGCCGCGATGGAGAAGGCTGCCGGGCTGGCGCGCGGGTCGCGGCTGGAGCTGCGGGTCGCCGAGCTGCCTGAGGGCCGCGACCCGGCGGAGCTGGTGCAGGACGGGCGCGCGGAGGAGCTGAAGACGGCGCTGGCCTCGCCGATGCACTTCTCGCGGTTCCGGGTGGAGCGCGTGCTGAAGACCTCCGACCTCTCGAGCGCCGAGCTGCGCGACGTGGCGCTGGCGAAGATCGCGCCGATGATCGCCGAGCTGGGGGAGGGTGTGCTGCGAGAAGAGCTCGTCGAGCGCACCGCTGACCGGCTCCAGGTCGGTCCGGCGATCGTCGACCGCGTGGTGCGCGCGGCGCCGCCCGCGCCCCGGCCGGTCGGAGCGCCGGGTGC
>JAEYAL010000107.1 GCA_023404805.1 Actinomycetes bacterium | reverse complement strand
TTTCATTTCGCTTGGGGTGGGGGGGCGCCCGGGGGGGGCCCCCACCTCAACCCTCGCGTCGCGTTGAGCGAGCCGCTCAGCGCACGTAGGCGAGCAGCGCGGCCCGGACGGCCGTGATCGCCGCGTGAGCCAGCGCTGCGTCGCCCGACACCGCGAGGTCATCCCGGCGGTCGCTCACCATGGCCGCGCCCCACGCCTGGGCGCTGCCGGCGACAAGGCTTTCCGCCGAGTGAGCAGCGCCGGAGATGACGGAGTCGCCAGTGGCAGGGTCCGCTGAGGCGCCGCCGACGCCCTCGACACGCAGCCGCTCGTGGTCGACCACGAGCACGCCGCCCGTCCCCGCACCCACGCCCGACACGCTCCACGCGAGCCGCTTGCCGTGATGGGAGCCCTCGACGCGCGCGAGCGGCAGGACCGCGTCGAGCACGCCTGAAAACGCCTCGGGGCCAAGGCCCGGCGTGGACGCCCAGTGGCGGCTCTCCCACCACGCAGCCAGTACGGGGACGGCGGCGGCGGGCCGCCAGCGGTCGCCGAGGGCGTAGAAGGTCGTACGCGGCACCGTGCGCCCGCTCGTGCGCTCCACCACACCCGCCTCGAGCAGTGGAGTGAGGCGCCGGTAGAGCGTGCGCCGGGCCACCGACTCACAGCCCGCCTCGAGCGTCGTCGGGCCGATCGGGCCGCCGGCGCCAGCCAGCACCCGGGCGATCTGCATCGCCACCGGGTCCGCGAACGCCGACAGCGCCGCGGCCACCGCCCGCTCGCGCAACACCGGCGGGCTCCCCGCAGGCAGGCGCGACGCGCGCAGGACGATGCGGGTCATGAGCGCGTGCAGGCGGAACAGGTCGCGGCCTGGCGTGGTCAGCCGCCACTGGCGAGGCTGGTTCGGACCGCCAGGGGCGGCCTCGACGATCCCCGACCGCTCCAGGTCGCGCAGCCGGCTGCGGATCAACCGCGGCGTCGCATCGGCCAGCGCCTCCTCGGTCACGACCAGCGCGTCGACACCCTGGTCGTGCGCCTCACCCAGGGCAAGGACCACCGCCCGGCTGACCGGGTCGGCCAGCACGTGGATCGCGGAGTGGCGCGTAGGTGGGGATGCATCAGGCAGGGACAACGCCATCGGCCCGGGCAAGGCTACCCCGTGTGCCAAGCGTCTGCCCGCCATCGCAGAGTCACCGGATTGCGGGCCAGTGCACTACGCCTGTCGAGGCTAGGCGCGTAGGCGCGCCAGTCGTGCCACTCTCGCGACGGCTGGTAAGCACGACTTTTCAGTTGCGGCTCACCCCGGAAAACCCTGGATATCTGGGCGTTTCTGGGAGCTTGTCCAGGTCGAAGGGGGGACGTCTCGCGTGCTCTCGCTCACAGATCGCGGAGACTTGCCGAGCCCGTCGTTTGTTCCGCGACGGTTCAACCACACCAGGTGCGGGTCTTCGGAACCGCACCCCAGGAGGAAAAGTGTCCCTGAAGTCCCGCCAGGTCGGCGTGCTGGCTGCAGCCAGCGTTGCCACCCTCGCTGCGTTCGGTGCCAGCACCGCGCAGGCCGCGCAGACGGCCACCCTGAACTACAAGTGCAAGTTCCCGCTGATCGGCACGCAGCCGCTGAAGCTGGACATCACGCTTGACATCCCGAACTCGTGGCCGGTCGGCGAGCCGACCGCTCCGTTCGCGATCACCGCCAAGGCTTCGGCTGGCGGCACCACCGCCCAGGGCCTCGGCCTCGTCGAGGGCCTGCACGTCATCGGTGGTGTCACCGAGGCGCAGAAGCCCGGCAAGGGCACCGCTTCGCGTGCTCGCGTCGCACTCCCCGACGGCACCGGCGTCAACGTGCGCGTGCCGATCGACGTCGTGCCGTACACGGTCGTCCCGCCGATCCCGGACCCGCTGGTCCTCAACGCCTCGGGCACCACGCCGTCGCTGACGCTGGACGTCCCCGGCACCGCGAAGATCGTGCTCACCGAGCTGATCCTCAACCTCTACGGCCACTACGAGGACGGCACGCCGGTCGAGGGTCTGACGACTCCGCCGACCGACATCGACCGCGTCGCTTACGCCGACATCGACGGCGACCCGGGCACCTTCAACGTGCCCTGCAAGCTCGACCCGACGACGCAGAACCTGCAGCTCGCCACCTTCGAGCTGACGGAGCCGACGCCGACCCCCACGCCGACGCCGACCCCGACGAAGGCCCCGACGATCAAGTCCATCACGGGCAAGGTCGCCTTCGCCAAGATCGGAGGCGTTGCGCTCGTTTCGGGCAACAACTTCTCCGGCCTCAAGTCGGTGAAGGTTGGCGGCCAGCCGGCCTCGGTGACCCCGCTCGGCAGCAACCTGCTGCTGGTGATCCTCCCGCCGCTCCCGAAGGGCACCTACCCGCTCGTCGTGACCAACGGCGCGGGCAGCTCCGCCACGTCGGCAGCGACCCAGATCAAGTACATCTCGCTCTTCTAGAGCGAACCGGTAGCGCGCTGCGGCTTACGCCGCGGCGCGCGACTCGTACGCCGCCCCGTGCGGCACTCGGCGCCCGTCTCCACTCCGGTGGAGGCGGGCGCTGCTCGTTGAAGGGTCAGCGCAGCCCCTCGTCGGGGAGGCAGGCGGTGGGTGGATGCGCCAGCGGGGGCTTTGGCGCGGCGTACTCCTCGGGCGTCGGCACAGGTAAACGCAGAACGGCCCGTCTGCCGTCGCTCGGTGAGAAGCGGGGCAGACGGCCGTCCTGGCAGCCGACTCCCGTGCGCGAAACACACAGGGCGGCTGAGAGCCGAGCGGCGCTAGCTGGTGGCGGGTGCCGAGGAGGCGCCGGCGGCGCTGACGGCGCGCTGGTCGCGCGTCATGACGTGCTGGGCGCCGTAGGAGAACGCGATCGTGAGCACCGCCCACATCGCGGCCTGCGTGCCGACCGTCCCGATCCGGAACTCCCAGAGGGAGACCGCGGAGAAGTCGGCGGGGATCTCGTTGACGCCGGGGAGCGCGAGGCCCGCGGCGATCACGATCACCAGGAAGGTGGCGACGCCAGCCAGCGACGCGACCTCGGGGCGCGACGCCTGCAGCGCAGCGCGGGCGCGGTAGCCGATGAAGGCTGCCAGCGCGGAGATCGTGATCATCCCGAAGTACAGGAGCGTGCGCTCGCCGATCGTCTCGGGATCGCCGATGGCTGGCGGCGTCGCGGGGTACTTGAGGAACGGCACGAGGAACACGACCAGGAAGCCGAAGAAGCCCAGCCACGTCGCGGTGACGCGCGGCGAAGCCTCCATCAAGCGCCCGTAGGCGTAGGAGAAGAACAGCGCGAACAGGCCACCGAACGCCAGGCCGTAGACCGATGTGGCGGTCAGCAGGCCGACGGTGCTCTGAGTGCCGCGGGACACCTCGGTGCCCTCGTCGTGGGAGTGGGCGTGGCCGTCGGCGGCGACGGCAGGCTCGGGCTCAGCGTGGGCCTCTTCGTAGGCGATGGCGTCGTTCAGCGCCGGCTCGCCGATGAGGCTGGCCGTGCCGAACGAAGCGAGCCCAGCCAGAAGCCCTGCGAGCAAGCCGCAGATCAGCAGGGTGCGGATCATGGGTCCTACCTCAGTGGCAGGGGAAGCCGAGCAGATGCCGGCCGTCGTGCACGAACTCGTGAACGGCGTTGCCCGGAATCAGCGCGGAAGCGCCCTCGTCGGCGCCGACCATGTAGATCATCGCGAGCAGCGCGACGGCCCAGAGGACGTACGGCCACGTCTCCGAGAACTCGATCTTCGGCGGGTGGATCGCCGGGGCTGCGGGCTGGATGACGGTCTGGCTCATTCGCGAAACTCCTGGGGGATTGCGCGTCCCCGAATGTGGTGTTCGAGCGATGGACTGGAGTCTGCTGACTACCCGGATCGGCGCTGTGGCCGCTGCGCTGCTTCGAGGCTGCGCGTTGGCCTGGCTCTTCCGGTCACAGTGGCGCGACCGTGCCGGACTCTCACCGGCTTCCTCGAGTCCATCACAAGGGTTTCCGGAAACCTACCGGCTGGCCCGGTTGCGTGCCAGGCGGTAGGGCCCGAGGATGCGGGGGCGCCGCCACCGCGCGGCGCCCCCAGCTGGCGCTGCTTAGTTCTGCAGCTCGGTGTTGATGTCGTTGACGATCTTCGTCTCGCCGGTCGACAGCGTCGTGGTGAGCTTGGACGCGTCGGTGAGGAGCGTCGGGACCGTCGTCGGCGTGGCCTTCTTGACCTTCACGGCGAGCTCCTTGAGGTCGGTGCTGAAGGTCTTCATGAGCGTCACGTACGCCGCGTGCTGCTTGGCGACCTCTTCCGGCGCCTCGATCTTCTGGAGGTCAGCCGCGTTCTTCTCGACCGAGTCGGCGAGCTTGGTGAGATTGCTCGCGACCTGGCCGGGCGTCGTCGCCGACGACATCGCCGTGCTGAGGTTGGTCGCCTCCTTCTGCGTGGCCTGCTGCACCTTGGTGACCTGGTCGACGTAGGCGTTCTTGTCGGCCGTATCGCCGCAGGCGGCGAGGGCGGTGACAGTGATGAGGGCAGCCGTGGCGGCGGTCTTGCGGAGCATGGAAGCGGCTCGTTTCAGCGGAGGGTGAGAGGCGCCGGGACGGGCGCGCTAGCGGTAGGTGACGGTGAGTCCGGGCACACCTTCGAGGTGTCCGTGCTCGTTGAAGGAGACCAAAGATATGCCCCGGCGCCCCCGAACGACCTTCGTGACTGAAGAATTCACCACGACACGTTGCAGGTCCGGCCATCCGGCCGGCGGTACACCGATGAGCGGAGCAACGGCCGCGGCGATGGTCCCAGCTGAGGAGACGACGACCGAAACGCCGGCCTCGCCGGAGATCTCGTCGAGCACCTCGGCGATCCGGCCGCGGTAGCCGGCGAAGGTCTCCGCACCGTCTTCGTGGGCCGCGTCGTCGTCGGCGATCCACCGCAGCAGCGCCTCGTCGAGGATCTCCTGGAGCTTGCGGTTGGGGTTTCCCGACCGCGCGAGATCCGCGACCATCAGCCACTGCTTGCGGTACATCGGCTTCACGCGCGCGATCAGCGGCAGATGGTCGTACTCGTTCCAGCGGGGATCGACGCCTGGGACGAGGCCGGTGCCCAGCGCCTCCGCGAGCAGCGCGGCCGTCTCGCGCTGGCGCTCGAGGTCGCCCGAGACGACCCGGTCGACCGCCACGCCGCGCTGCGCGAGGACCTCGCCGAGGTGGCGCGCTTGCTGCTGCCCGTGCTCGGAGAGCCGGTCGTAGGTGCCCAGGCCGAACGTCGCCTGCCCGTGGCGGACGAGCAGCACGGCGCTCATGCGGAGCGGATAAGGCGGCGGCAGCGCCAGTCGAAGTAGTTCACCGCGAGCCAGTAGCGCTTGAACGTGGGATTCGTGGTCTGCCCCAGGTGGTAGCGGCGGTAGATCTGCTGGATGATCACCGCGAGCCGGAACAGGCCGAACACCTCGTAGAACCGCCAGTCGTCGACCGGCCGCCCGGACCGCTCGGCGTAGTACGCGACGACCTCGTCGCGGGTCAGCATCCCCGGGGCGTCCGTCGGCTGGCGTTTGAGGGCTTTCATCGCCCGGCCGTCGCCCGCTTCGACCCAATACGCCATCGCCCCGCCGAGATCCATCAGCGGGTCGCCGAGGGTCGCCATCTCCCAGTCGAGCACGCCGATGATGCGGCTCGGGTCCCCTGGGGCGAGCACGACGTTGTCGAGCCGGTAGTCGTTGTGGATCACGCAGTTGCCCACATCAGCCGGCTGGTGCTCGTCGAGCCACCGCATGACCTTCTCGAACGTCGGCACGTTCCACGTGCGCGCGGCCCGGTAGCGCTTGCTCCAGCCCGCGACCTGCCGCGTCACGTAGCCCTCGCCGCGGCCGATCGCCGCGAGGTCGGGCTGTGAGGGGTCGACCGCATGCAGCGTGACGAGGTTGTCGATCAACGAGCGGCAGAGGTCGGCGAGGGCAGCGGCATCGAGGCCGAGGCCCTCGGGGATCCGCGACCGCAGGATCGTGCCCTCGAGCTTCTCCATCACGTAGAACTCGTTCCCGATCACAGACTCGTCGGCGCAGTGCGCGACCATCTCCGGGACCGACGGGAACGACGCCTTCAGCGCCCGCTGCACCCGGAACTCGCGGCCCATGTCGTGGGCCGACGCGATCTTCGCGCCGGCCGGAGGCCGCCGCAGGATCAGCGACTGCTCCGGATACGTGAGCTGGTAGGTGAGGTTCGAGGCGCCCTTTGAGAACTGCTGGACCTCTGGCAGTCCCGTCGGCGCGAACCCGTCGGCGTTGGCCCGCAGCCACGCGTCGACCGCCGCGGTGTCGAAGGCGTCCTCGTCGCGGACGGCGCCGACGTCGGCGCCCCTGGCTTCCATCGTCACGGCTTTGAGGCGGTGGCGGCCTGTTTCTCGACGCGCGTCTTGAGGCGGCGCCCGGCCTGCGCCGCGCGCGAGCGGTAGAGCGGCGGCACGAAGCGGCGCACGAACCACGCGATCTTGCCATCGCGGTCGGTGAGGACGAGGAACTTGCCTTCGTCGACGGCGTAGACGACCTGCTCGGCGATCTTGTCGGCGGGCACGTTCGACCCCGCGACGAGCTTGTCGATCAGGCCGTCCATCGCGGGATCGGGCGACCGCATGCTGTCGGCGAGGTTCGTCTTGAAGAAGTTCGGGCAGATGACCGACGTGTTGATCCCGTACGGCGCGAGCTCGAACCGCAGCGTCTCCGACAGCGCCACCACGCCGGACTTCACGACGTTGTACGACGACATGAACGGCGGCGCGAGCAGGCCCGCCAGCGACGCGGTGTTCACGACATGCCCGTGGCCCTGCTCCTTGAACAGCGGGATGAACGTCCGGCAGCCCTGGATCACGCCCATCAGGTTGATGTCGATGATCCACCGCCAGTCCTCGAGCGGAGTGGCGTCCATCCGGCCGCCCGTCGCGACGCCGGCGTTGTTGACGATCACGTCGAGGCCGCCCCACTTCTCCAGGACCCACTCCTTGGCGGCAGCCCAGTCGTCCTCGTCGGTCACGTCGAGCGTGATCGCGGCGATCCGCGGATCGGGCAGCGGGCCCTTGCCGGCGGCGGTGATCCGCTCGGCGACGGCCTCGCCGCGGGTCTCGCGGCCCGGCTGAGCCGCGATGCGCGCCGCCTCGCGCTCGACGGCCGCGGTGTCGCGGTCGGTGAGCAGGACGTTCCAGCCCCGCTGGGCCCAGGCCTCGGCCAGCGCGAGGCCGAGGCCGGAGCCGGCCCCGGTGATGAGAACGCGGCGCGGGGCACCGGGGACGCTGCGCGAGCGGCCGAGCATGGCGCGGGCGGGATCGATCGGATTCATGTGCGTGACTCCTGAGTGGCAGCCTGCGCTCGGACTAGCGCCCGGCCCACTTCCCGGCACCGTACTTCGCCAGCTCCAGCCGGGCCAGCACACCCTGGTGCACCTCGTCCGGGCCGTCGGCCAGGCGCAGCGAGCGGGCGACCGTGTAGGCCGCGGCGAGCGGGAAGTCGTCGCTCATGCCGCCACCGCCGTGCAGCTGGATCGCCATGTCGATCACCTCGCACGCCATCCGCGGCGCGGCGACCTTGATCGCCGACACGGCCGCGAGGGCCTCGGGGCGCTTCTCGTCGAGCAGCCACGCGGCCTGGAGCACGAGCAGGCGGGTCGAGTCGATCTTGATGCGGGCGTCGGCGATGCGCTCGCGGTTGCCGCCGAGGTTGATGATCGGCTTGCCGAACGCGACACGCTCGATCCCGCGCTGGCAGGCGAGCTCCAGCGCCATCTCGGCCAGGCCGATGAGGCGCATGCAGTGGTGCACGCGGCCAGGGCCGAGGCGGGCCTGCGCGATCTGGAACGCCTGGCCAGGGCCGCCGACGAACGCCGAAACCGGCAGGCGCACGTCGGTGAAGCTCACTTCGCCGTGGCCGCCCGGCTCGTCGTAGTAGCCCATGGTGGGGAGGAGGCGCTCGACCTTCACGCCCGGCGCGTCCTTCGGGATCAACACCATCGAGTGGCGGTGGTGGCGGTCGGCCTCAGGGTCGGTCAGACCCATGAAGAGCAGCATCTCGCAGTGCGGGTGCCCGATGCCGGTGCTCCACCACTTGCGGCCGTTGATCACGACCTCGTCGCCCTCGACGATCGCCGTGGCTTCCATGTTGGTCGCATCAGAAGACGCGACCCCCGGCTCGGTCATGCAGAACGCCGAGCGGATCTTGCCCGCGAGGAGCGGCTCGAGGTAGCGCTCCTTCTGCTCGGGCGTGGCGAACATGTGGAGGACCTCCATGTTGCCCGTGTCCGGTGCGTTGCAGTTGCAGACTTCGGGGGCGATGATCGAGCGCCCCATACGCTCGGCCAGCGGCGCGTAGTCGACGTTCGACAGGCCCGCGCCATGCTCAGGGTCCGGCAGGAAGAGGTTCCAGAGGCCGAGCTCCTTGGCCTTCGCCTTGAGCTCCTCGATCTCCGGCGGCTGCACCCAGCGGTCGGCCGGCGGCTTGGCGAGCATCTCGCGGATCAGCGGCTCCTCCACGGGGGCCACGTCCTCGGCGTAGAACTGCTCGAAGCGCTGGATCAGCTCAGTGGTCTGCGCAGAGTGGTCGAAGTGCATTCCGTCGCCTCGATGGTCGTCGCGTTGCAGCCGGGTCGCGGTCGGCGCCGTGAGGGGAGGCCGGCCGAACAAGACGCATGTCTTGTTGAGCAACGCTCAACTAGCATACGTGATGTCGACCGCTCACGGCGCCGCGCGCCCGGCTGCAAGTTGCGATGTGGGTATCCTGATGGTGTGACCGGCGGCACTCTTCCTCCCTCTCCGATTTCTAGGCTCTCCGCAACGTGCAGGTGCTGCCCGCCGCAGGCGAACCAATCCTTGGCCGCAGACCGGCAAGTCCTAGCCGCCCACTCTCTGACACTTGGATCTCACTGACGTGCAGGTGAATACTGGCGGGACGCCCGCAGGCCAACCCGCGTCCGTGCTGCCCGATCCGCCGACGGGCAAGCGCCTGCCCGCGGCAGAGCGCCGCCGCCAGCTGATCGGCATCGGCCTGCAGCTCCTCACGGAGCGGCCGCTCGGCGAGATCACCGTCGAAGAGGTTTCGCGGCGCGCCGGCATCTCACGCGGCCTGCTCTTCAACTACTTCCCGACCCGCCGGGACTACCACCTCGCGATCATCCGGGCCGCGATGCGCCGCATGTCGCGCATCGCTGAGCCGCCCGAGGGCGTCGCCGACGAGATGAAGGTCAAGGTCGTCATCGAGCGCTTCGTCGCCTTCCTCGAGCGCCGCCGCGACCCGTACGTCGCGATCATCCGCGGCGTCGCTGGCGGCGACGCAGAGGTGGCCGAGATCTACGCCGAGTCCCGCGACCAGCTCGTCGATGTCGTCCTGCGCGCCCTCGGCCGCCGGCCCACGCCCGCGCTGGAGCTGCTCGTCGCCGGCTGGCTGGGCTTCGTCGAAGAGACGGTCCTGACCTGGGTCAACAAGCCCGTCATGCCCCGCCACGAGCTCGTGCGCCTGCTCGAGCGCGCGCTGCTCGCGATCGTCGAACGCCGCACCGCGCCACGCGACTTGCCGAACGGTCCCGCGGCGTAGCCGAGCCCCGTCCGGGCGGGCCGCCGCCTGGGTTGCGGGTTTGCGCCGCTGCGGCGCAGATGTGCGACCTGGGGGTGAGGGGCTAGCGTCGGGGGCATGAGTACCCCGGCGTCGCTCGACCCTCACGTCATCGTCCTCTTCGGGGCCACCGGCGACCTGGCGGCGCGCAAGCTCTGGCCGGGGATGTACCGGCTCGCGCAAGCTGGGTTGATGCCCGAGGAGTTCCGCGTGATCGGCTCGGGCCGCCGCGAGCCCGAGGGCGGGATCAAAACGCTCGTGCGCGAGCGGCTCGAGCGCTTCGCGGCGGATGACCTGAGCGACGACGACTGGGCCGCGTTCGCTGAACGGATCTCGTTCGCCGCCGCCACCGACGACGACGGCGAGGCGCTCGCAGCCGCCGTCCGCGAGGCACGGGCCGAGCTTGGCGACGCGTCGCGGACCCTCCTCTACATGTCGGTGCCGCCGTCGGCGATGCAGCCGATGGTCCGCATGCTCGCGGAGACCGGCGTCTCGACGGACCGGGCCCGGATCGTGCTCGAGAAGCCGTTCGGGCACGACCTGGCGAGCGCCCGCGAGCTCAACGCCACGCTGCACGAGCACCTGCCCGAGGAGGCGGTCTTCCGCATCGACCACTTCCTCGCGAAGGAGGGGGCGCAGGACATCCTCGCGCTGCGGTTCGCGAACGGCCTCTTCGAGCCCCTGTGGTGCAAGGAGCACATCGAGTCCGTCCAGATCGACATCCCGGAGCAGCTCGGGCTCGAAGGGCGAGCGTCGTTCTACGAGGAGACCGGCGCCTTCCGCGACATGGTCGTGACGCACCTCAGCCAGATCCTCGGATTCGTCGCGATGGAGGAGCCGAAGAGCCTCGCCGAGCGCGACCTGCGCGATGCCAAAGCGGCGGTCTTCCGCGACCTGCGGCCGCTCGACCCCGAGCTCGCCGTGTTCGGCCAGTACGAGGGCTACCGCGACGAGGACGGCGTCGATCCGGACTCGTCGACCGAGACGTTCGTCGCGCTGCGAGCGGACATCGACAACGAGCGCTGGCGTGGCGTCCCGTTCCTCCTGCGCACCGGCAAGGCGCTCGCCGAGGGACGCCGCGTGGTGACGATCGTGCTCCGCGAGCCGGACTGCACGATCTTCGGCTGCCGCACCGAGGACGAGCGCCCTTCGAACACGATCGTCTTCGACCTCGGCGACAACCCGCAGCTCGCGGTCGGCGTGAAGGTGAAGATGCCCGGGCCGACGTCGGTCGTGGCGCCGGCGCCGCTCACCCTCGACGTCCATCGCGCGCTCAACACGAGCGGCCTGGAGGCCTACGAGCGGCTGCTGCTCGACGCGATGGCCGGCGACCACATGCTCTTCACCCGCAGCGATGAGGTCGAGCGGCTCTGGGAGGTCGCGGCGCCGCTGCTCGAGGATCCGCCGGAACCGCAGCCGTACCCCAAGGGCAGCTGGGGCCCGGAGGCCGCGCAGCAGCTCGCGGAGCCGACGGGCTGGCACCTGCCCGAGGTGCCAGCCGAGCGGCCTGCCGCCGTGGCCTAGCTCGGCGGCCGCTGCCTGGAGGCGGGAACGCCCAGGTGGTGGGCGTCCCGCCCTGCGGGGTTCGACTACGCGTCGAGGAACAGGTCCGGCGTGAACTGCGTCGTGCCGGGCGTGACCGAGTACTGCTCGAGGTCGGTGACGCCCTCCTCGGCGAGGACCTCGTCGTCGATCGCGGTGTTGCCCGTGTAGGCCTTGGCGTCGCGGGTGAGGATCGCGTAGGCGGCGTCGGCCATGATCTCGGGCGTGCGCGAGGTGGCCATCATCTCGGCGCCGCCGAGGAGGTTGTTCACCGCGGCGGTCGCGATGGTGGTGCGCGGCCAGAGGGCGTTGGAGGCGACGCCGTGCTCGCGCTGCTCCTCCGCGATGCCGATCGCGCAAAGGCTCATCGCGTACTTGGCCATCATGTAGGCGACGTTGTTGCCGAGCCAGTGCGGCGCGAAGTTGAGCGGCGGCGAAAGCGTCAGCACGTGGCCGTTGTCGCTCTTCTGCAGGTGGGGGAGAGCGGTCTTCGTGACCAGGAACGTGCCGCGCACGTTGATCTGGTTCATGAGGTCGAAGCGCTTCATCGGCAGGTCGACCGTCTTGCTCAGGTTGATCGCCGAGGCGTTGTTGACGACGATGTCGATCCCGCCGAACCGCTCGACGGCCTTGTCGACGGCGGCCTGGACCGACTCCTCGTCGCGCACGTCGCCGACGATCGCCAAGCCGGTGCCGCCAGCGGCGTCGATCTCGGCGGCCGCCGTGTGGACGGTGCCCTCGAGCTTGGGGTGCGGCTGGTCGGTCTTCGCCAGCAGGGCGACGTTCGCGCCGTCCTTGGCTGCGCGCAGCGCGATCGCGAGGCCGATGCCTCGGCTGCCGCCCGAGATGAAGAGCGTCTTGCCGGCGAGGGTGCGTGCCATGGTTCTCCTAGCGAGGTGCGCGGGGGTCCTTGAACAGGGGTGAGGTGCCCGCCGCTGGCAGGGTACCGGCGCGCACCACCTGAGCCCCTCCTCGATACCATCCGCGCTCATGCGGAGCCGCCCCCTCGCCGCAGTGCTCGGCCTTGCCTTGCTGGCTTCGCCGCTCGCGTTCTTCGGTCTCGCGTCGACCGACGAGGCGACCGACCGCGCCAAAGCGATCGTGCCGCTGCCGCCCAAGCCGTACGTCGACCCGACGCCGCTGCGCAAGATCCCCGGCGCCCATGAAGGCGCTGCGGTCTGCGAGCAGGAGGGCGCGCTCTGCCCGGACCTCGTGATGCGGCCGCCGTACCAGCTGATCCCCGACGTCGAGCGCAAACGCCGCGTCGTGCGCGTCGCCAACGCCGTACTGTCGATCGGCGCTGGACCGGTCGAGGTCCGCGGCACCCGCACCGGCGGCCGCACGATGCCGGCCGTGCAATACGTGCGCCGCAGCGGTGGCCGCCAGTCGATCAAGGTCCCCGGCGACGCGGGCCAGCTCGTCTACAAGGCGATCGCCGGCCAGGGCCGCATCTGGAAGTTCGACCACACCGCCCAGTTTGAGCTGTGGACCACCGGCGCGGCGCCCAAGCGCGTGCGGATCGGGCCGAAGCTCGTCTACTGCCTGCGCGACCTGCGCAAGCTGTGGGACTGGAAGCGCACGCCGAACCGCGCCGTCTACCCGGCCTGCAGCCGCAACGCCAAGGCGAAGAAGCTCACGCTCGGCACCTCGCCCGGCTGGGCCGACATCTACCCGGCGTCCTACTACGAGCAGTGGATCGACGTGCAGGGCCTGCGCGGCTGCTACGACCTCATCCACATCGCCGACCCGCGCAACCGCATCGTCGAATCCGACGAGACGAACAACGCCTCCAAGACCCGCATCAAGCTGCCGCCGGGCCGCAAGAAGGTCTCGCGCTGCTAGCGAGGCTGCTCTCGATCACGCTGAGCGAGCCATCGTGGATGAGATTCGGCCAGGGCGGAAGCGACTAAGTACTCAGTACATGTTGCTTTCGCGCTGGCCGAAGATCGCCGCGAGGGCCGCTCAGCTCACCAAGAGACGACCACTAGGAGTTCTCGACGATGTAGTCGATCGCGCGCAGCAGCGCGCTGACGTCGTCCGGGTCGATCGCCGGGAAGGTGGCGATGCGCAGCTGGTTGCGGCCGAGCTTGCGGTACGGGTCGGTGTCGACCACGCCGTTGGCGCGCAGCGTCTTGGCGATGTTCGCGGCGTCGACGTCGTCGCTGAAGTCGATCGTGGCGATGACGGCCGAGCGGTGTGCCGGGTCGACGACGAACGGCGTCGCGTAGTCGGAAGCCTCAGCCCACTCATAGATGCGGTTCGACGAGTCCGCCGTGCGGCCCGTGGTGAAGTCGAGCCCGCCGTTGCTGTTCATCCACTCAAGCTGGTTCTCGAGCAGCAGCAGCGTGGCGAGTGCCGGGGTGTTGTAGGTCTGGTTCTTGAGGGAGTTGTCGCGCGCGGTAGTGAGCGACAGGAACTCCGGGATCCAGCGGTCGGTCGCCGCGCCGAGCTCCTCGATCCGCGCGACGGCGGCGGGGGAGACGATCGCGAACCAGATGCCGCCGTCCGATGCGAAGCACTTCTGGGGTGCGAAGTAGTAGACGTCGCTCTGGGTGATGTCGACGGGCAGGCCGCCGGCGCCCGAGGTGGCGTCGATCGCGATGAGCGCGTCGCCCGCGCCTTCGGGACGCACGACGGGCACGGCCACGCCGGTCGACGTCTCGTTGTGGGCCCAGCCGATGAGGTCGGCGGACGGGTCGCTCGTGGGCTCCGGGGCGCTGCCCGGGTCGGCCGACACGACGATCGGGTCCTGCAGGAACGGGGCGCCCTTGGCGACCTTGGCGAACTTCGACGAGAACTCGCCGTAGGTGAGGTGCAGCGACTTCTCGCGGATCAGGCCGGCCGCAGCGGCATCCCAGAACGCGGTGGTGCCGCCGTTGCCGAGCAGGACCTCGTAGCCGTCGGGCAGGGAGAAGAGATCCGAGAGGCCGGAGCGCACGCGGCCGACGACGTCCTTGACGGTGGCCTGGCGGTGGCTCGTGCCCATGATGGACGTGCCGCCTTCGACGACGGCCTGGATCTGCTCGGGGCGCACCTTCGACGGACCGGCGCCGAAGCGGCCGTCGGCCGGCAGGAGCTCGGTCGGGATCTTCAGAAGCGTCGCGTCATCGGCCATCTCGCCCTGCAGGCTACCCACACGGACGTTTCGCGGGAGTTGCCGGTCAGCCGCCGAGCGCGAACGCCAGCGCGAAGCCCGCGGCGACCGCGAACGCGATGTTCGGACCGCCGTCTTTGTAGGCCTCGGGGATCATCGAATCGGCCAGGACCGCGAGCACGGCGCCGCCTGCGAAGGCCTCGACGCCGGCGATGCCCGACGGGCTCAGCGCGTCGCCCGCCAGGCGCGCCGCGACTACCACCGCGACCAGCAGCACGGAGACCGCGCCCCAGATCAGGAGGATCCGGCCGCGCGCGAGGCCAGCGTCCTCGCGCATCTTGGCGGCGCCCCCGATGGCCTCCGGGGCGTTGCCGATGGCGATCGCGGCGAGCAGCGCGACGTCGAGCTCGCTCGACACGCCCAGGGCGGCGTTCTCGGGCACCCCGTCGAGCAGGACGCCGAGCAGCAGGGCCCAGCCGACGGCGCTGCGGGCGCCGCCCGGGCGTTGGTCGATGACGCGGGAGCCGCCGACGAACGTGGCGGTGCCCGCGAAGAGCGCGAGGCCGGCGACCACGCCGCCCAGCTCCTTCGACGCCGGCGCGAAGAGGCCGATGCTGACCGACGCGACCATCGTGCCCGCGCCGAACGCGAGCACCACGGCGAGTGGCCGTGGGTTGATCGTCCGCGTCGCGCCGAGCAGCGCGCCGAGGAACAGCGGGACGACCGTCGCGAGGCCGAGCAGCAACGCTTCGCCGAGCATCAGCGGCCGCCGGGCACGACGATCAGCGCCGGGCCGATCGGGTTGAAGGCGACCCGGGCGCCGTCCGGTTCCCACCGTTCGCCGTCGAGGTTCCACGCGGCGACGTGCCCCGCGCGGGTGGCGTCGATGGTCGGCCGCTCGGTCTGCCAGGACTCGACCCCGGGCTGGCGCTCGATGGTGCGGCTGCGCAGGCCGATCGCGCGGACCGGCAGCGTGAGCCGCGAGCCGGCCGGGACCCAGGCGACCGTGAGCTTCGGCGAACCCGGGACCGCGTCGCCGAGGCCGGAGCCGCCGCCGAACCGGCCCGTCGCACCGACGAGCACCTGCCAGACGCGCCCGGTGATGGTCTCCTCGCCGTCGATCGCCAGACTTGCGCGCACGGGCCGCGCCTCCAGCCCGGCGCGCACCGCGCCGGCTGCGTAGGCGGCCGGCCCGAGCATGCGCTTCAGCGATTCAGCCGCCGCTGCGGCATCGACGGCGAGCCCAGCGCTGGCGACGTTCACGAACGGCCGGCCGTTGGCTTCGCCCGCCCAGGTCTTGCGCAGCGACGGGTGCGCTGCCGTCGCCAGGTCGGTCGCCTCCGCCAGGTCGAGGGGGAGCCCCAGCGCACGGGCGAAGTCGTTCGCGGTGCCGGCCGGGATCACGGCGAGCGGGACGTCGTGGCGGTCGGCCGCGGCGAACGCCGAGCCAAGCGACCCGTCGCCACCGGCCACGATCAAGCGATCGGGACGGGACGCCGCGGCGGCCTCGGCCTCGCCGACGTCGAAGACGGTCAACTCGCTGCAGCGCGACCGGATCGTCTCGACCAGTGCGTCCGGGTCGGTGATGCCACCGGATTTCGGGTTGAGCACGAGGGCGAGTTGCACGCTGCACAGTCTCGCCGACGAGCCCGCCGGCTGCGTCGCGCTACGGTCCAAGCGTGCCGTCGTCCGCTCCGCCGCCACCCGCGCCCGAAGAAGAAGCGCTCCCGCTCACCGAGGCGGAGCGCCTCGAACGGGAAGCCGCGCACCGCAGCCTCCGCACGCGCCTCACCCGCGGCCCCGTGCTGCGGGCGGTCGGCCGCGCCGACACCGCAGGCATGCGCTGGGTGCGCGGGCAGGCGCGCAGCCGCCGCGCGACGGCGGTCGTGCGGTCGTATTCGCACCTTGGGGAGCACGGCGCGATCTGGATCGCCATCGGCCTCGGCGGCATCGCCCTCGACGCGGAGCGGCGGCGCCAGTGGGCATCTGGCCTGGCGGGCGTCGGCGTCGCCTATCTCGTGAACACCTCGCTCAAGCAGGTCGCGCGCCGGCCGCGCCCGGACTTCCCCGACCTGCCGCCGCTCATACCGACGCCCGGACCGCTCAGCTTCCCCAGCTCGCACTCGGCGTCCTCGGCCGCCGCGGTGGTCGGCTACAGCGCGATCCTGCCGACGGCGCCGCTAGCCGTAGCGGCATCGACCATGGCGGTCTCGCGCGTGCACCTCGGCGTGCACTACCCCAGCGACATCGCCGTGGGCGCGACGCTCGGCGTCCTCGTCGCTCGCGGCGTCAAGAACGCCCTGCAGTAGGGGCTGCGCGCCGGCGGTCTGCGGCGGCGCGGGTCGAGCGCTAAGCGTCGATCAGCGGCTTGGCGGGCGCCTCGGCGGCGCCGTCGGCGGGCAGGTGCACCACTGTCGCCTCGGCCGGCGCGACGATCGCGCCCGCGGGCACGTCCGAGCGGACCACCGAGCCCGGAGCGATGCGCGCGCCCTCCCCGATCACGATGCGCTGGCCGCGCGGCGCGATGATGATCGAGTGCGCGCCGACGTGGACGTTCCTCTTGAGCGTCACGCCCGAATCGCCGGTCGTCGCCTTGTTGTCGACCGAGCCGATCGTGACGTGCTGCCAGATCACGACGCCGTCTTCGATGATCGTCGAGCCGTGCACCGTCACGCCGATCCCGAGATGGCCCAGGTGGGTCGTGATCGCGACCTCGGCCTCCGGCTCGAGGTTGGCCGAGAACACGAGCAGATTGAACATCTTGACGATCCGGGCCAGGATCCCCAGGCCGCGGCGGTCGAGCCACCGGCTGAGGTGCCACAGCGTCACAGAGGTATTGCGCAGAGACATCGCCGGCCGATCTTAGACGTTCGCCCTTGCCCGCAAACAGCGCGCGGACGAACCGGTTTCCACCCCTATGATCCGGCTGGGTCGCCGCGGTGTTGGCGCGGCGCCGCAACGGTCATGACTTCTCCCGCTTCTCCGCACCGCGTCGCGTTCGGCGAGCACCGGCCCGAGGCCGTCGCCAGCGCGCGGACGCAGTCGGTCGCTGCGGTCGTGCCCACGCGCGACGAGGCCGCGACGATCGCGCCGATCGTCCGCGTGCTCGTCGATCTGCGCGACGCCGGCGTCCTCGACCGCGTGGTCGTCGCCGACGACTCCACTGACGCGACCCCGGAGCTCGCCGAAGCCGCCGGCGCTGATGTGATCCGCCAGTCCGACCTCGACCCCGCCCTCGGCCCGGTCCGCGGGAAGGGCGATGCCATGTGGCGCGCGCTCGGAGCCATCGACGAGGACGTCGTCTGCTTCGTCGACGGCGACACCGAGGGTTTTGGCCCCAAGCATGTCGTCGGCCTCGTCGGCGCCGTCGCCCTCGATGGCTACGCGTTCGCGAAGGGCCGCTACCGCCGCCCGTTCATCGACGTGCGCGGAGCCCAGCCCACCGGCGGCGGCCGGGTCACCGAACTCACCGCCAAGCCGCTTCTGCGCCAGCTGTTCCCCGACGTCGCCGCCTTCGACCAGCCGCTCGCCGGCGAGCTCGCCGCCCGCACCGACCTGCTCCGCGCCCTCCCGATGGCGACCGGCTACGCCGTCGATGTCGCCCTCCTCATCGACGTCTGGCAGCAGCTCGGCCTCGCGCGCATGGCCGAAGTCGATCTCGGCGAACGCCAGAACCGCCACCGCCCGCTCAGCGAGCTCGCCGACATGGCCGACGAAGTCGCCGCCGCCATCCTCGACCGGGCTGGCGTCCTCCCGGCCAACATGAGCCCGCTCGTCGAGCGGCCGCCGCGCATGCTGCCAGCCGCCGGCGGCACCGCCGTGCGCTGAGCCGCCGGACCGCGTCGTCACCCGCGCGCCACGCGTGCGTGCGACGAAGCGCCGCGCCGTGCGGCAAGATACCCGCGTGCACGTCTCCGCGAAGGTCGATTACGCCATCCGTGCCGCGATCGAGCTGGCTGTCCAACAGGAAAACGACGGCGGCCTGATCACCGCCGAGCGCCTCGGCGAAGCCCAGGGCATCCCGCGGCCGTTCCTCGCCACGATCCTGCAGCAGCTGCGCCGCGCCGGCATCGTCGACTCCAAGCGCGGTGTCGACGGCGGCCACCGCCTGGCCAAGCCCGCCGGCGACATCGCCCTCGCCGACGTCATCCGCGCCGTCGACGGCCCGATGGCCGCGGTCGCCGGCGTCGCGCCCGAGCAGGTCGACTACCCCGGCGCCTCCGCGCAGCTCCGCGAAGTCTGGATCGCGGTCCGGGCCAGCCTCCGGTCCGTCCTCGAGGTCACCACCGTGGCCGACCTCGCCTCCGGCGAGCTCCCGTCCGTGATCAGCGAACTCATCGCTGCTCCGGGCGCCTGGGACCGCCGGTAGGCGGAGTCGTCGCCTGGAGGCGGGCGCCGGCGTGGGCGGCTCTGCATCGGCACGCCTCCGGACTCACCATCAGCGTTTGGGGGCCAGTCCGGAACGGTGACGGCGCGCTCTGTCAAGTCGCGGCGTGGCGGCGGGCGTTCCGGTCGTGCCCGGGCAGGCGCAGGGCCCATTCCGGGGTAAATCGATTGGGTAATGCGACTCGGTGTGCATTGCCCTATAGTCCCGAAACTCAACCTGGTTTACCGGGTTAGTGCGTTTCTGCCCACTGCTCACTGAGGACTCATGCGCAAACGATCGATCACCTCCGCCTTCGCGGCTGCCGCTCTCGCCGTTGGACTCTCCGCCTGCGGCGGCGCGAGCGACTCCACGTCAGACACCGGTGACTCGAGCGCGGCTGAGGGCAGCACGAAGCTGAGCCTCGTCGCCTACGCGGTGCCGAAGCCGGGCTTCGACAAGCTCATCCCTGCGTTCGGGAAGACCGACGCAGGCAAGGGCGTCAGCTTCACCCAGTCCTACGGCGCCTCCGGCGACCAGTCGCGCAAGGTCGAGGCCGGCCTGCAGACCGACGTCGTCAACTTCTCCGTCGAGCCCGACGTGACCCGCCTCGTCAAGGCCGGCCTCGTCGACGAGGACTGGAACCAGGACGCCAACAAGGGCCTCGCCTTCGGCTCGGTCGTCACCATCGTCGTGCGCAAGGGCAACCCCAAGGGCATCAAGGACTGGGACGACCTGCTCAAGTCGGGCATCGAGGTCGTCACCCCGAACCCGTTCTCCTCGGGCTCGGCCAAGTGGAACCTGCTCGCCCCGTACGCCGCGAAGTCCAACGGCGGCAAGGACGAGAAGGCCGGCATCGCCTACATCGACAAGCTCGTGTCGGACCACGTGAAGGTGCAGCCCAAGTCGGGCCGCGAAGCCACCGAGACCTTCCTGCAGGGCACGGGCGACGCGCTCCTGACCTACGAGAACGAGGCGCTGTTCATCGAGCGCGAGGGCGAAGAGGTCGAGCACGCCACGCCGCCGACCACCTTCAAGATCGAGAACCCGGTCGCGATCCTCAACAACTCCAAGCACCCGGAGCAGGCGAAGGCCTTCAAGGAGTTCCTCTACAGCCCTGAAGGCCAGGAGCTGTGGGCGCAGGCCGGCTTCCGCCCGGTCGACACGGCCGTCCTCGAGAAGCACAAGGCCGACTTCCCGGATCCGGAGAAGCTCTGGACGATCGCCGACCTCGGCGGCTGGGGCGAAGTCGACCCCGCGCTGTTCGACCCGGACAACGGCACGATCGCGAAGATCTACAACGAGGCCACCTCGTAGGCAGCTGACGCTGCGCGACCGACCTCGCCCCGATGGCCGCCACGACCACCACGCCGACGAGCCCGAGCGCTCGCGCAGCCAGCCGGCGCCGCCTCTCGCGGCGCACGGCTGGCGGCGTGGGGCCGCTCGGCCTCGGCGTCGCGACGCTGTGGCTGAGCTTCATCGTGCTCCTGCCGCTGGCGGCGATCACGGCGAAGTCGCTTGAGAACGGCTTCAGCGGGTTCATCGACGCGATCGACGCCCCCGCGGCCATCGCGGCGCTGTCGGTCACGCTCGGCGTGTCCGTCGTGGTCGCGCTGATCAACGTCGTGCTCGGCACGCTGGTCGCCTGGGTGCTGGTCCGCGACGAGTTTCCCGGTAAGAACTTCGTCAACGCGCTGATCGACCTGCCGTTCGCGCTGCCGACGATCGTCGCGTCGATCGTGCTGCTGAGCCTGTACGGCCCGCAGAGCCCGATCGGCGTGCACCTCAACGCCACGCGCCCCGCGCTCGTGGTCGCGCTGCTGTTCGTGACGCTGCCGTTTGTCGTCCGGTCGGTCCAGCCGGTCCTGATCGAGCTCGACAGAGAGGTCGAGCAGGCCGCGGCGTCGCTCGGCGCCAGCAACACGGTGATCTTCCGGCGGATCGTCCTCCCGACGCTGCTCCCGGCGATCCTCAGCGGCGCGGGGCTGGCGTTCACGCGCGCGATCGGGGAGTTCGGCTCGGTCGTGCTGATCGGCGGCGGCATCCCGAAGAAGACCGAGGTCGCGTCGCAGTACATCCAGAAGCAGATCGAGATCGACCGGGCCGTCAACGCGGCGGCCGTCTCGGTGACGCTCCTGCTGATCGCGTTCGTCGTGCTGTTCGTGCTGCGGTACTTCGCGGGCCGCACCGCGGTGCGGGAGGAGCGCGCGTAATGGTCATCGGACGCAAGACCACGCTGTCGCTGCGCTTCATCGCGCTGGCCTACCTCGGCATCCTCGTCGCGGTGCCGGTGCTGCTGATCTTCTACCGCACGTTCGAAGACGGCATCGGCGCCTTCTGGGACACCATCACGACGCCCGCCGCCATCTCGGCGTTGTCGCTCTCGCTGCTGATCGTCGCGATCGTCGTCCCGATCAACGTCGTCTTCGGCATCGTCACCGCGCTGGCGCTGGTCCGCGGGCGGTTCCGAGGCCGGGGCGTCGTCCAGGCCATCGTCGACCTGCCGTTCGCGGTGTCGCCGATCGTCGTCGGCGTGTCGCTCATCCTGCTGTGGGGCTCGTCGGGCTGGTTCGGGGGCGTCGAGGGCGCGGGCTTCAAGGTGATCTTCGCGTTGCCCGGCATGGTGCTCGCGACGATCTTCGTGACCCTGCCGTTCGTCGTCCGCGAGGTCGAGCCGGTGCTCCACGAGATCGGCGAGGAGCAGGAGCAGGCCGCCGCGACGCTCGGCGCGTCCCGCTGGCAGACCTTCTGGCGGATCACCCTGCCGGCGATCCGCTGGGGCCTCACCTACGGCGTCGTGCTCACCATCGCCCGCTCGCTTGGCGAGTTCGGAGCGGTCATCATGGTCTCGTCGGGCATCGCCGGTGAGTCGCAGACGCTGACCCTGCTCGTCCACTCCCGCTACATCGACGACCACAACACGTTCGGGGCCTACGGGGCCTCGACGCTCCTGATGATCCTCGCGCTGATCACGCTGCTGCTGATGACGGTGCTCGATCGAAAGAGGACCGAGGCATGACCGCGACCGAAGAGCCCGATACGACCAAGGGCGGCGAGGGGTTGACCACCGCCGATCAGCTGCACTCGCTCGTCGGCAGCTCCGATGCCATCGCGACCGGGTCGCACGCGATCGAAGTCGAGGGACTTGAGAAGCACTACGGGGACTACCACGCGCTCCGCGACATCAACCTGACGATCCCCAGCGGCTCGCTGACCGCGCTGCTCGGCCCGTCGGGATCGGGCAAGTCGACGCTGCTGCGCTCGATCGCCGGCCTCGAAGTGCCCGATGGCGGCACCGTGCTGATCGGCGGCAACGACGTGACGTACGTGCCGCCGCAGGAGCGGGCGATCGGCTTCGTGTTCCAGCACTACGCGGCCTTCAAGCACATGACCGTCCGGCAGAACGTCGGCTTCGGCCCGTCGATCCGCAAGCAGCCCAAGGCCGAGATCGCCAAACGCGTCGACGAGCTGCTCGAGATCGTCGGCCTCGGCGGCTACCAGGACCGCTACCCGTCGCAGCTCTCCGGCGGTCAGCGCCAGCGCATGGCGCTCGCCCGCGCGCTCGCGGTGCAGCCGAAGGTGCTGCTCCTCGATGAGCCGTTCGGAGCCCTCGACGCCAAGGTCCGCGAGGACCTCCGCGCCTGGCTGCGGCAGCTGCAGTCTGAGACGGGCGTGACGACGGTGCTCGTGACGCACGACCAGGAGGAGGCGCTCGACGTCGCCGACCACATCGCGGTGATGAACGAGGGGCGGATCGAGCAGTGGGGGAGCCCGCGTGACGTCTACGAGACGCCGAGCAACGACTTCGTCATGTCGTTCCTCGGGCCGACGGCGGTCCTGAACGGCGAACTCGTGCGCCCGCATGACCTCGTGCTCTCGCGCAAGCAGATCGACGACGCCGTACCCGTGACGGTGCAGCGCATCGTCCACCTCGGCTTCGAGGTGCGCGTCGAGCTCGCCGACCAGCAGGGCGGCGAGCTGTCGGCGCAGGTCACCCGCGGCGAGGCGTCGCGCTTGGAGCTCGTCGTCGGCCAGGACGTCTTCGTGCGGCCTGGTCAGCACGCCTAACCAGCTCGGGTCGCCTCCTTTCGGAGAACCGCTTACTCTGGAAGACGGACGGCACCGGGCCGGTCGCGCGAGCGTCCGGGCCGGAAGGGGGCCGTCCGCCTTCCGATGACCGACCGCACAGCTGCATCTGCCGACGACGCGCCTGCGCCCACGCGCCAGACGACGCCCGAAGCGATCCACCGCCACGACTTCACGCGCTGGCGGTCGCTGTCGGCAGCCATGACCCTCGCGGGTGCGGTCGGCCTTGTGATCCTGGCGCTGCTGCCGCAGACCGGCGCGCACGACCAGACGGTCTTCTTGATCGCTGCGCCGTGTTCGGCGCTGCTGGCGCTCCTGGCCCGGCTGACACCCCCGACGCCGGCGCCGTCGTGGGTGGTGGCGGCCTCGCTCGGGAGCACCGCGCTGATCACCGGCATCATCGCGGCGGCCGAGCACACGGCCGCGTTCCCCTACTTCTACGTGCTGCCGCTGATGAGCACGAGCTACCTCCTCGGCCGCGATGGCGCGATCGCCTTTGGCGTCCTGTCGGCGGTCTGCCTCGCCGTCGCGCTCGCCGTGCGTCCCGAAGGCTTCGACCTGCTGCTCTGGGGCCAGGTCGCGCTCGTCAACGCGGGCGTCGTCGCCGGGACGCGCGGGCTGCGCCGCGGACGCGACCGGCTCACGGGCGAACTGGAGCGCGTCTCGTCGACCGATGGCCTGACCGGTCTGGCGAACCGCGGCACGTTCGACGCGGTCGCCGAGCGGCTCGTGCGCCGCGCCCAGATCGACCAGACGCCGCTGGCGCTCGTGATCTTCGACATCGACCACTTCAAACAGCTCAACGACACGCACGGCCACGCGGCCGGCGACGAAGCGCTGCGCGGGTTCGCGGCGACGCTGCAGACACAGTCGCGCCCGACCGACCTGATCGCCCGCATCGGCGGCGAGGAGTTCGTCGCGGTGATGCCGGGCATCGGCGCCGACGAGGCCGGCGCGTTCGCCGAGCGCGTGGGGGACGCCCTGCGCGGCCAGCACAGCGGCGTCGCGGCGCGGATCACCGTGAGCGCGGGCGTCGCGCCGATGGGCGACCGCGAGAC
>JAEYAL010000091.1 GCA_023404805.1 Actinomycetes bacterium | reverse complement strand
AGGCCGGCCAGGGCGCGAGCGACACGCGCCTGGCGGGCGTCGGCATCCTCGGCGCGCTCGGCCTCGCCGGAATCGCGCTGGTGTCCGGCAACTTCGTGCGCCGCGGGCCGCTGAGCCGCTTCGGCGGCCAGCGCGCCGGCGCCTAGGCCGCGGCGGCAAGCTGGCTGAGCCGTTCTGGGTTTAGGACGACCCGGCGCGGTCGCGCCGCGCCTTCACGAAGACGGTATGCAAGGCCGTCGCGACGCTGAGCCAGGCCTCGTCGCGATCTGGCCAGGCCTTGACCGGGAAACCATCCTTCGGGAGGGCCTGAAGCGCCGCGAGAGGGGTCTTCGCCCATGCGCAGTGCCGAAGAATGATCGGAACCACGATCGCTTCACCGTCGGCATGCCTGCGAAGCGCGGTTTCGACCTCGATGTCCCAACAAAAGTCAGACGCCAGGAAATCGGGGCTGAGCAGGAGCAAGATTACGTCCGCGCTTTTTAGCCGCTCATCGATCGTCCCGCTCCAGTCGACGCCGGGTTCGAGTTTTCGGTCGTGCCACTCTTCAATCAGGGTCTGGCGCTTCATGACGTAGAGCTGTACTTCGAGCTGCTCCCGATACTCCTCATCTGCGTGGGAGTACGAGTAGAACACCGATAGAGGCCGGTTCGGCTGGTCGGTCCGTCCGGCCACGGGTTGGCCCGCAGCGGCACCGTCCGGCGCGACACCGCCGGCCCGCGCACGGGCTGAGCCTTCAGCTGTCGCGGACGTGAGTGGGGTCGTCGCTGTCTCGCGCCTTTTTCTGCGCGAGCGGGGCCGGCGTGTTGGGCCGATCGGCGCGTCGCGGAGCCGTGACTTCGCGTCCGCGAGCTGGCGTTTTGTTAGCCCGCGAGCGGCAACCGATCGCACCTCCTGGGCCGATCCGGTCGCCAAGTCAGTCGCCGTCACGTTGAGGCTTCCGTCTGCCTCGACCAAGAACGTCACCTCAATCTGCGGCACGCCACGCGGTGCTTTTGGAATGTCGGCCAGTTGAAACTTTCCGAGAGAGAGGTTCTCGGAGGCCTTGTCGCGTTGGCCCTGGAGGACGTGGATTTGGACGGACGGCTGGTTGTCTTCCGCCGTTGAAAACGTTTCGCTCTTTCGTGCCGGGATGGTGGTATTGCGCCAGATGACGGGCGTCATTACGTCGCCCTTCGTCTCGATCCCAATCGTGAGAGGAGTGACATCGAGGATCAGAAGACCGTCGATCGCTTTGCTGATTACCGCGGCCTGGAGTGCCGCACCACGCGCGGCTGCGGTGGAGTCGAGCGAGGCAGAAGGAAAACCGTTGTTCCGGCACGCTGCCTTCAGGACCTTCCGGATTGCCGGGGTCCGGCTCGCCCCGCCGACGAGAATGACTCGATCGAATTGTCCATCGAATTCCTCAAGCGCATGCTCGGCAGTTGCTGCGACAAGCCCTAGGACATCCGTGGCCATTCGCTCGAATCGCTTACGAGTCAGGACCCGTTTAAACTCGGAGCGACCATCGATCGCAGGTATCGAGACGGTCGTCGACCTCGCGGTGCTCAGTTCGACCTTTGCCGCTTCGGCGCGGGTCCGCAGTATTGCGACGTGGCTGCGGCGCTCGCGGAGGTCGAGACCATGTTCGTTGTCGTATTCGTCGGCGAGCCAGTCCGTGATCACCTCGTCCAGGTCGTTGCCTCCGAGCCGAGCATGGCCGCCAACTGAGCGGACGTCGAAGATGTTGTCGCCAGATTCGACTATCGAAATGTCGAATGAGCCGGCGCCGAGGTCGAAACTCAGCACCCGTTCTGTTCGCCTGGAGCGCCAGCCGTCGGCAACTGCTGCCGCAGTCGAGCCGGTTAGGAACCGGACCACCTGCAAGCCGGCGATCTTGGCGGCGTCTCGGATTGCCTGGCGCTCGACATCGGCGTATGCGGCGGGGACGGTGATGACGGCTCGATCAACATCAACGCCGAACTGGCGTTCTGCGTTGGCCTTAACGCGAGCAAGGATCATCGCGGCAATTTCCTGCGCCGATCTCCTTCCTTCCCGAAGGTCTAGCCACGCGTCGCCGTTGGCCGCGTGCGAAAGCGGCCAGGTGATCGCCGCAGCGGAATCGAGCTTGTCGAACTTTGTGCCGAGGAGGCGAACGAGATTCTGTATCGCTTCGGTGTCGGGGCGTTGCGCGGCGTCGGCGGCTGCGTCACCGATCAGTGGCGCCCCGCGAGTTCTGAACGCCACAGCGGAGCTCATCGAGTCCGAGCCGCCGTGAACCACATCGACCAGGCCTTCCCGAACAAACGCAGCGGCGCGACAGGTGCGTGTCCCAAAATCGATGCCGATGCAGAGTGGGCTCATCACGATTCAGGCGCCGGGTCAAACGACGATCGGGTGCCGGAACAACGGAGCGTATTGGCGACGGCGGCGGAGTTTGGTCGACTTAGGCCTGAGTCGACGGGTATTTCGCTCACCCGTCGTAGCCATCTGGGCCAGGCGGTGTAACGCCGCCTGGCATCGGTGGACTGCCGGGGATGGCGTTCCCGTCCGCCACCCCTCTCAGCGCGTCTGCGGACGCGGTCGTCCAGAACCCGCCCTTGCGGCGGACGCGTCCAGCCGTGAGGATGGCTGGCGCCGATGGGTGCTGTGCCGACTCCCGCTCCGGGCGATCCCGCTGCGGCGGACGCCGAGGAGCGCCTGCTGCTCGACCGCCTGCGGGCGGGGGACGCTGAGGCGTTTGGGATGCTGGTCGACCGCTGGACCCCGAGCATGCTCCGCGTCGCGCGGATGCACGTCGCCACGCAGGCGGTCGCCGAAGAGGTCGTCCAGGACACCTGGCTCGGCGTGCTGGGCGGCCTAGACCGGTTCGAGGGCCGCTCGTCGCTGCGCACCTGGGTCTTCCGGATCCTGATGAACCAGGCCAAGACGCGCGGCGTGCGCGAGAAGCGCACGGTGCCGTTCGCGTCGCTGGCTGACGCCGAGACGGGGGAGGAGTTCTCGGCCGTCGACGCCAGCCGCTTCCGGCCGGACGGCGAACGCGCCGCGGGGCACTGGGCCTCACCGCCGCCGCGGTGGGACGAGCAGCCTGAGGAGCGCCTGGAGTCGCGCGAGACGATCGCGGCGATCCGCAAGGCGATCGACGCGCTCCCGCCCGCGCAGCGCACGGTGATCACGCTGCGCGACGTCGAAGGGTGGGAGGCTGCCGAGGTGAGCGGCGCGCTCGGCATCACCGACGGCAACCAGCGGGTGCTGCTGCACCGCGCCCGTTCGCGCGTCCGCCAGGCCCTCGAAGCGGAGCTCACGGCGTGAGCGGGGTGCTGCCAGAGATGCCTTGCCAGGAGTTCGTCGAGCGGGTGACCGACTACCTCGAGGGCGCGCTCAGCGCCGCCGACACCACGCGGCTGGAGACGCATCTCGGCGCCTGCCAGCACTGCGCGCACTACCTCGCGCAGCTCGAGGTCACGCTCGACCTCGCCGGGCAGCTGCATGTCGACGACGTGACGCCCGAGATGCGCGCCGACCTGCTGCAGGCGTTCAGCCGCTGGAACGCCGAACGGGACCACTCCGAGTAACGCACGGGCCCGTTCGCAGACGAGGCCGCAGGGCAGCCGGTTGGCGCCCGCACTCCACCCCGAGGACGCACCACCATGGCCGAGCACGACTTCTCCGACCTCTCTGCGCTGTTCATCAACTGCACGCTGAAGCGCGGACCCGAGGTGTCCAACACCCAGGTGCTGATGGACAACTCCATCGCGATCATGCAGGCCCACGGCGTCGATGTGCGCGTCGTGCGGGCCGTCGACCATGAGATCCCAGTCGGCGTCTACCCGGATATGACCGAGCACGGGTGGGACCGCGACGACTGGCCGGCGATCCAGCAGCAGGTCTTCGACGCCGACATCCTCGTGCTCGGCACGCCGATCTGGCTGGGCGAGAAGTCGAGCATCGCCACGAAGGTGATCGAGCGGCTCTACGGCTACTCCGGCGAGCTCAACGACGACGGGCAGTGGATCTACTACGGCCGCGTCGGCGGCGTGCTCGTGACGGGCAACGAGGACGGCATCAAGCACGTCGCGATGAACACGCTCTACTCGCTGCAGCACCTCGGCTACGTGATCCCGCCGCAGGCCGACGCCGGGTGGATCGGAGAGGCCGGACCGGGCCCGAGCTACGCCGATGAGGGCAGCGGCGGGCTTACGAACGACTTCACGCGGCGCAACACCACGTTCATGACGTGGAACCTGATGCACCTCGCCGCGATCCTCAAGCGCGCGGGCGGCATTCCGGCCTACGGCAACCAGCGCGCGGCTTGGGACGCCGGCGCGCGGTTCGACCACCCCAACCCGGAGTACCGCTAGCCCGCGGTGACCGCCGCGGCGGCCTGCTTGCGCGCCACGAGCGCCTCGACCTCGATCGCGGCGGCGACGTCGCCGGGGTTGGCCTCATGCCACGCCTGCAGCTCGCGGGCCCGCTCGATGTAGGAGCCGTCGGCGACCAGGCGGCGCACTGCCAGGCGCAGCGACTCGGCGCTCGCCCACCGTTTGGGGATCCGCACGCCCGCGCCGGAGTAGTAGACGCGCATGGCGTTCTCGCGCTGGTCGCCGTCGTCGGGCACGACGAGGACGGCGCAACCTGAGGCGATCGCGCGGACGACCGTGCCGTGGCCGCCGTTGCAGATCACGACATCGGCCTCGGGCATCACCTGGCCGTAGCGGACCCACGGCACGAGCCGGGAGCGCTTGCCGACGAGCAGCGGCTGGTAGACCTGGCGGCGGTTCGTCGTGCCGAGCACGCGGACCGGTTCGTCGGCGAGGCCGCGCATCGCGGAGCGCAGCATCACCTGGGCGGGGTCCTTCGACGTCGACGGCGCGACCAGCACGAGAGGCTCCTCGCCGGCCGGCACGTCGGTGTGGCCGTGCGGCGGCTCCCACAGCAGCGGACCGGTCACGCGGACCCAGTCCGGCCAAGCGCGCGGGTACTCGAGCTGGGGGAACGTCGCGACGAGCGTCAGCTCGCGGCTGAGCGTCGGCATCGGCCCGGGCGCGGGCGGCAGGTCGAGCGCCTGGCGGAGATCCTCGTACTCACGCTCGCCCTGGCGGTAGCCCGGCTCCATCAGCAGGTTGAACTTGCGCCAGAACCAGTGGCCGAGGAACGTGCGCGGGTTGCGCATCCCGGCCGAGTACGGCGTCATCCCCGGATCCGAGATGGGGTAGACGTGCGGCACGAGCGTCACGCTCGGCACGCCGATGCGCTCGGCGATCAACGCGGGCGTGTTCGTGAGGACGTCGCTGACGACCACGTCGGGCGCGAACGCCCGGAACTCGTCCTCGCAGTCGGAGACGGCGCGCCGCACGGCCTCGTACGGCTCCAGGTACGTGCCGGTCGCAGGGTCCAGGTCGTACTGCGGCGCCTTGGCGAAGCGCAGGCCGAGCTCCTCGATCTCGGGCTGCCACCGGTGCCAGGTGTGCACCATGACGTCGTGGCCGCGCGCCTTGAGCGCGACGGCCAGCGCCATCACGGGGAACGTGTGGCCGGCTTCGCCGAACGAGCCGAGGATCACCCTCATGGGGCGGGTGGAGGACGTCATCAGGTCGCCTGCGGCGGGCCTAGAGCGTGTCCTCGCCGGGGCGGATGAACGGGATCTCAGGGACGATGCAGTGGTCGGACAGGCGCAGGAGCATCTGCACGGCCGCGGCGATGTCGGCCGGGCGGATCATCTGCTCGGCGGGGATGCCCTGCTGCGCGAACTCGGTCATGGGCGTCTCGACGAAGCCGGGGCAGAGGGCGGTCGAGTGCACGCCGGCGCTGCCGAGCTCGCGGTTCATCGAGATCGTCAGGCTGCGGACCGCGGACTTGGTCGCGCTGTAGGCGCTGAGCCACGGCTGCGGCGAGAGCGCGGTGATCGACGACGTGTTCACCACGCGAGCGGCGCCGCGCTCGGCGGCAGCGGCCTTCAGGAGGCCGACGCACTCGCGGTAGTAGAGGAACGACGCCCGCACGTTGGTGTCGAACTGCAGGTCGAAGTGCTTGACCGTGAGGCCGTCGATCGGCTGGCCGATGCCCACGCCCGCGTTGTTGACGAGCAGGTCGAGGCGGCCGAACTTCTCCTCGTGCGCCTTGACCGAGGCGATGATCGCGTCCTCATCGGCGAGGTTCGCCGGGACCGCGATCACGTCAGCTCCCGCGGCCTCGAGCTCAGCGCGTGCGGCCTCCAGCTTCTCCGGGCGGCGGGCGACGATCGTCAGACCGAACCCCTCCTGCGCGAGCATGTGGGCGATGGCCAGGCCGATGCCGCTTGAGGCGCCGGTGATCAGGGCTGCAGACTGCATGGCGGGCATTCTCGCGAACCCTGCGCGGCCGAGTCGTCAGCCCAGCGCGCGGCCGTGCCCGGACGCGCCTGGGCGCCACCGTGGCGTTCGGCACAGACCCTGCGCGAGGCCTGCGGGAGGAGCGATTTCCCGGCGAGCGGTCTGTACCCTCTCGCGGGATGCCCGTCTCCTCCTCCGAGGCCGACCGCGCGCACCCGCTTGTCCCCGGAGCCCGCGTGCTGCTCGCCGCGCTGCTCTCGCTCGTGGCCCTGCTCGCGCTGTCGCCGACCCCCGCTGGCGCTGCCGCCAAAGCCCCCGCGCTGCTCAAGAAGACCAAGATCGTCGCGCCGACGGCCAACAACTACGTGCGCGGCACCATCTCCGGCACCAAGTGCTACGTGAAGTTCCCGGCGAAGAACCGCAAGGTCTCCGTCACGGTCACCGGCCCGCTGTCGGACGCCAAGCCGAAGTCCAAGAAGCTCTCCGTCAAGCGCGTGAAGCCGAAGGGCGCCAAGAACTCGGTCAACGCGCGCAAGGCCAACTGCACCTGGAAGACCGCGTCGTTCAAGGACGGCACCTACCGGTTCACCGCCAAGGGCCAGGTCCGCGCGCGTGGCAAGTGGTGGGGCATCTCGCTCAAGCGCGCCGTCGTCGTCCGCAACACCTCGTCGGTGGCCAGCGGCGCGACCGGGCCGAAGCTCGGCATCGGCAACGCCCGCTACGTCGGCCGCATCGAGTCGCCGTGGGACACCTGGCTCGGCCAGGCCGACACCGATCCGGCGCGGCAGGCGTGGATGCGCGACCACATGTGGCAGGTCGTGGCCCACGCCCCGTCGTTCGACCCGCGCACGAAGTGGGCGCCGCCCGCGCTCCTCTACAAGGACCTCTACGCGATCTACCGGGGCGACGCCGCCACGCTCGCGGCGCACCCGGACTGGGTCCTGAAGAACCAGGCCGGCCAGCAGATGGTGATCCCGTGGGGCTGTGAGGCAGGGGTCTGCCCGCAGTACGCCGGCGACATCGGCAACCCGGCGTTCCGCGCCGAGTGGATCCGCCAGGCGCAGGCGACGCTGCCGCAGGGCTACATCGGCCTCTGGATCGACGACGCGAACATGGAGATGCGGGTCGCCAATCCGGACGGCAAGGAAGCGCAGCCGGTCGACCCGCGCACCGGCCAGCTGATGACCTACGCGAACTACCGCCGGTACGTCGCGGAATTCCTCGAGGAGATCCGCCGCGCGATCCCGAACACGAAGCTCGTCGCGAACGTGCTGTGGTTCGGCGGCACCTCGATCGGGCGCGACGTCGACCAGTTCATCATCCGCGCGTACTCGGCCGTCGACCGGCTGAACCTCGAGCGGGGCTTCAACGACGACGGCCTCACCGGCGGCTCCGCGCCGCGCGACATCTGGGCCGTCGACACGTTCATGCAGTTCATCGACCGCATGCACGACCGCGGCAAGCCGATCACGTTCGACTCGGCCGGCTACGGCGTGGAGTCGTGGGAGTACAACCTCGCGGGCTTCTTCCTGGTCGACCGCGGCGAGGACGCCGTCGGCGAGCTGCGCCTGCAGCCCGGCCAGTGGTGGAACGGCTGGGACATCTCGATCGGCGGCCCCGTCGGCGAGCGCTCGCGCGGCAGCGACGGCGTCTACCGCCGCAGCTTCCAGAAGGGCCTGGTGCTGCTGAACCCGCCGAAGACGGCGGTCAAGACCGTCACGCTGCCGAAGGCGATGAAGCGCTTCGACGGCAGCGTCGTCACCAAGGTCACGCTTGCACCGGGCCGCGGCGCGGTGCTGCTCAACTAAGGCTCAACCGACCCAGCGGCCGCCGACGCGCTGGCGGCGCGCAGGCTGATGGGCGTGCTTGCCGGACTGCTCGCGGTCCGCCGCCGTGCGGCGCTGGGCGTCGCCATCGTGCCCGTCGTGCAGCTCCGACTCGAACGGGATCGCGTCGAGCAGGTCCTGGATGTGCTCGCGGTGGTTCGGGTCGCCCCAGTCGGTGAGTTCCAGCGACGCGTCCTCAAGCGGATAGACGACGACCTTGCCGCGTTCGGCGAAGGCGATGAACTCGGCCTCGTCCTCGACCTCGATCACGAACACCTGGTGTTCGACGAGGTCGGGCCGGCTGAGCACCTCGGCCACGCGGAGCTCGTCGGCTCCGTTGTAGCTGCTGAGGTCGACGCTGCCGTTGCCCGTCCGCACGGCGCGCGCGCCGGGGTGTCGGCTCGCGAGGTCGGTGCGGTCGACGCGGAGCGCGCGATAGCGGCGGGTGCCGTCGCCATACGTCAGTGCGGTGCCCGAGAACGTGTCGTACGAGTCGCCGTGTTTCATGACCCGACCGTAGTCGCGATTGCGGCGTCGGTGGGCAACTTGGCGGACGACCGCGGACGAACGTGCCTGACCGGCCCGAACGGGCCGGAAAACACCGGAGGTCGGACTAGTGCGCGCCAGCTTCGCGCGGGCGCCGTCCCGGGGGTCCGGACCTGCGGCGGGCTCCGGCGATCCGGTACAGAGCCGGTGCTCCATGGGCCGAGCTGGATTCGAACCAGCGCCTGTCGGGTTATGAGCCCGCTGCTCTACCGCTGAGCTATCGGCCCGGAGCGCCGGAGTATCGCGGAGCGCAGCGGCGGAGGCGCTGCCGCGGCATGCTCGCTCAGGCGAAGAGCCCGTCGCCGACCCAGCCGCGGCCGCCGCCGGTGCCGGGCGGCGCGAAGAAGTAGCCGCCGCCGACGGGCCGGATGTAGTCGACCATCGGCTCGGCCTCGAGGCGGCGCTGGATCGCCGCGAACTGCCGCTCAGGATCCTGGTTGAAGGCGACGAACAGCAGGCCCTGGTCGAGGGCGCCGGCTGCGTCGAATCCCTGGTCGTAGTTGTAGCCGCGGCGCAGGATCCGCTCATCGCCGGTGCCGGGGGTGCGCGGGTTGGCGAGTCGGATGTGGGAGTCCAGCGCGATCCGCTCGCCGTTGGGGTCGAGGTCGTACCGCGGGTCCTGGAACTCGTCGGTGCCGCCGAGCGGGGCGCCGCTGGCGCGGTGGCGGCCGATCATCGTCTCCTGCTCGCGCAGGCCGACGCGGTCCCAGAACTCCACCTGCATCCGGATCGCGCGGACCACCTGGTAGGTGCCGCCCCGCGCCCAGGCTGGCTCGCCGGCCGTCGACCAGACGAGCCGGTCCATCTCGGCGCGGTCGCCGACGTCGGGGTTCGCGGTCCCATCGCGGAAGGCGAAGAGGTTGCGCGGCGTGCTGTTCGGCGACGGCCCGCGGGCGGGCGCCTGGAAGCCGTGGGTCATCCAGCGCAGCTCCAGCGAACCGCGCACGAGCCGCATGATCTCGCGCAGCGCGTGCGAGACGGTGTCGGGGTGGCCGGCGCAGAGCTGGAGCAGCACATCGCCTCCGGTGCGGGCAGGATCGAGCGCCTCGTCGACCGCGAACCGCGGCATCGCGGTGAGGTGCTGAGGGCGCCGGCTGCTCAGCCCGTACCGGCCGTCGAACAGCGACGCGCCGAACGCGATCGTGACCGTGAGCGCGTCGGGCAGCACGTCGTCGCCGAGGACGCCGGAATCGATCGGCGGCTCGTCGCGTTTGAGCTGGCCGACCGGGCCGCCAGCCGCCAGCGCGCGGGCGCGGTAGCTGAGGTCCTGCAGGGTGCTCGCCAGCGTGCCGCGGTCGGCGGCGACCGCGTCGAGCGCGACGAACACCGCGTGCGCCTGCGGCGGCTCGAGGATCCCCGCTTGGTGCTCGCCGTCGAAGGGGATGGCGGTGCGCAGCGGGTCGGCGGCGGCCGCAGCCGTGTCGTCTCGGCTCAGCGCGACACCCGCGACGGCGCCAGCGCCCGCAGCGGCGCCGAGCCCGAGCGCGGACCGGGAGAGGAAGCGGCGGCGGTCGAGGCGTTTCATGGCGTGGTGATGGCCGGGACAGGCTCGGGGTCGCGGGTCTCGATCGCCGGCGGGACGCTCTGCAGCTGCTCCAGCAGCCAGCCCGTGCTCCCGATGAGCTGCTGGCGCTCGCGGCGGCTCAAGCCGTCGAGCGTGGGGAGGCGGCCGCTGTGCGAGGCGCGCAGGCTGCGCAGCGTCGCGCGCAGGCGGCTGATGCCGACCTGCGTGAGGCCGTCGGCCTGCTGGCCCTTGAGCAGCGGGTGGAGGGTGCCGATCACGGCGGCGGTCGCCTCCAGTGAGCTCGCCGTGGCCAGGACGCCCTCGCGGCTCCACGGCACGCTGTTGCCCGTGAGGAAATCGACCTGGGCGCCCTCGAGGATCTCGTGCGCGCGCAGCGCGTAGTCGAGCGGCGTGATCTCGGCGGTCTTGGCGGCCCGCTCGACACCCGCGAGGTCGCGCTCCAGCCGGGCCGCAGCCGGCGCCAGGCTGCGGACGGGCTCGCCGTTCCAGAGGCCGCGCTCGATCCGGTGCAGGCCGACGAAGTCCGGGTCCTGCTCGCCACGGGGAAGCCCACCGGGTGATCCGGCGATCCGGTCGTCGAGGGCGCCGAACGCCCCGTAGACGGCGCCGAGCCGCAGGTAGCGGTCGAAGAGCGCGCGCCAGGCGGCCTTCGCCTTCGCCCGGTCGCCGGCTTCGATCGAGGCCGCAAGCGCCGCGCCCTCCGGCACGAGCCGCCGCGCGTGCCCGGCGGCGTAGCGGCGGTACGCGGCGATCGGCGCCGCGTAGTCCTCGTCGGTGAACGGCACGCGTTCGCTGAGCTCCGGCGCGTTCGGATCGCCCGCGCCGCCGTTCTCGCGCAGGCCGATCGACTCTGAGCGCTGGACGGCCGTCGGACCGCTGCGCACCTTGGCCGGATCGATGACGAACGCGTCCGGGTCGGCCGCAGCGGCTGGAGGCGGGCTGCCAGCGTCGTCGCCACCGCCGATCCCGAGCGCCGTGAACGCCAGAAAGCCCAGGATGAGCGCGGCGAAGCCGACGGCCAGGATCGCCGCGCGGCGAGGAAGGGAGCGAAGCGCCGCGGGCACGCCCAACAGTCTGGCGGATCGCCGCACCGGCCGGTAGGGTGGACCGGCCTTCGCGCCCGGCGCTGCCCACCGCCCGCGCGCCCCGAACCGGTCTCCCACGGAGCGTACGAGCCTTCATGTCCCAGCCCCTGCGCCTGCCCAAATCCGCGGCGGCCCGCGCCGCCGGCGTCGGCCTTGTCGCGGCGGCGGCGATCGCGGCCGGCCTGAGCTTCGCGGACGCCAGCGAGCCGGGCGACAACGCGACCACGACGCCGATCAAGCACGTCGTCGTGATCTTCCAGGAGAACACGTCGTTCGACCACGTCTTCGGGACCTACCCGAACGCCGTCAACGCCGTCGGCGAGATCCCGTTCACGCCCGCGTCCGGCCCGGCGCCGACGGTCAACGGCCTCACCTCGACGCTGCTCACCGCGAACCCGAACGCCGCCAACCCGAAGCGGATCGCGCCCAGCCAGGTCATCCCGACGATCGGCTGCCAGAACAACCACGGCTACACGGCTGAGCAGCGCGCCCACAACGGTGGGCTGATGAACAAGTTCATCGAGAACACCCAGGGCGGCGGCTGCGGCGCGTCCGGCGTCATGGACTACCTCGACGGCAACACCGTTACCGGGCTCTGGAACTACGCGAAGACCTTCGCGATGAGCGACAACCACTACGGCACCGGCTTCGGCCCGTCGACGATCGGCGCGCTCGAGCTCGTCAGCGGCAACACCGCGACGGTCGTGAACGAGGCGGGCATCCCCATGGCTTCGCAGGCTGGGAACGTCAACAACGGCACCGCGTACTCGAACGCGTACCCGTACCCGAGCTACGACGCCTGCACGGCCAGCGCGGGCTTCTACGCCATGAGCGGCCAGAACGTCGGCGACCTGCTCAACACGAAGAACGTGTCGTGGGGCTGGTTCCAGGGAGGCTTCAAGCCGACCTCGCGCGAGGCGCCGAGCGTGGCCTTCCCGGCCGGCAAGCCGATCTGCGGCAGCGCCCACAAGAACGCCGCTGGGGCGCAGGTCGGTGACTACGACGCCCACCACAACCCGTTCTCGTACTACCGGTCCACGTCCAACCCGCAGCACCTGCCGCCGACCGCGGAGATCGGGTCATCCGACCAGGCCAACCACAACTACGACGAGTCCGACTTCGACGCCGCGGTCGCGGCCGGCAAGCTGCCGGCGGTCTCGTTCCTGAAGGCCAGCCACTACCAGGACGGCCACCCGGGCTACTCGGATCCGATCGACGAGCAGCAGTTCCTGGTCGAGAAGATCAACGCGCTGCAGAACTCGCCGCAGTGGGAGAGCACGGCCGTGTTCATCGCGTGGGACGACTCCGACGGCTGGTACGACCACCAGAGCCCGCCGCTCGTGCGCTGGTCGGCGTCGCCGGAGGACGCGCTGAACGGCCCCGGCAAGTGCGGCGAAGCCGGCCCCGGCGTCACGCAGGCCAACGACCGCTGCGGCTTCGGGCCGCGCCTTCCGCTGCTCGCCATCTCTCCGTTCGCGAAGAGCAACTACGTCAAGCACACCGCCAACGACCAGACCTCCCTCCTGAAGTTCATCGAGGACAACTGGTCGCTGGGACGGATCGGCGCCGGCTCGACCGACGCGGCTGCCGAGTCGCTGAACTCGATGTTCGACATCGCCGACGCAACGCCCGACAACACCGGCAAGCTGATCCTCGATCCCAAGACGGGCGCGCTGCCGGGCACCAAGCCGATCGCGGCGCCGGTCAGCGATCCGCCGGCGCCTACGCCGGCCACACCATCGCCTGGCCCGTCGCCGTCGCCCGGTCCGGCGCCGCAGCCGACGCCCACGACGAACGTCGGCAAGACGACGCTGAAGGCGAAGCGCAAGACGAGCAAGTCGTTCACGGTCACCGTCGGCATCAGCAGCAACCCGTCGAAGAAGACGGCCGTGCGCGTGCGGATCAAGAAGGGCAAGAAGGAGCTCGCCACCGGCAGCGGGACCGCGAAGGGCAAGTCCGTCGCGATCTCGATCAAGTCGAAGAAGCCGATCAAGCCCGGCAAGTACACGCTGGTGATCACGTTCACCGCGCCGGGCGAGCTGCCGGTCTCGCAGACGAAGACCGTCAAGCTCTGACGCCGAACTCCTTCTTCGAAATCCCGTCGGCGGACTTGTGATCC
Organism: Actinomycetes bacterium; assembly: GCA_023404805.1. Taxonomy (GTDB): domain Bacteria; phylum Actinomycetota; class Thermoleophilia; order Solirubrobacterales; family Solirubrobacteraceae; genus JAGIBJ01. Next base: position 8,952 of record JAEYAL010000091.1, on the reverse strand, counting down.
GCGTAGGAGGAGCGGGGACGGAATCGTCGAAACGAGGTGCTGCCCATGACCTCAGTGATGACGATCCCCTCCACGGCGCCGCAGTCGCTCTGCGACTACATCCTCGCGCGGTTCGACGAGTTCAGCCGCTCGCAGCGCGACGTGGCCCAGTACATCGTCGACCATCTCGACGAAGTCGCGTTCCAGACGGCTGAGGAGCTCGCCCGCCGCGCGAACACCTCCTCCAGCACCGTCGTGCGCTTCTCCCAGGCGCTCGGCTTCGAGGGCTACCCCGAGCTGCAGCGCTCCGCACGCGACGAGTACCGCCGCCGCCACGAGCCCGGCGCAGGTGACGAGGGTGCTGGCTCCGGCCCGCTCTTCGGCCTCGACCGCTCGCCCTTCGAGGACGCCCTCGCCCAGGACCACCAGAACCTCGAGACCACGGCGCGCCGCCTGTCCCGCAAGGACGTCGAGCGCACCATCGAGGCGATCGCCACCGCCGAGCGGATCGTCGTCGTCGGCACCGACCAGATGGCGTTCTTCGCGTCGTACCTGCGCCACCTGCTGATGCTGCTCGACCTTCGCGTCGAGGTCGTCGCCTCCGCGTCCCAGGAGTCGCTCCAGCGCCTCGCCCGCATCGACGAGAACACCCTCCTGATCGCCCTCTCCGCAGGCCGTCCGCACCCGCTGGTCGTCCGCGCGATGAAGCTCGCCCGCCACCGCCGCGGCCGTGCGATCGCCCTCGTCGACGCGACCCTCTCCGAGGTCGCCCAGCTCGCGAACACGACGCTCTTCTACTCCAGCGACTCGCCCGCTTACGTGCGCTCGCACGCGGCGCTGCTCTCGCTGCTCCAGGGTCTCGCCCACGGCGTCTACTCCCGCGACACGGTCGGCTTCGACGACCGCGTGCGCGCGTACCGCCTCAAGTAGCCCGTGGCGCGCCTGGTGCGCGTCCTCTGCCCTCCGGCACCGTCAGGCCCCGCGCCTCCGCTCTGAGCGTGGGGTGGCGCGGGGCCTGAGTGGTCTTCGGAGTCCGGTCCGCGGGCGCTGGCTTCAGTTGAGCACGCACGCGCCGAGCTCTCAGTCATGGACTACGAGTTCGAGCAGGAGCGCCGGACCGCCGAACAGGTCCCGGATCTTCCGACGAAGAGCCTGATGGCCATCGGGAGCGGCGGAGTCGTCCCCGGACTGGCACTCGTCATCGTTGGCGAACGTGAGCGGGCGCGGCCATACCTCGCCGCTGCCGCGCTGCTGCTCATCGCGCTGTTCGGCTGGGCCGATAGCGACCGGCAGGCGCTCGCGATCCTCGCGATCTGGGGTGTGCTCGCGATGTCGAGCGTGATCTCGGCGGGCCGGATCGCGGTTGCTCGCCACGTGGCGGGCTATCGCAACGTTGGTTAGCTCGGCGCGCCGAGCGGGATGACGCCGGCGTCGGTCGCCGCGACCACCTGGTGGCGGCCGCTGCGCTTGGCGGCGTAGAGCGCGCGGTCGGCGGCGACGAGCAGGCTGTCGGCGTCGAGGCGCACATCGTCGAGGGCGGCGACGCCGGCGCTGACCGACAGCGGGGCGGCATCGCGGGCGGTTTTGAAGTCGAGGGCGTCCGAGAAGCGCTGCGCGAAGGCGCGGCCGCCGGACTCGTCGCTGCGCAGGAGGATCGCCAGGAACTCCTCGCCGCCGAGGCGAGCTGCGACGTCCGTCCCGGAACAGGTCTCCAGGAGCACGTCCGCGAACCGCTTGAGCGCAGCATCGCCAGCGGGGTGCCCGAGGCTGTCGTTGATGCGCTTGAAGTGGTCGAGGTCGAAGATCACGATCGACAGGTCGGTGCCCTGGCGGTGCGCGCGGGCGACCGCCTCATCCAAGGCGACGGTGCCCGCGCGGCGGTTGAGCAGCCCGGTGAGGCCGTCGGTCGACGCGATGTGGTCGAGCTCGTGGAAGAGCTGCATCGCCTGGTAGACGATCGCTCGCACGACGAGCGCCGAGAAGCCGCTGACGGCCAGCACGCCGCCGTAGGCGAGCAGCGGCATCGGGACATCCGAGAAGGCCAGCGCGACGGGCACGAGGAAGACCAGCAGCGCGAGCGTGCGCAGGAAGTCGGTCCGATGACCGAAATGCGCGGCGGTGAGCGCGGGCCAGCCGAAGTACAGGAGCGCGATGTAGGCAGGGCCGTTGCCGACCGCGATCGTCAGGCAGAGCAGGACGACGGTGACGTCGAACGCCATCACGCGGATCACCGGGCGGGGGAGCCGCTTGCCGAACCCGGCGGCGAGCGCGAGGACGGCGAAAGCGGCGGCCATCGCCCACGCGCCCCAGATGGGCTCGATCTGGTCGCCGGCGAAGAACGCCGCGCCCGCCATGGTGAGGGCTCCGAGGGTGTAGCCGACGGTGATGACGCGCCGCAGGACCTCGGCGTTGAGCTCTTCGCGCTCGGGCATCGACATCGCCCGGAACACGCCGAACGCCTGGCTGAAGTGCAAGAAGGCGCGGTTCAGCCGGCCCTCCGGGAACGGGAGGGCCTCACCGGGGAATTTGGGCGCCGCGTCGTCGGGACCGGCCGGCGCCACCCATTTCGGCGACGAAGCCATTCGCACAGGATTGTAGATGGACCTTCCGATTGGAAGGGCTGTTTGCCGAACCGCGGGTGGAGATGGCGCACGGATAGGGCCGTTCCGCACCACCCAGACGCCGCCATTCGCCCGCCCAAACTAGAATGTGGGCAATGCGTGAAGAATCCACGTTCCGGACCAACGTCGGCCTCGCGGAGATGCTCCGCGGCGGCGTCATCATGGACGTCGTCAACGCCGATGAGGCCCGAATCGCCGAGGACGCCGGCGCCGTCGCCGTGATGGCCCTCGAGCGCGTGCCTTCGGACATCCGCCGCGATGGCGGTGTCGCCCGCATGAGCGACCCCGCCATGATCCGCGAGATCCAGGAGACCGTCTCGATCCCGGTCATGGCGAAGGTGCGCATCGGCCACTTCGCCGAGGCCCAGATCCTGCAGTCGCTCGAAGTCGACTTCATCGACGAGTCCGAGGTCCTCACCCCGGCCGACCACCACAACCACGTCGACAAACACGCGTTCCGCGTCCCGTTCGTCTGCGGCGCCACCAACCTCGGAGAGGCCCTGCGCCGCATCTCCGAGGGCGCCGTGATGATCCGCTCCAAGGGCGAGGCCGGCACCGGCGACGTCGTCGAGGCCGTCCGCCACCTGCGCGACATCACCGGCGCGATCAAGCGGATCCAGGGCCTCTCGCGCATGGAGCTCTCGTCGGCCGCGAAGGAGCTGCGTGCTCCGCTCGACCTCGTGCAGGAAGTCGCCGAGCGCGGCGAGCTGCCCGTTCCGCTGTTCTGCGCCGGCGGCATCGCGACGCCCGCTGACGCCTCCCTCGTGATGCAGCTCGGTGCGCAGGCCGTCTTCGTCGGCTCCGGCATCTTCAAGTCGTCCGACCCGGCATCGCGCGCCCGCGCGATCGTCGAGGCGACCACGCACTTCGACGATCCGGCCCGCGTCGCCGCCGCCAGCACCGGCCTCGGCACCGCGATGGACTCGATCGAAGTCCGCTCGCTGCCGGAGAGCGCCACGCTCGCCGGCCGCGGCTGGTGAGTTCGCCCACGGGCACAGGCGCTGGGCGTCCGGCTGAGCCGGGCGCCGGGTCAGCCGCTGACGCGGTCCTCTCTGAGCGTCCGCTGTCGGGCAAGACGATCGGCGTGCTCGCCCTCCAGGGCGACGTGCGCAGCCACAGCGAGGTGCTTCAGAGCCTCGGCGCATCCGTGCGCCGCGTGCGGACGCCCGAGGGGCTCGACGGGTTGGACGGGCTTGTCCTGCCCGGCGGCGAGTCGACGACGATGACGCTCGGCATCGAGCGCGAGCAGCTGGGCGACCCGCTGCGGGCCGCGATCAGCGGCGGCCTGCCGACCCTCGCGACCTGCGCCGGCCTGATCCTGCTCGACGACGACCACCTCGGCGTCGTCGACCTCCACTGCGAGCGCAACGCCTTCGGCGCCCAGCTCCACTCGTTTGAGTCCGACCTGTTGGTCGATGGCGTCGACGGCGGGCCTGTCCACGCGGTCTTCATCCGCGCGCCGCGCGTGACCCGCCACGGCGACGGCGTCGAAGTCCTCGCGACGGTGCCCCACGAGGGTGTGGAGTCCGGCGACGGCGAAAGCGTCGTCGCCATCCGCAGCGGCTCGGTGATCGGGACCTCATTCCATCCCGAGCAGGCCGGCGAGCCGCGCCTGCACGTGCTCGCGTTCGGGTAGAACGTCAGCCATGAGCCCGTTTCCGCGCAAGAGCAGCGAGGAGCGGGCCGCCGAGAAGGCCGAGCGGGCCCGCCAGGCTGCGGCGCGTGAGGAGGCTGCGGTTCGGGCGCATGCCGCCGAGGTCGAGCGCACGGCGCGCGCGCGAGCCGCCGCCCGGGCTGCAGAGGAGCAGCTGATCGAGGTTCTGCCGAAGTCAGCTGCGGCGTCGTGTTCCGGTCCGGAATCTGCTGGTCTATCCCGCGAAACCCGGTCGACGATGGCGGAACAGCAGCGGCGCTCAGGCGGCCGCGGTGTGCACGGCGCTCGCGAGGTCGCTCATCGAGCACGGCTTCGGGATGATCGCGTCGACGCCGAGTTCTCGTGCGCGGTCGCGGTCGGCCTGCTGGAGGTAGCCGGAGGTCAGCACGACCGGCAGGTCGGGGCGGGTGGAGCGCATCCGCTCGGCGAGCGTGAGGCCGTCGAGCCCCGGCATCGAGAGGTCGGTGACGAGCGCGACCCAGCGGCGCGGCTCGGCCGTGAAGGCGGTCAGCGCGTCCTGCGGATCGGTGAAGCCGACAGGGGACAGGCCGTCAGCCGGCAGCGCGCGTTCGGCGAGCTGCACCAGCGCCGGCTCGTCGTCGACGAACATCACGGCCAGTGGAGTGGTTCCAACGGCGGGGTCGTCGGCGGCATCGGCGGCGGCTGCGGCGGGGAACGAGACCGTGAACGTCGCGCCCGCGCCGGGCGAGGACTCCACCTCGACGGTGCCGTCGTACGAGCGCACGACCGTACGGACGGCCGAGAGGCCGAGGCCGCTGCCTTCTCCGGGAGGCTTGGTCGTGAAGTACGGATCGAAGACCCGGCGCCGCACGTCCTCCGGCATTCCCGGCCCGTTGTCGCGGACGCGTAGCACGGCGACGCGCCGGGCCTCGCAGTCCGGATGCTCGCCGCTCTCGACATGCACGTCGATGGTGCCCGGCACGTCGCCGAGGGCTTGGGCGGCGTTCCTGACGAGGTTCACCACGACCTGGTGGATCTGCGTCGCGTCGCCAGCCAGCGCCGGCACGTCGTCATCGACACGTACGCGCAGCCGGGCCGTCGCTGGCAGGCCCGACCGGAGCAAGTCCGCGGCTTCCTGGGCGACCGCGCCGACGTCGACGACCTCGCGCGTGTCGCCGTCGTCGCGGCCCTGCGCGAGCACCCGCCGGACGAGATCCGCGGCGCGCGCCGCGCCCCGTTCGATCTCCGTGAGGCTGAGGCCGGCGTCCTGGCCCGCGGCGACCTCGCGCCGCGCCAAGGCGGCGTTGCTCAGGATCGCACCGAGGACGTTGTTGAAATCGTGCGCGATACCGCCGAGCAAGGTCCCGACCATCTCCCGCTTCTGGGACCGCATACGCGCTTCTTCCTCGAGCCGCCGCTCGGTCACGTCGATGGCGGCGCCGAACCCCTTGATGGGAAAACCGCGCTCGTCGCGGATCAGCTCGACATGCGCCTGCATCCAGCGGTACTCCCCGTCATGGCGGCGCAGGCGGAAGTCGACAGTCAGGACACCGTTTGATGCCGCCTCGCGGGCAGCGGCAACAGCAGCCCGGTCGTCTGGGTGGATCAGGTCGACGTAGCCGCGGCCGAGCAGCTCGCGCACCGGCCGGCCGCTGAACGCCTCCCACTTCGGCGACAGGTACCGGGCGTTGCCCGCGCCGTCGGATTCCCAGACGATCTGCGGGAGCGACTCCGCCAGCTCGCGGAACCGGCGCTCGCTCGCGCGGACTTGCGCTTCGCGCGGTCCGACCTTGGCGCGGTCCTCGAGCTCGACGACGATCGCCTGCAGCTCGCCGCCCGCCGTACGCACGGGGATGAAGGTCGAGCTGACCGTTTCGGCTGCGTCGACGGGCGCACCCGGGACGCGGTCGAGGTAGAGCTCGGGCTTGTGGGCGCGCTGGGCTCGCTCGACGCGCGCGTCCCAGAGGTCACCCCGCTCGGGGCCCGCGCGTTCTGCCGAGATGTCGCTGAGCGTGCGCCCCACGAATCCCTCCTGCGGCCAGTCGCGGACGCCGCTCGCCTCGGCGACACGGCGAACCAACCCGTCGGGGTCGAGGATGAACGACAACCGGTACCCCGGCTCGAGAGCCTCCTCTGTCGCATCCGGTTCGCCGGGCGGCGGTACCGCAGCCATCAGCCACACCGTCGCGCGGTCAGGAGGGGGCAGCTGCCCAGGCGCGATCGGAGAACTGGCGCAACCACTTGTGTGTCGAGCGTATAAGCAACCGCGGGATGCGCGGTGAACACTCCCGCCCAAACCTGGACAGGTGGCGGACCCGCCGATTCGCGGCGCGTTCGCCGGCTCGCGCTGCGAAGCGCCGCTAGCGGGCGAGTTCGCGCTCGAGCCGGTCCAGGCGGTCGTCCCAGCGGGCGCCAGCGGTGACCATCCAGGCCATCGCGTCGGCGAGCGGCTCGGGGGTGAGCGTGTACTGCGTCTCTCGGCCTGCCCGGGTGCTGCGGACGAGGCCAGCGTCGGCCAGTCCCGACAGGTGCTTGGTGATCGCCTGGCGCGTCATCGGCAGCTCGGTGGCGAGCGCCGAGGCCGTGACGGTCGGCCGTTCGCCCATCAGCCGCACGAGCTGCCGGCGGGTCGGGTCGGACAGGGCCGTGAAGATGCGGCCGGCGCGCGCGTCGCGCTGGGCGTCGCTCAGGCGCGTGCCCGAGGCGGAGTTCGGAACGCGGCTCACGCCATGCCCGCCAGCACGAGCTGCGGGCTTGCCGAGGCGCGGTTCGACATCGACGGCCCGGCCGAGTTGTCGCCGCTCGTCGGCAGCATCCAGCCGGCCGGCACACCGTCGGGGACCGCCACGACCCGCAACGGCACCTCGGTGACGACCAGCCGGGAGCGGTCGTCATCCAGCGGCTCGAGGGTGAGGTCGACGAGCGCCGCATCGGCGTCGTCGTCACCGGTCCACCAGCGCAGCGCCACGCGCCGCCCCGGCTCAACCTCTTCGACGGCCACGGACCGCTCCTCACCGCCGTCGCGCAGCGTTCCCGACTCCCCGGGCGCGACCGTGAGGTCGACCTCGTCGGCGAGCCAGCGCTCCAGGCCCTCGGCATCTTCAAGAAGATGCCAGGCGTCCTCGGCCGGGACGGGCAGGTCGCGTTCGCGGCGCACCGCGCCAGGCGCGAGCTCCGTGGCGAGGGTGCGGTCGTCGGCAGGTTGGTCGGGCATGCGCGCTCCAGCGTCGGGCTTGCCCGCAGGCTAACACGCAACAGAGTGGTTGCGCGTCCATTTGTCCAGCGCGGCGGCAAAACCGCAGCCAATTGGTTGCGAAACGCGCTACCGTGCCGATCATTCAACGCGCAACTAATAGGTTGCGTATCGGTCGCGAAGGAGACCACATGCCTCTTGTTCCCATGGTCGTCGAGCAGACTCCGGTCGGCGAGCGGTCGTTCGACATCTTCAGCCGCCTGCTCAACGAGCGCGCGATCTTCCTCGGCACCGCGATCGATGCGGGCGTCGCGAACCTGATCGTCGCCCAGCTGCTGCACCTCGAAGCGGCCGACCCCGACAAAGACATCCAGCTCTACGTCAACTCGCCCGGCGGCGAGGTCTACGCGAGCCTCGCGATCTACGACGCCATGCGCTTCGTGAAGTGCGATGTCGCCACGATCTGCACGGGCATGGCGATGTCGGGCGGCTCGCTCGTGCTCGCCGGCGGGGCGGAGGGCAAGCGCGCGGCGCTCCCCAACAGCCGGATCATGATCCACCAGCCCCACGGCGGCGCGCAGGGGCAGACCACCGACATCGAGATCCAGACGAAGGAGATGCTCTGGATGCGCAAGAAGCTCGAAGAGATCTACGTCGAGCACACCGGCCGCAGCCCCGAGGACGTGAACAAGGACCTGGAGCGCGACCGCTTCATGAGCCCCGACGACGCGGTCGAGTACGGCCTGATCGACCGGATCTACACGTTCCGCGACGAGGCGCGCAAGACGGCGCCGTCGCCCAAAGTCGCCGCCGGGTTCTAGGTCGCCGCGAGAGGCCGCGGCCGCCGGCCGCGTCGGAGCAGCGGGCGCTCATGCCGCCTGCTGCTCCGGTCCGAACTTGCGGTCCCACGCGCCGCGCAGGTCGTCGGCCGTGAGGCCGTAGACGCTGGCGTGGGCGAGGGGCGCGGCGAGGCAGAACTCCGGGTCGTGCCAAAGGAAAAGCAGCGTGTCGGAGAGGATGTCGTACTTGGTGTCGTCGAACTGGGGGAGGCCAGCCTCCTCGCAGATCGTCTCCAGCCGGCTGCGGAAGGTCGGGATGCGGTTGCGCGGCATCGTCGGGGCTCCTAATTGAGGACGGCGTCGCCGGCCGTGGCACGGGCGAGCTTCGAGGCGAGCGCCTCGGTCGTGTCGGACAGCTCGACGACCACCGCCAGTTTGCGCTCCTCCCACAGGAACCAGAGCTCGCCGGGGCCGCCCCTCTCGGACATGTACTTCACGCGGTCAAACCGCGGCAGCCCTCCGTCGGCGGCGATGTCCTCCATGCGCCGGCAAACGTCTTCGATCAGATCCATTCGGTCCATGCCGCGAGCCTGCCGAAGAAGGTGTGCCGTGTCTGTTCAACACTGCAACAAAACTGCGCAGTCGTCGGGCGCTCAGGCACAACAGCGTCTGAATGCCCGTGCGGCTCGGGGCCCCGGGTGCCCGCTCGCTCCCGAAACGGCACGGGGCGCCCCCCCCGCCGCCCCCCCCCCCGCGCCCCCCAGC
>JAEYAL010000070.1 GCA_023404805.1 Actinomycetes bacterium | reverse complement strand
AGCACGAACGACGCCGCGACACCGTGGCCCGCGTACCCGCCGATCCACGCCCGGCCGGTGCGCGGGTCGTAGCCGCAGCTCGCGCACCAGTCGCGCGGCACGGCGAGCGACCCCGACCAGCGGTGCTCGATCGCCACGCCTTCGGTCTGCGGCCAGACGTCGCGCAGCGTCCCTTCGAGCCGCGCCGTCGTGACCGGATCGGCGTCGCCTGCGACCGCGAGCCCTGACCCGAGCCGGTACGGCGCGCCGCGCCCGCCGATCGCGATGCGGCCGTCGGCGGTGTGCTGGGCGTAGAAGAACAAGTGGCGGGCGTCGCCGACTGCCTGGCCGCGGTGCCAGCCGAGCTCGGCTCGTGCGGCGGCAGGGAGCGGCGCGGTCGCGATCACCGTCGAGGCCAGCGGCAGGTAGCGCCGGCCCATACCCGGCTGCTGGATCGTGAACGCCTCGGTCGCCAGCACCGTCTGGGCGGCCCGGACGACGCCACCGCCGGAACACACCACGCGCCCGGAGGCGATCGCCGTCGCGGGCGTCTGCTCAAAGACCTGGCCGCCGCGCCGGCTGACCGCCGCAGCGAGGCCGTGCACGAGCGCCAACGGGTGCAGCGTCCCGCACGGCTCGGCCGCCAGCGCCCCGCGGGTGCCGCGCGCGCCGACGTGCTCGCGGACCGCGTCCGGCTCCAGCCAGGACAGCCGCTCGGCAGGCCAGCCCCAGCGGACCATGCCCTCGCGCCGTGCGTGGAGCCGCGCCTCCTCGGCGGCTGACCGCGCGATGGTGAGCGCGCCGCCGAGCCGCACGCCGCTGCCCAGCCCCTCCAGCCCGTCGAGGCCGGCGATCTCGCCGACCGCGTCGAGCAGGACGCCCTGCGCCTGCCGCACCGCCGCGAGCCCGAACCGCCGTTCCCAGACGCGCAGATCGGCGGGCGCTGCCGCCATGAGCCAGCCGCCGTTGCGGCCCGACGCGCCGAAGCCGACCCGCTCGGCCTCGAGCACGGCGACGCGCAGCGCTGGCTCGGCCTCGAGCAGGTGGTAGGCGGTCCACAGTCCGGAGAATCCCCCGCCGACGATGGCCACGTCGACCTCGATGTCGCCGTGGAGCCGCTCCAGCTCGCGGCCGGCGACCTGCGGGAGCTGCGGTGCGGTCGCGTGCCAAAGGCCAGGGCCGTTCGCCATTGGCCCGAACCTAGCCCCTCCGCCCATCGCCGACACCCGCAGACCGTCCAGCGTCGGCCACTGACCACCGTCGCCCCGATGAACAGTTGGTATGACCACTCAACCAGGCGCACCCGCAGCCGATGAACTTGCTGAATGGCTGTTCGGCAACAGGGGCGCCCGGTCTGGGAGCGCCGGCATCCATGGGTCGTTGGACTCGTGGCGCTGCAGGCGGTGGCACTGACCTTGCTCAGCGCGCTGTCCGGCGTGGAATCCCTGTGGCTCGTCGTGCCCGCCCTCACCGTGGCCGTCGCCGCGGTCGCCGGCGTCCTGCCGCGCCACACGCGTGACGTCGTCGCCGGCCTTGCCGCCGCCGCGCTGCTGAGCCAGGCGCTCTACGCGATCGTCGCCTTCGGAGGGTCGAGCGGGGCCAATGTCTTGCTCCTCGCCGTGCTCTGCGTGGTCGCGCTCTACGAGGCCGGGCGTGTGTTCGCCGCGACGGTCGGCTTCGTCATCACGTCGGTCGTGACCATCGTCGCGATCGACCCGACGCTGATCGACCTGCCGACGAACGCCAGCGGCAACCTCTGGGGCGTCCTCGCCTGCGGCCTGGTCGCGATCGCGGTGAGCTGCGCCGCGCTCATGAGCCTGTGGCACGAGCACGCCCGCGTGCGCCACATCGCGTCGGAGCAGCGCCGCGCCACGGAGGCGTACCTCGAGGTGGCGGGCAACATGATGTTCGTGATGGACCGCCACGGCGTCGTGACCGTGGCAAACCGGCAGACCTGCCTGGCGCTCGACCGCGAGCTCGACGAGATCGTCGGGCGCGAGTGGTTCGAGCTGGCGCTGCCGCCCGAGTACCGCGACGAGGCGCGCCGCCTCTACGCGCTGAGCATCGAGCACTTCACCGTGACGGGGGAGATGTTCCCGGAGCCCATCGACTACGAGAACGAGGTGGAGAGCTCGGGCGGCACGCGGCGCCAGATCGTGTGGTGGGCGACGATGGTGACCGACCAGCGCGGCACCCCGACCGGCATGGTCTGCTCGGGCACCGACGTGACCGACTCGCGCGCCGCGACGGCCGCTCTGGAGCGCAACAGCCTTGAGCTCGACGCGCTGCGCCGGCTAGCGCAGAAGATCGCGTCGCTCGACGACTCGCGCCAGGCGGTCGTCGAGGCGACGCTCGACCTGGCCGGCGCCGCCGCCGTCGCGATCTTCGAACCTGACCGCACCGGCGAGCACCTCGTCGCGACCGTCGCGACCGCCGACGCGTTCGTCGGCGAATCGATCAGGGTCGGGCGGGAGGCGTCGATCGCCGCCAGCGCGTTCCTCAGCGGCCAACCCCACTTCCTCGCCGATTGCGTCGGCGCGCCCGGCGTGAACCAGCGGCTCGTCGAGACCTATGGCGTCGAAGCGCTGATGCACCAGCCGATCATCGGCGGCCACGGCAGCCTCGGCGTCCTGAGCGTCATCTGGACCGATCCGGTGCCGACGCAGCACGACCGCAAGGTCGAGCTCGTCGGGCTGATCGCGCTCGAGGCCGCGATCGCCCTGCGGCGGCGCGAGTCGCTGCTGCAGCTCGAGCGGGCCGCGCTCGTGGACCCGCTGACGGGGGTCGCGAACCGCCGGGCGTTCGACGCGGAGCTCCCGCTCGCGCTGCGCCGCGCCAGCGCCGGCAACTACCCGCTCGGCCTCGTGGTGCTCGACCTCAACGAGTTCAAGGCGGTCAACGACTACCACGGGCACGCGGCCGGCGATGAGCTGCTGATCCGGGCCGCCTCGGCGTGGGCGAACGCGCTGCGCGCCGGCGACCTCCTCGCCCGGCTCGGCGGCGACGAGTTCGCGGTGCTGCTGCCGTCGTGCGACGAGCCGGAGATGGACCTCATCATCTCGCGCCTCAAGCGCACCACCCCGCACGACCCCGGCTCCAGCATGGGCGGAGCGATGTGGGATGGCGTCGAAAGCGCGTCGAGCCTGATCCGCCGCGCCGACCGCGCGCAATACGCCGACAAGGCCCGGATGAAGGCGGCCGCAGAGCAGGCCGCCGACTTCACCGCCGGCCCGCAGAGCCACGTCGCTGCGCCAGGCCCAGCGCACCCGCGCCCCCGCGGCGAAGACCCGCGCGCCACCGACCCCGGTGGCGGCCCCGTCCCGCCCGAGGACACGGGCGGCGGCGACGGCGCCAACTGACACCACGGTCCGTCAGGCGGCCCCAGAACGCCGCCAACAGATCGCCCATTGGCGGCGCCCACCGCCGGGGTTAGCTTGAACAGATGGCCATGGGAACAGAGCAGGACCTCACGACGGACCGGAGTCCTGCCGAGCTCAGCGCCCTCGCGCAGCGGCATCTCTGGATGCACTTCACGCGCATGGGCGCCTACGACGAGTCGCATCAGGTCCCGATCATCACGCGTGGCGAGGGCTGCTACGTCTGGGACGCCTCCGGCAAGAAGTACCTCGACGGGCTGTCTGCGCTGTTCTGCGTGAACGCCGGCCACGGGCGCGAGGAGCTTGGCGAGGCGATGGCCGCGCAGACCAAGGAGCTCGGCTTCTACACGAACTGGTCCTACACCCACCCGCGCTCGATCGAGCTCGCGGCGAAGATCGCCGAGCTGGCCCCGGGCGACCTCAACCGCGTGTTCTTCACGAGCGGCGGCAGTGAGGCCGTCGAGTCGGCGATCAAGCTCGCGCGGCAGTACCACAAGCTCACGGGCAACCCGACGAAGACGAAGCTCATCGCGCGCGACACGGCCTACCACGGCACCTCGCTCGGCGCGCTCTCCGCGACCGGCATCCAGCCGCTGCGCACGCCCTTTGAGCCGTTCACGCCCGGCGGCTGCCACGTGCCGAACACGAACGTCTACCACCTGCCAGAGGACCCGAACCGCGACCCGCTGTGGGCGGCGAACGCGATCGAGGAGCGCATCCTCTTCGAGGGCCCCGACACCGTCGCGCTCGTGATCCTCGAGCCGGTGCAGAACGCCGGCGGCTGCTTCACGCCGCCGGAGGGCTACTGGCAGCGGGTCCGCGAGATCTGCGACAAGTACAACGTCCTCCTCGTGTCGGACGAGGTGATCTGCTCGTGGGGCCGCCTCGGCGAGTGGTTCGGCGCGCAGCGCTTCGGCTACCAGCCCGATCTCATCACGACCGCGAAGGGCATCACCAGCGCGTACGCCCCGATGGGCGCGGTGATCGCCAGCGACAGGGTGTTTGAGCCGTTCTCGGAGGGCAACGCCTCCTTCACGCACGGCATCACGTTCGGCGGGCATCCCGTCGCCGCCGCCTGCGCCCTGGCGAACATCGAGATCTTCGAGCGCGAAGACCTCAACGGCCACGTGCGCGCCCACGAGGGCGAGTTCGAGGCGATGCTGAACTCGCTGCGCGACATCCCGATCGTCGGCGACGTGCGCGGCGCCGGCTACTTCCGCGCGATCGAGCTCGTGAAGGACCAGGACACGAAGGCCTCGTTCAGCGACGCCGAGTCCGAGGACCTCCTCCGCGGCTTCCTCTCCGGCGCTCTCTACGAGGAGGGCCTCATCTGCCGCGCCGACGACCGCGGCGATCCGGTCATCCAGCTCTCGCCGCCGCTGATCGCCGGCCCGGAGGAGTTCGCCTTCATCGGGCAGGTGCTCCGCAAGGTGCTCACGCAGGCCGCCGCGCGGCTCTAGGAGGCCTGGTCATGCGAGTCGGCGTCAACGCCCGCCGCAGGCGTGCCAATCGGTCGCCTCAGCCCCCGGAGTCTCGACACACCCAGCTGACAGCACGGAGTACTCGATGAGAGTCGGCGTCCCTTCTGAGATCAAGAACCACGAGTACCGCGTGGCGATGACGCCTGCGGGCGTGCGCGAGCTGACCGACCTCGGCCACGAGGTCGTCGTGCAGGCGGGCGCAGGCCTCGGCTCGGCGATCACCGACGAGGACTACGTCGCCCAGGGCGCGGAGATCCTGCCGGACGCCGACGCGGTCTTCGCGGCGGCGGAGATGATCGTGAAGGTGAAGGAGCCCCAGCCGGTCGAGGTCGCGCGGCTGCGCCCCGACCACCTGCTCTTCACGTACCTGCACCTCGCCCCCGACCCGGCCCTCACGCGCGGGCTGGTCGAGTCGGGCGCGACCTGCATCGCGTACGAGACCGTGGTCGACGCCAACGGGCGCCTGCCGCTGCTCGCGCCGATGAGCGAGGTCGCGGGCAAGATCGCGACGCAGGCCGGCGCGTACATCCTCGAGAAGCCGCTCGGGGGCCGCGGCATGCTGCTCGGCGGCGTGCCCGGCGTCGCGGCGGGGAAGGTGATGGTGATCGGCGGCGGGGTCGTCGGCACGAACGCCGCCGCGGTCGCGCTCGGGATGGGCGCCGAGGCCTACATCTACGACCGCAACATCGACCGCCTCCGCGACTTGGAGCACATCCTCAACGGCCAAGCGTCGACCTGCTTCGCCACGACGCTCGAGATCGAGCAGCGCCTGCCGGAGGTCGACCTCGTCGTCGGCGCGGTGCTGGTGCAGGGCGCCAAGGCCCCGCATGTGATCACGCGCGAGCAGCTCGGCCTCATGAAGCCGGCGGCGGTGCTCGTCGACGTGTCGATCGACCAGGGCGGCTGCTTCGAGACGTCGCGCCCGACGACGCATGCCGACCCGACCTACGAGGTCGACGGCATCACGCACTACTGCGTCGCGAACATGCCGGGCGCCGTGCCGATCACGAGCACCTACGCGCTCACGAACGCGACGCTGCCGTACGTCGTGACGCTCGCTTCACACGGCCCGTCGGGTGCGATCGCGCGGATCCCAGGCCTGCGCCCGGGCGTCAACGTCGCCGGGGGCCACGTCACCCACGAGGCGGTCGCTGCGGCGACGGGGCACGCGTACGTCGACCCGGACGCCGTCCTGCCGCCGCCTGGCGCCGGCACCGCGACGCCCGTCGTCGTCTGAGCCCTCATCCCAAACGGACCGCGGTCCACTGTCGCTTCGCGACACCGATCTTGAATCTGTTTTGCGGTGCGCTGGGTGGGCCCGCGCCGACTTCCCAAACGGACCGCGGTCCACTGTCGCTTCGCGACACCGATCTTGAATCTGTTTTGCGGTGCGCTGGCGTCGACGCGCCGGCGGTTCGTCGTGCTGGCCGGCGAATTGAGCGCCAGTCGCTCGGCTTATTGAGCCTTACTCAAAAAGCAATTGCGTGACGCTGATCACGCTTCGGCGCGCATCGCATCAAGCAACACGGCGCTCGCGGTCCAAAGAGACAGTCATTCGGCGCCCGCGACAGAGTGCGGCGACGCCATCACACCGTTTTGACACCAACGATTGTTCTGTCAATGCGCCATGATCTGGGGTGGCAAGGCGCCCGACCCGCACTCCCCCGAGGGTCGGGCGCTGAGCCGGTTTGGAGGGACTCGGTCCGCGGGTGCGCACCACCCGCTGCGGCCGCGTGCGAACGCGGCGCCCGCGGGGAGCCGATCAGCCCAAGCGGCCCGTCAGCTCTTGCAACGGCGGTAGGTCTTGTCAACGCGCACGGTGCGGCCGCCCTTTCCGCGGTAGGCGACGCGCAGCTCGACCGTGCGGTTCGGCAGCCCGCGCAGCTCGACACGCACCCCGTCGCGCGTGAAGCGCAGCTTCGTGGTCTTCTTGCCCCGGACCAGCCGGACCGACGTGATCCGCCGGTTGCCCGTGGCGCGGATCGACATGCGCCCGTCGCGGACGCAGTTCTTCGGCACGACGACCGGCGCGGCCGGCACCGCCGGCGCGGGCTGTGGCGCCGGCGCCGGGACGACCGGCGGCGCCGGCGGCGCGACGGTTGAGGGGTCGACCGGGATCGACAGGAACGGCTGGGTGCACGCGATGCCGTCTGCCGCGGCGTTGGCAAGCCGGTACACGGTGCCGTCGGCGAGCACGTAGGCGCAGCCGCGAGCGTCCTCGCCGAAGCCGACCAGCGTGTTGGAGCCCGCGACCTGCAGGCCCGCGAGCTGCACGTCGCCGGAGACGTCCAGGTCGGCGGAGCGCAGGTCGCGGCGGCAGAAGTCGCCGAAGAGGTAGCGGCCGCTCAGCCCCGTGATGCCCGGATCGCGTACGACGACGCCGCCGATGATCGAGCAGCCGCCGAGCGGCGCGGGGTCGCTGTGGCCGTAGACGTGGAACGGCGTCGTCAGTCCCGCGGGCGCGCCTGCGATGCACGAGTAGCCTTCACAGGCGGGCCAGCCGTAGTTCGCGCCGGCGCCCCCGATGTTGATCTCTTCCCAGGTCTTCTCGCCGACGTCGGCGATGATCAGCCGCCCGGCCGGGTCGAACGCGGCGCGGAACGGGTTGCGCAGGCCCGAAGCCCAGATCGGGCTGCCCGCCACCGGGTTGTCCGCGGGCACCGTGTACGTGAGCGGGCCGCTGCCATCGGGATCGGCCGGGTCGATCCGCAGGACCTTCCCGAGTTGGCTCGCCGGATCCTGCGCGGAGCCGCCGCTGCCGTTGTCGCCGAGCGTGATGTAGAGCCGCCGGTCGTGCCCGAACGCGAGCTGGCCGCCGTTGTGGTTGCCCGCCCCAGAGAGGTCCTGCGTGAGGACCGTGCGCGCCGAGGCTGGGTCAGCGACGTTCGGGTCGCTGCTGACGCGGTACTCGATGACGCGCGTCTCGGTGTCGGCGCCGCCCGGTCCGACGGACGCGAACACGTAGAAGCGGCCGCTGGTCGCGTAGTCCCATGGGAACGCGATCGACAGCAGCCCCCGCTCGCTGAACGTGTCGACGTTCGGCACGGTGACGAACGGCGTCGACCGCACCACACCGTCCTCGACGATCCGCACCGCACCGCCGCGCTGCACGACGAACACCCGCGGATCGTTCGGCGGCGCCGCCACCGCGATCGGCACGTAGGTCGGACCAGTCCCGCCCCACGTCGCGGCCGCCGCGCCAAACGAAACAAGCGCCGCAGCCTGCGACGAACCAGCCGACACGAGCGCCGCCGCCGCGGCAACGAGTCCGGCCAAGAGCATCCGCGCGCGCATCCCCCAGAGCCTAATTCCAATTCACCTTCCTCCGTCAACACCGCGGGGCCAGGGATGGTCGATCTCCAACCACCTTCGGCCGGCGCGCTTCCCTGTCCCGAGGAAGCGCACCGGCCGGTGCTTGAAGGTGTGCCGTGCACGGAGAGCACGGCGGGGTCGCGCGCCCCAACAGG
>JAEYAL010000063.1 GCA_023404805.1 Actinomycetes bacterium | reverse complement strand
CCAGCGCGGCCGCAGCGGCCGACAGCGCGGCGACCGGCGCGGTGGTCGTGCACCCGTTCGACGACCCGCGCACGATCGCCGGCCAAGGCACCGTCGGCGTCGAGCTCCTTGCGCAGGCGCGGGAGCTCGGCGAGGACCTCGGGGCGGTGGTCGTGCCCGTCGGCGGCGGCGGGCTGATCGCGGGCATCGCGACGTGGGTCCGCGAGCACGCGCCGGGCGTGCGGATCATCGGCGCCGAGCCGGCTGGAGCGCCGAGCATGCGGGCGGCGCTCGACGCCGGCGGCCCCGTGCAGCTCGAGCAGTACGACACGTTCGTCGACGGCGCTGCCGTCGGCCGGGTCGGAGCGGTGACCTACCCGCTCGTGCGCGACCTCGTCGACGACGTGATCGCCGTGCCCGAAGGCGCGATCTGCACCGAGATGCTCGACCTCTACGGCGCCGAAGGCATCATCGCCGAGCCCGCAGGGGCGCTCGCGACCGCGGCAGCCCGGCAGCTCGCCGGCGCCGGGGCGCTGCCCGCGGGTCAGGCCGTGGCGTGCATCGTGTCCGGCGGCAACAACGATGTCTCCCGTTACGCCGAGATCGTCGAGCGCTCGCTGCTCCACGAGGGGCTGCGGCACTACTTCCTCGTGACGTTCTCGCAGGAGCCGGGAGCGCTGCGCGACTTCCTCGACGCGGTGCTCGTGCACGGCGAGGACATCGTCGCTTTCGAGTACGTGAAGAAGAACAACCGCGAGACCGGACCCGCGCTCGTCGGCATCGAGCTCGAACGCGCCGACGACCTCGCGGCGCTGCTGGAGCGGCTCGAATCGAGCCCGCTCGACGTGGAGCAGATCCCGCCGGGCTCGCCGCTCTTCACGTTTCTGCTCTAACCGGGCGGTTGCGCCACCACGCGTCCGGACGGCGCGCCGGCGCGGCAGCTAGCGGCTGCCTGCGTCCTGCGGCGCCTCAGACGCCGCGACCGGCGGCACCGGGCTCAGGATCGGCTCGCGGTGCTTGCCGCCTTGGCTGAGGGCCAGGACGGTCACGGCGGCCATCATCGCCACGGCGCCGACCAGGAGCGTCAGCCAGGCGACGTTGACCCGCAGGCCACGGCCGCCGTCATCGCCGCCTCCGCCGCGGCCAGGTCCTCCACCGTCGCCGACGGGCGGCTGCGGTGGCAGCGGCGGGTCTGATCGACGCGGGACGGGGCGGCGTTCAGCGAGGTCTGCCTCCCACCGCTCCCAATCTGGCGGTGAAGACGCGCCCCGGCGTGAGGGAAGCGGTGTGATGGCCATACCGCCAGCGTAGGCGGATGCTCGTTGCGGCTTCGTGAAACTTTTCGGGGGCAGCGCGGCTGCCATGGCGCCAGCGGTGTTCCGCGGCGCGCCAGCGCGTGAATCCGGAAGCGCCAGCGCGTGAATCCGGAAGCGCCAAGCGGCGCCGTGCGCGAGGCTGGCTGGCATGCATGAGGACACCGACCGCTGCCTGCGCGCGGTGCGCGCCCGCGACCGCGCCCTCGACGACGCGTTCGTCGCCGCCGTCGTGACCACCGGCGTCTATTGCCGGCCGAGCTGCCCGGGCGTGGTCCGGGCCAAGGACGAGAACCTGCGGTTCCTGCCAGCGCCTGCTGCGGCGCGCGCAGCGGGGTTCCGCGCGTGCCTGCGCTGTGATCCCGACGCCGCAGCCCTGACCGGCACTGGCCCGGCGAGAGTCGCCACCATGGCGTGATGGGCCGGACGCTCCACGCCTCGACGCACCAGCTCAGCTTCACCCCGCCGCTCTTCCCGGACAACCTCTACGGCCACCTCGTGGCGACAGCGGTGCCCGGCGTCGAGGAGTGGCACGGCGGCGCGTACCGGCGCACCCTGCGGTTCGAGGGCGGCCGCTACGGCATCGTGGCGCTGTCTCCTCGGGGTGACGGCGCCCCGGCGGTGCAGGCGCGGCTGCTGCTCACCGACGCGGACGACGCGCCGGCGGCCCTGGCCACTGCCCGGCGCATCCTCGACCTCGACGTCGATCCTGGCCAGGTCGACGCGGTCCTGGGTGGCGATCCGGTGCTCGCGCCGCTCGTGGCAGCGGCACCGGGCCGCCGCGTGCCGGGGGTCGCCGACGGCGGCGAGATGGCGCTGCGAGCCGTGCTCGGCCAGCAGGTGTCGACCGCCGCCGCGCGGACGCATGCTGGGCGGCTCGTCGCGGCCGCGGGCGAGCGCGTCGAAGATCCGGAGGGCGGCCTGACCCACCTGTTCCCGCGGCCGGCGGCGGTGGCTGCGGCGGCGGAGGAGGCCGACCCAGCAGTGCTCGCGTTTCCCGCGTCGCGGATCCGGACCCTGCGCTCGCTCTCCGCGGCGCTCGCGGCCGGCGAGATCCCGCCGCTGCGGCCGGGGGCCGATGGCGACGCTGTGCGCACGGCGCTGCGTGAGCTGCCCGGTCTCGGCCCGTGGACGATCGAGACGATCGCGATGCGCGCCCTCGCCGACGGCGACGCCTTTATCCCGACCGACCTCGGCATCCGGCTCGCCGCGCAGGCCCTCGGGCTGCCAGCGACCCCGGCGGCGCTCACCGCCCGGGCCGGGGCTTGGCAGCCGTGGCGCGCCTACGCCGTCCAGCATCTCTGGGCGACGGGCACCCACGCCGTGAACGTGATGCCCGGCGCCTGAGCCGGAGGTGGGCTTCGCCAGGCCGGCCGCGCGGGGCCGAGGCCGTTCCGCGGGGTGAGGCGGCGTTTAGCCGAGCACGATCTGGCTGCCGACCGCCGGGACCGGCTCGCCAGCTGCCACAAGCCGCGTGACGGCACCGGTGAGCGTGGCGGCGAGCACGGCTTTGCTGGCGTCGATCAGCCGCACGAGCTCCTCGACGGGGGTAGCCTCGTCGTGGACGCCGTTGGCGTAGTCGGTCGCGTACCCGAGCAGCGCGTAGGGGATGCCAGCTTCGCCCGCGAGGACCGTCTCCGGGCCGCCTGTCTGGCTGACGGCCGTCACGCCCGCGGCCGCGAGCGTGCGGATCTCCGCGGCCGTGTTGAAGCGCGGGCCGTCGACGTGGCCGTAGCACCCGCCGTCGCTCACCTCGACGCCGCCATCCGCCGCGCCAGCGAGCAGGGCGGCGCGCAGCTCTGCTGCGAACGGGCTGCCGTAGACCCAGTGCGCCCGGCCCGGGATGCCGGGCTCGGTGTGGAGCGTGCAGAGCGAGCCGTCGGGCAGGCGGTTGGAGAGGAAGTGCAGGTCGTCGAACGCGATGAGCGTCCCGAGCGGGATCGTGGGGTCGACGGCGCCGCAGACGGTCACGGCGAGGATCGCTTCCACCTCGGCGGCCTGCAAGGCGGCGATGTTCGCCTGATGCGTGACGTGGTTCGACAGCCGCACGTGCCCGGGCAGGTGGCGCGAGACGTGCACGACCTCCGCGCCGCCGAGCGTGCCGTGCGTGAGCGTCACCGGACCGAAGCGGGTCGTGACCTCCTGCGCCGCGTCGGCGGCGAACCCCGGCAGCGCGTAGGTGCCCGACCCAGTGATGATCCCGATCCGCATGCACGGGGTTCTACCGGGCCGCGCCGCTGGACGAAACCTGGCCGGTCGAGCGGCAACGTGCCAGTACACCGGGGAGCAGCGCGTAGTCAGGTAGCAGTCAGGTTGACAACGGCACTATCTCGATCAAGGCCAGCAATGGCCACGCTAACCCCCGGGCACCCGGCCGGGGCACCCTGCGGCCGGGGGGTCGCGGGGGCGCACCGCGGCGGTTCTTCCAGCATTGGACCGCCGCGGTGCGTTAGCCGAACTTCTCTGTCGAGTCGCGAGCGGCCTCGTGCCGGTGGGTACGCGACTCGACGGAGAACCTCTTCGGCAAGCGCCGCCCTATCGCGCCGCTGTATCGCCTTCACCCCTAGGTGGGGGGGGGGGCCCCCCCCCCCCCCCCCCCCGCGCAACCCCCCCCCCCCCCCCCCCCCCCC
>JAEYAL010000046.1 GCA_023404805.1 Actinomycetes bacterium | reverse complement strand
CGACGACGCCGCGCTACGCCGGCTTCCGCTGTCCGGACCCCGCCGGCCACAAGGTCACCGCGTGCCGCCTCGGGATCCACGGCACGCCCGACCTGAGCCGCACCGGCTGGCGCAAGGTGTTCGGCGGCGAGGTCACGATCAGCGAGCCCGTCGCCTCGCTCACGCCGAACCCGGCTGCGGCCGGCCGCGCCGCCGACTGGCCGCTCGTCGACTCGCTCGGACAGCCGATGGGCCGCCTGGCGTACGACACTGCCAAGCAGCGCTTCGCGCTCACCGGCGCCGATGGCGTGGTCTACCGCGTCACCAGGGTCAACCTGCGCGGGCACGGCTGCGCCGCCAGCCGCCGCCAGTCGCGCACCTTCCCGCTGCTGCAGATCATCGCGCCGAAGATGCAGTATTCCGGCGGGCAGGCGTTCATCGACGGCGCCGCGGTGGCGGGGAGCACGGCGGCGGCCGCATTCGACGCGCAGGTGGGCGGCGGGACCGGCTGCGGCCCAGTCGGCAAGCTGCGCGGCAAACAGCGCCCGCTCGCTGACCCGAACGTCGGCGCCTCTGCGCACGCCCGGCTCTCCAACGGCGACATCAACACCGTCACGGAGTACGACGCCAAGCCCGCGTTCGGCGGCACCGTGTACTTCATGAGCAACACCACCTCCGTGAAGGTCGGCGGCGTCGCCCGCGGCATGGTGCGGGTCGGCACGCCCGTCACGAAGGTCGACCAGTTCCGCAGCTGCGACCCCAACAGCGACGGCACGCTCACCTGGCGCTACGTCGCGATCCACACCGGCAAGCGCTCCCGGCCGCGGCTCTACGGCTGGATCCCGGCGCGGTGCCCCGCCGCCAAAGCCGCGCGCCAGCGCAGGGTCGCGCGATGACGAGCGGAGGCAGCGCCCTGCAGCCCGGCGTCACCGTCCTGGGCAACGTCGCCGTCGACCGCATCGACGGCGGTGCGCCGAGCCCCGGCGGCGGGCCGTCGTTTGTGGCGATGCCGCTTGAGGCGACAGGTGTTCCCGGGCGGATCGTCACGCGCGTCGCAGGTGCCGACCGGCCGCTGTTCGACGACGTCCTGGCCGGCGCCGGCGTCCCGGTGACGGTGCTCCCGGCAGCGGTGACCAGCGGGTTCGGCCTGCACTACACGGGCGACGACCGCACGCTCACCGTCGACGCCATCGGGCCCTCGTGGTCGGCCGACGACATCCACGACGCCGCGATCGAGACGGTCTGGGTCCACGTGGCGCCGCTCCTGCGCTCCGATTTCACGCCGGACGCGATCGCCGCGCTGGCCGCCGCCGGCCACCAGGTGTCCTACGACGGGCAGGGGCTCGTCCGGGTGGCTGAGACGGGCCCGCTGCGCGCCGACGCCGCGTTTGATCCGAGGCTGCTGCACGGGCTGCGGGTGCTCAAACTCGCCGACGACGAAGCGGAGGTCCTGGCGGGCGGGGCGTTCCGCCCGGCGCATGCGCGCCGGTTCGGCGTCCCGGAGATCCTCGTGACGCACGGCTCAAAGGGCTGCGACCTCTTCGTCGACGGCGAAGGGCTCCATGTGCCGGCGCCGTTCCAGGTGTCGGGGGTCCACGCGACCGGAGCGGGGGACACCTTCACGGTCGCCTACGTGGCTGCGCGTTCCCGCGGCGACGGGCCGCTCCAGGCCGCCGAATCGGCGAGCCAGCTGGTCGCCGAGCTGCTGCTCGTGCGCCGCGAGTCGGGCGGAGGGAAACCCACCTAGCCCTCCGCAGGAGACGTTGCCGTGTCCCGCGCAGACCCGAGAACGACCTGCCACCTAGACTCATCCACCGGCATGACCCTGCGCCCCCTGCTCGACCACCTGGACCGGACTCCCGAGGGCAAGGCCGTGCTCGAAGGCGGAACCGCGGTCGTCAGCCAGACGCTGCGGCCCTACGTGATCGCGTCGCTCGCGGCCGACCGCGATGAGCCGCTCCTGGTCGTCTGTTCCAGCGAGGACGAAGCCCGGGAGCTCGCCCACGAGCTCAGCGCGTGGCTCGCGCCGCAGCGCGCCCGCTGGTACCCGGCGCGTGGCGTCGCCTACAAGTCGCACCTCGCGCCGCCGCCGCACCTGATCGGCCTGCGCATCGCCGCGATCGACGCGCTCGTCGACGCCGTGAGCGCCGACGACGTCGTCGCGTCGACCGAGCCCCAGCCGGTGATCGTGGCCAGCGCCGCCGCCCTCGCCGAGCTGATCCCGGACCCGGAGCTGCGCCCGCATTCCACGTGCCTGCGCAAGGGCGACCTCATCGACCTCGACGAGTTCTCGGTCGAGCTGGTCGACCGCGGCTACGAGCGCGTGGAGCAGGTCGAGGACCGCGGCCAGTTCGCGATCCGCGGCGGCCTGCTCGACCTCTTCCCGGCGACCTCCGACAACGCCGTCCGCATCGACCTCTTCGACATCGAGATCGAATCGATCCGCTCCTTCTCGACGTTTACCCAGCGCTCGATCGCCGAGCTGCAGGAGGTCGAGATCGCCCCGGCCGCCGAGCTGTCTGCCGAGCTGCGGGTGGCTCCCGAGCTAGCGGCCGACGCCGAGAGCGAGCGCCCGGACATCGCCGAGCTGCTCCCGCTCGACCGCTTCGTCTCGCCGCTGAGCCTGATCGGCGACGCGGGCGTGGTCGTGCTCTCGGACCTGGAGCTGCGCAACGCCGTCGCGGAGCACGCGCTGGAGGTCAGCTCGACGATCCACGCCGATGACGCCAGCCGCCTCTACGTCGACCCGGACCTGCTCCTCAAGGAGCTGACCGACCGCAAGGTCCTGCAGCTGGAGCTGACCGGCGACCACGGCGGCGCCGCCGAGCTGCGCGGCCAGGCGCCCGACTCGCTGGCGGCGACGCTCGGCGAGGCCGAAGGCCAGCTCGAGCAGCTGATCCGCTCGGGGTACCGCGTCGTTGTCACCTGGCCGCAGCGCGGCGAGGGCGAGCGCGCAGCCTTCAACCTGGCCCGCGTCAAGCACCGCTGGCTGGAGCCGACCGGCGACGGCATGCTCGTCACGAGCGAGACCCGCGACCCCGTCACCGGCACCGTCGACTTCGTCGTCTCGCCGCTGAGCGACGGCTTCATCGCGGCATCGCTCAAGCTCGCGGTCATCCCGGTGCGCCGCCTGCTGCGCCGCCGGCGCACCAAGACCGAGAACCAGCGCCGCGGCCGTGGCGTCCTGCGGTCGTTCGCCGACCTGCGCCTCGGCGACATCGTCGTCCACGAGGACCACGGCGTCGCGCGCTTCGCCGGCTTCGACACGAAGACCGTCGCCGGCACGACCCGCGACTACCTGGAGCTGGAGTTCCAGGGCAGCGACCGCGTGTTCCTGCCGACCGAGCAGCTCGCGAAGATCTCGCGCTACGTCGGCGCCGACGGCGCGCACCCGCCGCTCTCCAAACTCGGCGGCAAGTCGTGGGAGACCATGCGGGCCCGCGCCCGCAAGGCGGCCCAGCAGCTGGCAGGCGAGCTGCTCAACCTCTACGCCGAGCGCAAGCGCCGCCAGGGCCACCAGTACCCCCGCGACGGCGAATGGCAGACCGCCTTCGAGGAGCGCTTCCCGCACCGCGAGACCGCCGACCAGCTCGAAGCGATCGAGTTCGTCAAGGAAGACATGGAGTCGACGCGGCCGATGGACCGCCTGCTCTGCGGCGACGTGGGCTTCGGCAAGACCGAGGTCGCGCTGCGCGCCGCTTTCAAGGCGGTCGCTGATGGCAAGCAGGTCATGATCCTGGCGCCGACCACGATCCTCGCCCAGCAGCACTTCGGCACCTTCTCCGAGCGCCTGCGCGACTACCCGTTCAAGGTCGACCTGGTCTCGCGCTTCCGCTCGGCCGCCGACGCGAACAAGGCCATCGAGGATTTCTCGACCGGTGCCGTCGACATCCTCGTCGGCACGCACCGCCTGCTCGGCAAGGACGTGCGTCCCAAGGACCTCGGCCTGATCGTGCTCGACGAGGAGCAGCGGTTCGGCGTCAAGCAGAAGGAGCTGCTCCGCCAGCTGCGGCTCAAGGTCGACGTGCTCGCGATGTCGGCCACGCCGATCCCGCGCACGCTGCAGATGTCGCTGGCCGGCATCCGCGACATCTCCGTGATCGCGACGCCACCCGAAGGCCGCCGCGCCGTCAAGACGATCGTCGGCGAGTACGACGAGGAGCAGGTCAAGATGGCGATCGAGCGTGAGCTCGCGCGGAGCGGCCAGGTGTTCTTCCTGCATAACCGCGTGGAGTCGATCGACGAGACGGCTGAGCGCTTGCGCGGCCTCGTGCCGGCGGCGAAGGTCGTCGTCGCCCACGGCCAGCTCGACGAGACCGAGCTGGAGGAGAAGATGATGAGCTTCGTCCGCGGCGAGGCCGACATCCTCGTCTCGACGTCGATCATCGAGACCGGCATCGACGTGCCGAGCGCGAACACGCTGATCATCGACCGCGCCGACCTCTTCGGCCTCTCGCAGCTGCACCAGATCCGCGGGCGCGTGGGCCGCAGCGCGGCGAAGGCGTACGCGTACATGCTCTACCCGAGCTCGATGGAGCTCACCGAGCAGGCGGCCCAGCGGCTCTCCGCCCTCGCCGACCACTCCGACCTCGGCGCCGGCCTCAAGATCGCGATGCGCGACCTGGAGCTGCGCGGCGCCGGCAACCTGCTCGGCGACGAGCAGTCCGGCCACGTGGCCGCCCTCGGCTTCGAGCTCTACCTCTCGATGATCGACGAAGCCGTGCGCGCGATGGGCGGCACCGGCGAGGACGGCGACGAGGACGAGTTCGAGCCCGTCCGCCTCGACGTGACCCTCGACGCGTACGTCCCGGCCGGGTACATCGGCTACGAGCAGGCCAAGATCGACGTGCACCGCCGCATCGCAGGCGCGACTGGCATCGAGGAGATCTTCTCGCTCCGCAACGAGCTCACCGACCGCTTCGGCGAGCTGCCCGAGCCGCTGGAGAACCTGCTGCACCTCCAGCAGGCGCGCATCCTGCTCGGCCGTGCCGGCGCCCGGACCGTCGGCGTGCGCGCCGGCAAGATCACCGCGACGCCGATCGACCTCGACTCGGCGGGCCTGCGGCGCCTGCGTGGCGACGTCGACGGCGTCGCCTTCGACTCGGGCCGATCGACGGTCACCGCCAAGCTGCCGGAAGGCCCTGAGCTGGCCGCCGGGCTGGTCTCGTTCGCCGAGGGCGTGCTCGCCGCGGTCGAAGAGACGCGCGAGCGGGCGGCGCAGGCCGCCGGCGCCGCGGTCTGACCGCACAGTCAGGGCTCGCCGGCTCCGGTACGGTGCCCGCCATGCTGCGACCCACCCGAAGCCGGACGACCGCAGCCGCGGTCTGGTTCGCGGTGGCCGCGCTGCTCCTGCCCGGCGGCGCAGGTGCGCAGACGGCCCCCGCGCCGCCGTCACCGGTCGCCGTGGAGGTTCCGGCGGGCACCGTCGCCGTGGTGCGCCGCGCCGACGGCAGCGTGTACTCGGCCATCACCGAGGCGCAGCACGCGCGGTTCTTCGGCGCTGCGGTCTCCATGTCCCAGCAGCGGCCGTTCGCCAAGGCGGTGCCGCTCGTGCCGCCGGCCTTCGACGCGTGCGTGAACGGCAAGCGCTGGTTCGAGGGCGGCGGCCGGCCGCGCACGAAGAAGGCGCGCCTGCGGCGGTGCGCCGCAGCCCACCACGAGGCACAGGACACGGCCGTTCAGCAGCTGTTGAGCCTCACGTGGATCATGGCCGAGGCCGAGCGGCGCGGCATCGTCTTCACCGAGCGCCGCTACGCCCGTGAGCGGCGAACGATCATCGACGGGCAGTTCGGTGACGCGAAGGGCTACCGGCGCTGGCTGCGCGAGACCACCCTCATCGAGGCCGACGTCCGCCTCAACATCCTGAGCCAGCTCGGGCAGGCGGCGATCATCCGGCAGATCTACGACAGCGTGCCGAAGTTCAAGGACCCGGCACGCCAGCTGGAGGCCGAGCAGGTGTCGATCGAGGAGTTCCGGACGGAGTTCTTGCTCCGCGGCCGAGCCTCGACGACGTGTTCCGCCTCGTACGCGGCACTTCCGGCCTGCACCGGCCAGTCTGACGCCGACGCGCCAGAAAGTGGCGCTGAGCAGCCTGATCTGCGCTGGTGAGCGCCGCGCTCCGGCCCGACTCGGGTGGTGCAACTGTGACCGACGTCATCGCGGCGGCTGGCTGGGTAGTATCCGCGAACCGTGATGACGCCTCGCCGTTCCCTGCTCTTTATCCTGCCGGTCGTCTCGCTCTCCCTGGCCGCCTGCGGCGGACCACCGGAGGGCGATGTCGCCGTCGTCAAGACCGACTCTGGCGACCTGCCGATCAGCGAGGCGCAGTACAAGCGCTTCTTCGGCGCCGCGCTCTCGCAGGCCCAGCAGAAGGACGTCGCCAAGACGACTCCGCTGGTCGCCCCCGAGTTCAAGGCGTGCGTCGCTGAGAAGAAGAAGGCGATCCCGAAGGACAGCCAGCGCAAGAAGACGTCGGACGACGATCTGAAGAAGCAGTGCGAAGAGCAGTACGAGCAGATTCGCAACACCGCGATGCAGCAGATGATCAACCTGAACTGGATTCAGGGCGAGGCTGAGCGCCGCGGCATCGAGTTCCGCAAGGCCGAGGTGGCCCGCGAGCTCAACAACATCATCACGCAGCAGTTCCAGGGCCAGGAGGGCTACAAGCGCTTCCTCACCCAGTCGGGCCTGACGAAGGAAGACGTCGAGCTCAACGTCATCGGCCAGCTCGGCCAGCAGAAGATCGTCGCCGAGCTGCAGGAGAGTGTGAAGGAGCCGACCGCCATCGAAGTCGAGCGCTACTTCAACAGCAAGCGCGAGACCTACGTGCAGCCGGAGACCCGCGACCTGCGCCTGATCAAGGCCAAGAACGAGGCTGACGCGAAGGCCGCCAAGGCCGCCCTCGAGGCCGGCCAAAGCTGGACCGCCATCGCGAAGAAGTACTCCAACGACGCGGCCACCAAGGACCAGGGCGGCAAGGTCCTGGCCACCACGGCCGACCAGCAGCCGCCGGAGTTCGGCGGCACCGTCTTCAAGGCCAAGACCGGCGAGCTCCTGGGCCCGATCAAGACCTCCCTCGGGTGGTACATCGTGAAGGTCCAGAACATCAACAAGGAGAAGCAGCCGGTCTTCAAGGAGCTCGAACCGCAGCTCAAGCAGGCGCTCCAGCAGGAGAATCAGCAGACCGCGCTCAACCGCTTCCGCACCCTGTTCCTCGCCCGCTGGGCGGCCCGCACCACGTGCGACAGCGACAAGAACGACCTCGTCGCCTGCGGCGGCGACTCGGGCGCGTCGGCTGAGCAGGAGGCCCAGCAGGAGAAGCCGACCCCGCCCCCGGGCGCTGGTACCCCGAAGTTCGCTCCGACGACGCCCGTCGACCCTGCTGCCCAGCAGATCGACCCGTCGCAGCAGCAGGTTCAGCAGGCTCCGGCCCAGTAGCCACGCATGAGCACTGAGGGAGCCGGGCCGGTCGACCCGCCGAGGCTCCCCGCCGAGGGCGGTACAGCGGAGACGCTGGCCGCCCTCGATGCGTTGGTGCGGCAGCTCCGCGTGGAATGCGCGTGGGACCGCGTCCAGGACGAGCGCACCATCGTCCCGCACACCCTCGACGAGGCGTACGAAGTGGCCGACGCGGCCATGGCGGGGGAGGACGCGCACCTCGCCGACGAGCTCGGCGACCTGCTCTTCCAGGTGTTCTTCCTGACGCTGCTGCTCGAGGAGCGCGGCGTCTCGAGCCTGAGCGAGGTGGCGTCCGGGCTGTTCCGCAAGCTGGTCCGCCGCCACCCGCACGTCTACGGCGAAGCCGTCGCCGAGACAGCCGGAGAAGTCCGCTCGACCTGGGAGCAGATCAAGCGCGGGGAGGAGGGCCGCCGCGGCGGTCTGTTCGGCGAAGTGCCCGAGCTGCTCCCGGCTCTGCTGCTCGCCCGCAAGAGCCAGCGGCGCGTCGCGCACGCCGGTGGCGACCCGCTCGCCGCCCTCGGCCTCGACGGCCGCCGGCGCGACCTCCCGGAGGACGACACCGCAGCGTTCGCCGCACTCGGGGATGATCTCTATGTCCTCGTGGATGCTGCGCGCCGTCGCGGCCTCGATCCCGAGCTGGCGCTGCGCGCGACGACCGCGCGGCTACGGGCAAGCGCCACCCCTCCCACCGAACCGTCACCCGACCAAGGAACACGATGAGCCAGGTCCAGAGCGTCCACGCGCGGCAGATCCTCGACAGCCGCGGCAACCCGACCGTCGAGGTCGATGTCACGCTCAGCAGCGGCGCGCAGGCCCGCGCCGCAGTTCCGTCCGGCGCGTCCACCGGCGAGTTCGAAGCCACCGAGCTGCGGGACGGCGGCGACGCCTACCTCGGCAAGGGCGTCACCAAGGCCGTCGCCAACGTCAACGGCGAACTCGCTGAGGCCGTCAAGGGCTTCGACGCTGCCGACCAGGCCGGTCTCGACCAGCTCCTGATCGACACCGACGGCACCCCGACGAAGTCGCGCCTCGGCGCCAACGCCATCCTCGGCGTGTCGCTCGCCGTTGCCAAGGCCGCCGCGGCCGACGCCGGCCAGCCGCTGTACCGCTACCTCGGCGGCGAGTCCGCGGCCACCCTGCCGGTGCCGATGATGAACGTCCTCAACGGCGGCGCTCACGCCGACAACTCGGTCGACTTCCAGGAGTTCATGGTCGTGCCGGTCGGCGCGAAGAGCTTCTCCGAAGGCCTGCGCGTCGGCGCCGAGGTGTTCCACAACCTCAAGAAGCTGCTGCACGACCGCAAGCTCGCCACGTCCACCGGCGACGAGGGCGGCTTCGCCCCGGACCTCTCCTCCAACGAGGAGGCGCTGCAGGTGCTCGTCGACGGCATCGAGAAGGCCGGCTACAAGCCGGGCGTCGACGTCGCCATCGCGCTCGACCCCGCCACGTCCGAGATCTACAAGGACGGCGTCTACGTCCTCGAGCACGAGGGCCGCTCGCTCACGTCGCAGGAGCTCGCCGACTACTGGGCCGACAAGGCCGGCAAGTACCCGATCCTCTCCATCGAGGACGGCATGAACGAAGAGGACTGGGACGGCTGGAAGGTCCTCACCGACAAGATCGGCTCCACCGTGCAGCTCGTCGGCGACGACCTCTTCGTCACCAACCCCGAGCGCCTCAAGCGCGGCATCGACCTCGGCGTCGGCAACTCGATCCTGATCAAGGTCAACCAGATCGGCACGCTCTCCGAGACGCTCGAAGCCATCCGCCTCGCGCACGAGGCCGGCTACACCGCCGTCATGAGCCACCGCTCCGGAGAGACCGAGGACGTCACCATCGCCGACCTCGCCGTCGCCACCGGCGCTGGCCAGATCAAGACCGGCGCGCCGTCCCGCTCGGACCGCGTCGCCAAGTACAACCAGCTCCTCCGCATCGAAGAGGCGCTGGGCTCCGCCGCGACCTACCCAGGTCGCTCCGTCTTCCGCAGCTAAGACCTCCGTCCGCACGACTCCTTGCCGGCCCCCGCGCCGGCAGGGAGCCGCGCGGCAACGGCGAAGCACGCGCGCATGGACCGACCCGCGGCAGCAGCACCAGGCGCCTCGCGCGTCACGCTGCGCCCCGACCGGTTCGCCCGCATCTTCCTGGTGCTCTGCGTCGGCGCCTGCGTCTGGCTCGCCGTGCCCCCGGCCCGCGACTACCTCAGCACGCAGAGCCGCGCTCAGGAGACCCGCCAGCAGCTGCACGCGCTGCAGGCCGAGCAGCGCCGCCTCGAAGCGCAGAGCCGCGAGATCAGCCGCGGCACCGGGCTGGAAGAGCAGGCGCGCCGGCAGGGCCTCATCGGCCCGTCCGAACGCTCCTACGTGATCGAAGACCTGCCCCAGCCGTAAGGGCTCCGGCGGCGTGGCGCCGCTCTGGCGCCGCGAGAGCGGTGATGAGCGGACTTCTGGACCAGGGCCCCTAGAAGCGGTGGATTGGGCGCCAGCGGTCGCTCCCGCGCGTCTCAGGGCATGCTCGAGGTGCCCGCCGCCTGAGCTAGCCTCCCTGGGGTGCACGACGACGCCCGACTGACCGACTGGCTCGACGCCGAGCGACGCGTCGGCCGCGAGCCCCTCCAGCGCCGCCAGGTCCTCGACGACCTCGCCGACCTGCTGATCGCTGAACTGCGCCGCCGCGTGGGCCGCCCGTTCCGCCTCGACGAGCTCGTCCAGCACTACGAGCAAGGCACCGACTGGGCCGTCGACGTCCTCGTCCAGAACGCCCCCGAAGCGCCGTGGGCGTGGGCACCCGGCCTCGCCGTCGACACGGCGTTCGCCCGCTACGCCCGCTTCGCCCGCGACGTCGGCGGCGGCCGCCGCATCGGCGCAGCGAGATACGAGGTCGGCCGCATCATCAACTGAGCGCCGCTCAGGGCGAGCTGAAGCACCGCCGGGTTGTAAGACCGACGGCACTCCTGTGCGCGCTCGGGCCCGTCAGGCGGGCCCTGCTTTGGTTTTACGCGTCCCCTGCGGGCGCGGCGTCGGAGTCCTTGGACTCGTCGGTCGCGCTGCCACCCGGCTCTGAACGCCGGATGATGATCTGGTCAGCTTCGAAGAGCACTTCGACGGGGCGATGCCCGGCCCAGTGCTCGGCGTAGACGGCGCTATCGGCCACGGCGGGGTCGAGCCAAAGCCCATATCCCTCTTCGCCATGGTCGAAGGTGCCCTCGAACGTCGTCTCGGAACTGCGGCGGCCTCGGCCACCGCGGCGGCCACGACGGCGGCGGCGCGAGCCGGCTTCGGCGTCGTCACCTTCCTCGTCGTCATCGGACTCACCGGCAGCGGCTTTCGCTTCGGCCTTGGCCTTCGCCTCGGCGTCAGCCTTGGCCTTCGCTTCGGCTTCTTCCTCGGCGCGGCGAGCGGCCTCGGCTTCGAGCTCCTTGGCGATCAGCGCGTCGTCCTCCGCACGGAGGTCGACCTCGCCTGCCGGGCTGGCAGCCGCAGCCTCGTCGCCCGTGCCCTCAGTGAGGTCGTTCTCCGCTTTGAATGCGGAGATCTGCTGCACGGTGGCTTCGAGCTGATGGGCGATCCACGCGTCAGTCCGGCCCTGGCGCACCCAGGTTCGGATCTGATTCAGTTGGGGACGCAGTGATCGTCTAGCCATCGCTGCGCAGGTTACTTGAGCAACCGGTGGCCGGGCGCCCTGGCTGGCCGTGCGGCTCCGGCTATTCGAGTACGCTCGCGGTGGTTGCACCTATCGCCCGGTCGTGCTTGGATCGACGGACGGTCGGGTGTTCCCGCACCCTTCCACCAATGCTCGTTCTCACCAGGAAACCCGGCGAAGCCATCGTTATCGGCGACGACGTCGAGATCGAGATCGTCGCCATCGGCGGCGGAAAAGTCCGCGTGGGCATCACCGCGCCGCGGTCGACCACCGTGCACCGCAAGGAGGTCTACGTGGAGCTCCAGGCCCAGGAGGCCGGCGCCGAGAACGGTGCAAGCGCGGCTGCCGACGCGTCTCCGGACGCGCCGACTTCTTAGTCCGCCTTCGGGCGTCGACGGGCGCGGGATGCCGCAAGGCTCCCGTCAAGCACGCTCTGTGGAGCGCTACCCGCCGAGGACGAGATACAGCGCCTTGAACATCACGACCGTCACGATGACGGCGGTGAGGATCAGGGCGAGGGCGAGCAGGATGAATCGACGCGCGCCCTGGCGGTTGACGTCTTCGACCTGCCGCTGCTTGGTGCGGTGAGCGACCTTGGCGTGCACCAGGGTTGCGGCTCGGCGCTCCTGGGCGATCTGGTCGGCGAAAGCCCGTTCGAATTCGACGAGGCTCTGGTCCATGCGAACAGCCACGGAGCGGAAGGCTACCGGACGTGGTGGGCGGTTCGACGGCATTGGCTTCAATGTCGAGTTGAGGTTGAGGCTTTCGGACGGATAACACCGTTTGACGGCGCGCCGTTGCGGCCAGTTTGGGTCGAATGGCCGAGTCTTGCTCTGAAAAGCCCTGCAAACAGCATGGTTACAGCAGTGTCACTTAGCACAAGCTGCGGTGGCGGTGAGACGCCACGTTTACTGGCCTGCGGCCCTGGTGAACGGGATTCTGTGACAAGAGCACACTCCTACGACAGACGGCCGCTTCAGCCCGGTCTGGGGCGGAAGCGGCCGTCGGCTGAGGCGCGAGACGCGGCCTCAGGGCCCGGCTGCTGTGCCGGGCTGCAGGGTGTCGCTAGGCGATCGTGACGTCGTCCGAGAGGTAGACATCCTGGATCGCTTTCAGCAGGGCGGCGCCCTCGGCGATCGGGCGCTGGAACGCCTTGCGGCCGGAGATGAGGCCTGCGCCACCGGCGCGCTTGTTGATCACCGCGGTGCGGACGGCCTCAGCGAGGTCGGTCGCGCCGGACGATGCGCCGCCGGAGTTGATCAGCGGGGCGCGGCCGGCGTAGCAGTTGAGCAGCTGGTACCGGGTGAGGTCGATCGGGTTGTCGGTGGTGAGGTCGCTGTAGACCAGCTTGCTCGTCTTGCCGACCTTGATCGCGTTGTAGCCGCCGTTGTTCTCGGGCAGCTTCTGCTTGATGATGTCGGCCTCGATCGTGACGCCGAGGTGGTTCGCCTGGGCGGTGAGGTCGGCCGCAACGTGGTAGTCGACGCCGTCGACGTTGAAGGCGCTGTTGCGCAGGTAGCACCAGAGGACCGTGAAGAGGCCCTCGCGGTGGGCTTCCTCGAACAGGGCGGCCGTCTCGACGATCTGGCGGTTGGACTCCGGCGAGCCGAAGTAGATCGTCGCGCCGATGCCAGCAGCACCGAGCTCCTTGGCGCGCTTGACCGACGAGAACTGGATCTGGTCGTACGAATCCGGGTATGAGAGGAACTCGTTGTGGTTCACCTTCACGATGAAGGGGATCTTGTGCGCGTACTTGCGCGAAACGGCCCCGAGTACGCCGAGCGTCGAGGCGACGGCGTTGGTTCCACCCTCGATCGCCAGCTTGACGATGTTCTCCGGGTCGAAGTACGTCGGGTTCGGAGCGAACGACGCGCCGGCCGAGTGCTCGATGCCCTGGTCGACCGGCAGGATGCTCACGTAGCCGGTGCCGGCCAGGCGGCCGTGGCTGTAGAGCGCCTGCAGGTTGCGGAGCACCTGCGGGTTCCGGTCGGTGATCGAGAAGACGCGGTCGACGAAGTCCGGGCCCGGCAGGTGCAGCGTGTCAGCCGGGATAGCGGTCGAGACGTGGCCCAGCAGGGACTCGGCGTCCGCTCCGAGCAGTTCCTCGAGCCGGTTGCTCGTCAGTTCAGCAGTGGACACCCAGTTCCTCCGGTGTGATGCAGTTGGCGATAACCGCGCAGTCTACGGGCGCGAGGCAGTTCGCGCAGTGCCGAGCGGTCACAGTTGAGGGTCGCTTCACCCGCGCGCTGAGGGGGTCCGGGAACCCTCGCTCCCCTCCGGGCCTATCATCGGCTCCGATGGCGCGCGAATTCGTGACTCAGGCCGAGCTCGAGGCGGCGCTCGATGCGCTCCGTGAGCCTGGCCGGTTCGATGCCGCCGAGCGCCTGGTCGCCCAGGCTGCGCCGGGGCTCCAGCGCATCCTGCTCGAGGCGCTCGCCAGCGGCGGCTGGGGCCCGGAGGACGACGCGCGCGAGATCGACAAGGCGCTCGTCTCTGGCGACAGCGCGGCGGCGCGCACGGCGCTCGGCGCGCTGCTCGGCGAGCAGACGCGGATCGCGATGCTCGTCGGTGTCGCGATCGGCATCGAGCTGTCGGGCGAGCTTGGCCTCCATGCCGACGAGCCGGTCCTGACCGTCTCCCAACATTCCAGTCCAGAGAAGGGCAACCTGTGAGCATCCGCTACCTCGGCCACGCGGCCTTCGAGCTCTCCGGCGCCGGCGCGACCGTGCTGATCGATCCGTTCCTGTCTGGCAATCCGAAGGCTGCCGCAGTAGCGGCCGACGTGCACCCCGACGTGATCCTGCTGACGCACGGCCACGGCGACCACCTCGGCGACACCGTCGACATCGCGCAGCGCACGGGCGCCACCGTGGTCGCGATCGTCGAGCTGGCCAACGAGATCGCCGGCAACCTGCCGGACGGCCACGACGTCCGCGATCCCAACCTCGGCGGCACGGTGACGTTCGACTGGGGCTGGGTCCGCCTCGTCCCGGCCTGGCACACCGCGGTCTCGCCGAGCGGCACCTCCCACACGCCCGCCGGGCTCGTCATCAACTACGGCGGCAAGACGATCTACCACCTCGGCGACACGGCGCTCTTCAGCGACCTGGCCCTGCCAGGGCAGCGCGACCAGCTCGACCTGGCGATCGTGCCGATCGGAGGCCACTACACGATGGACCGCCACGACGCTGCCCGCGCGATCAAGCTCGTCGGCGCCGCGGCCGTCATCCCCTGCCACTACGACACCTTCCCACCCATCGAGACGGACTCCGCAGCCTTTGCGGCCGACGTCGAAGCGGCCGGCCAGCGGGCGATCGTGCTCGCGCCCGGCGAGGAGACCACGCTGTGAACGCATCCGCCGTCGTGCTGATCGAGGCCGATCGCACCGCCATGCAGACCCTTGGAGGCGAGCTGGCGCAGATCCCCGGCGTCCGCCGCGTCTACGCGGTCACGGGTGAGTGGGACTTCGTCGCCACCGTCGATGTCGATGCGCACAACAAGCTGCGCACGGTGATCAGCGAGCACATCCAGGTGCTCGAGGGCGTCGCGCGCACGCAGACCCTGGTGGCGCTCGATACGCACGAAGGCGCCGGCGGCACCGCGTGACGGCCGCAGCTCCTGCGGCACCCGGCGAGCAGCAGCCCGCCCCGGCTGCACCCGTCGCCGACCCGACCCTGCTGGAGCTTGCCCGGGGCGGCTCGAAATGGGCCTACGTCGGGATCGGCGTCCTGGCCGTCGGCGCGCTGATCGCGCTGCTTTCGGTCACGGTGCTGCGTCCCGGCAAACCCAAGGGCGGCGGGGCCAGCGTGCGCGTCGACGGCACGCCGTCGTACAAGCTCGACTACGCCCGTGGCGAGCTGAAGATCGAATCGCAGTCGGGCGGCGGCGTCGTGCTGGTCGACAAGAAGGCCGACGACCCCTCCGGCAGCTCCCGGCTCGTCGTGACGCCGCAGCAGCTGCCGGCCTACAAGGGCTCCCCGTCGGGGGCGCTGCCGCTCTCGACCGCGAAGGCCGAAGCGACGATCGCGGGGCGGTTCGATCCCGGCAGCGTGCGCTTCACCGAGGAGGGTCTCGTGAACGTCGGCCCGAACCCGGGCTACCAGCTGTCGTACGTCGGCAGGCGCGGCGGAGCCACCTGGTACGGCCGAGCCGCGGTCGTGGTGCCGGATGTCGACGGTGACCGGGACGCCGTGCTCATGGACGGCCAGGAGGAGCGCGTCGCGGGCAACTCGCACGCGATCAAGAGCCCGCGTGCCGTCGGCCGCCAAGGCGACCTGCGCCGCCCGATGAAGTCGCTCGTCTTCGTCGACTGACGATCCGAGGCAGCGTCCGCGTCACGCGGGCGTGCCGTCAAGCGGGCGCTCGCGGCACACCCACGCGGCGCCGGTGGCCTGCGGCTGCTCAGTCCGCGGGCGTCGTGGTGGCCGGGTCCGGGGCCGGCGTGCTCGCCGGGGC
>JAEYAL010000040.1 GCA_023404805.1 Actinomycetes bacterium | reverse complement strand
CCCTTCAGCGGACCAGCCAGGGCGGCGCCGAGCGCGCCGCCCGCCAGCGCCGCTGCGGCATACCGCCCAGTCGCGGTGGCTAGGACCGCTGCCCACCGCAGCCGCACCCGCCCGGGGAGCTCAGCAGCTCCCACGGCCGGACTCTGGCCTTCAGCCGCATCCGCCACCGTGTGGAGCTGGGCCAGCGCAGCGGCCAGCGCGACCGCCGAGCACGCCGCGGCGATGGCAGCGGCCGTCACGCGCCGTCCTCCGGCGCCGAGTACAGCGTCCGCAGCGTGCCGTCGGCCGCTACCTCCGCGATCTCTTCGAGCCGACGTTCCCCGCCGGGACGCCGCGCCTGATGCACGACGAGCTCGACGCTGCCGCGCACCAGCGCCGACACGGCCGCGAGCGGCAGCGCCTCGCCGGCGAGCATCGCCAGGAGCTCCAGGCGCCGCAGCGCCTCGGCCGGCGATCCGGCGTGGATCGTCGACAGGCCGCCGGCATGCCCGCTCGACAGCGCCAGAAGCAGGTCGAGCGCTTCTCCACCCCGGACCTCGCCGACGATCAGCCGGTCGGGCCGCATCCGCATCGCGTTGACGACGAGGTCGCGGATCGCGACCGCGCCGGCGCCTTCGAGGTTGGGCGGCCGCGCCTCGAGCCGGACCACATGCGGCTGCCGCAGACGCAGCTCGGCGGCGTCCTCGATGGTGATGATCCGCTCGCCCGCGGGGATCGCTTCCGACAGCGCGCCGAGCACGGTCGTCTTGCCGCTGCCGGTAGCGCCGCAGACGAGCACCGTGCGCCGCGCGGCGACTGCCGCGCGCAGCAGCGCTGCGGCCTCCGGCGCCCAGCTCCCGCTCGCCACGAGCTCGTCGATCGACCGGCCGCCGGCGCGGAACCGGCGGATCGTGACCGTCGTGCCGTCGATGGCGAGCGGCGGGATTGTGACGTTGACCCGTGACCCGTCCGGCAGGCGCGCGTCGCACATCGGCTGGGCGGCGTCGACCCGGCGGCCGAGCGGCGCCAGGATCCGGTCGACGATCTCGCGCAGCTCGGCCTCGCCGCTGAAGCGCTGCTCGGTGCGCTGCAGCCGGCCGCGGCGTTCCACCCAGATCGGCCCGCTGCCGCAGACCATGACCTCGTCGGTCTCCGGATCGGCCAAGAGCGGCTCGAGCGGCCCGAGCCCGGTCGCGCGGCGGACGAGCGCGGCAGTAAACGACACGCGCGTGCGCTCGTGCAGCAGCCCAGCCTCGCGGTCGACGAGCTGAGCGGCGCGCTCGGCCACGCTGCAGCCAACCTGCGCGGCAGCGCTCTCGTCGAGCAGGCGGCGGTGCAGCAGGTCGAGGAGCGCGGCGGACGCGCCGCTCCCGTGGGCGCCGAGCACGGTCGGCGCGTGGTCGGCCAGGGTCCCGGCGGCGAGGTCATCGAAACTGCGCATCTATAGATACGAGGCTCCGGCGACCCGAAATTCGCCCCCTTCGCTGCGCGAGCTGGCGCAGCGGGCGTCTGGAACAACCGCCCCAGAAACGCCGTGAGCCCGGCGGCTGCCGGGCTCACGCGCGAGGTTGATCTGCCGAGTGGCGGGCTTAGCTGCCCGGCACGTAGTCCGGTGTCGGGCTGTCGGTCGGCCGGCTTTCGCCGACGTCCCAGCCGATCGGCGCGGTCGGCAGCGGGTCGAGGCCGAACGGCGCCCACGGCTCGTCGCCAACCGGGATGTAGTGGCTGCACGTGCGCGACTTCCAGTCCGGGAGGCACGGGTTGTACGGGTTGACCATGTACGGGATGTAGTTGGTCGCGGCGACCGGGCGGCGGTACAGCTCGGCGATGTTGCTCCAGCCGTCGGCGTCTTGGTCGTCGAGGCCGTCGACCACGCCGTCGCCGTCGCTGTCGATGTCGGTCGGATCCGGGTCGGCGAACGGGCGGATGATGTAGATGCCCTCGCCGGCGTCCTGGCTGAAGCCGTCCCAGAAGCCCTTCGTCATGCGGTAGCTGAACTCGTGGATGTTCGAGAGGCCGTCGCCGTCGTAGTCCTTCTCGTCGTCGGACAGATAGCCGACGCCGGTGCGCAGGTTCGGCGCGCCGCCGACGTTGGCGGCATCGATGTCGAGGCCGTTGAGGTCGGGGCTCGGGGCGACCACGGGGCCACCGGTGTACTGGTCGCCGTCGCTGTAGTTCAGCGGGAACGGCCGGCCAGCGGCCTGCCAGAGCTTGTGCTCTTCCTTCATGTAGAGGCCGTCGCCGTCGAAGTCCGCGGAGGCGTCAGAGGAGTCGAGCGGGTTGGGCCACGGCTTCTTGCCCGCGAACGGGAGCGAGCGGTAGTTGAGGTCGAGCGCCGACTCGAACTCCCAGCTGTCCCACATGCCGTCGCCGTCGGTGTCGACGTTGCAGGTGCTCAGCTTGTACTGGACTTCGATCGCGTCCGAGAGGCCGTCGTTGTCGTCGTCGGCGTCGACGCCGTCGGCGATGCCGTCCTTGTCGCAGTCGTTCGTCGACGAGCCGCCGACGGGCGGCAGGATGATCGGCGACTCCGAGACCGGCGTGAACGCGCCCGTGGCGCGGGCGCTGACGACACGCAGCTGGAAGCGCGTGGCGATCGGGAAGCCGTCGGCCACGTCGAGCTCGCTCACGATCTTCTCCGGCACCTTCAGCGTGAGGCGCTCGGTGGTCGAGGCGAGGGTGGTCGCGAACACGAACCGGCCGCCGCTGGCCTTGCGGAAGAGCACGGTGCTCTTCCCGCTGGCGGCGAAGTTCTTGCCCTTGATGATCAGCACGTCGCCGATCGACGCCTTCAAGGGCGTGACGGAGACGACGGTCGGGAGGGTCGCGCGCTTCTTCTTCTTGGCCTTCGCCTTCGCGTCAGCGTCGCCCACGGCGAACGAGAACGACAGGAGGAAGGCCAGCAAAGCGGCGAGCGGCAGGCGCAGCGGCGCAGGCAAGGAGAGGGCGCTCATGGGCTCTGGATCGGCGGCGCGCGGGCGAACTGTAGACCCGTATGGACGGAGGATGACTCAGGGCGCGCCCGGTCCAGGGGACGCACCGGCTTTCGGTGCCCGCTGCCGCGGTCACGGTGCAGCCAGCAGCGCGCGCTTGTCCCACGAGGCGCGCGGCAGCAGCCGCAGGCTTCCGCCGCCGTCCTGCGCAGCCGCAAGCCGCAGGGCCGCCTGGCGCGGCACGCGCACCGTCACGCTCACCTGCTCGGCGCCGCCGTCGGCAGGCTCTTCGGCCGCGCGCACGTCGAGCACCTCGACCGATTCGGCGACGACCTTCGTGCGCTCGGAGCCGTCGGCGCCCGTGGCTGTCTGGACGACGTCGACGCGCGAGCGGCTCTTCACGAGCCGCAAGGACCCCACCGCCACGAGCTCCAGCACGCGGTCGCCGCTGGCGAGCGCGTCGCTGGCTTCCTCGTCGGTGGAGCGAAGCATCGCTTCGAGGACGGGCGTTCCGCGGTCCAGCGCCGCAGCCGTGCGCAGCCCCTCGGCGTCGCCGGCCCGCGCCAGCACCCTCGGGGGGACCCAGCGCAGCGGCATCTGCCGGTAGGCGAGATCCCCGGGCCGCAGCGGGTGGTCCCGCGGGACGTCGCGCGCGAGGACGACGACGCGGACGACCGGCCCGATCTGCCGGGCCACGGCGGCTTCGCGCTCAGCCACGCTGCGGACGGCGACGAGGCCGAGCGCCAGCGCCAGCGCCCCGAACACCGCGGCGCGGCGCACCGGTGCAGTCGCGGCGTTCACGCGGCCAGCCGCTCGTCCGGCGCCACGCCCAGTGGCCGGAGCAGCTCGAGCTGCGGGAGCGGCTCGGGCGCGACCTCTCCCACCCCATCGATCAGCCGGTAGCCGACGCCCCACACGTTGACCACGAAGCGCGTGCGGCCGTTCGCCAGCTTTTGGCGCAGGCGGCAGGCGTGCGAGTCCAGCGTGCGCGTGCGGCCAGCGGACTCAAACCCCCACACGCCGCGCAGCAGCTCCTCCTTGGCGAACACGCGGGTCGGCTCCGAGGCGAGCACCTGCAGCAGCGCGTACTCCTTCTGCGACAGTTCCACCGGGGCGTCGTCCAGGTGCACAGCCCGCGACACCGGGTCGAGCGTCAGTCCTCCCACCTTCACGAGGCCGGTCTTGCGCCGCCGCTGGCTGCGCCGCAGCACTCCGCGCGTGCGCGCAAGCAGCTCTGGGTAGTGCAGCGGCAGCGTCACGACGTCGTCGGCCCCGCGTTCGAGCGCGCGGACCCGGTCGTGCGGGTCAGGCGACGACGTGATCGCGATCACCGGCGTCGACGGGTCGACGCGCGAGGTGATCCCGTCGGACTCGCGCAGCGCCGCCACGACCTTCAGGCCAGGACCATCCGGCAGGGCCGTGTCGAGCACGACCACATCGGGGTAGGTGCGCTCCAGGACGCGGATCGCCCGCGCGCCCTGGTCGACCTCGACGACCTCGAACCCGTCGGCGCTGAACTGGTCGCCCAGGAAGGCGCCTCGAGCGGCGTCGGCGGTCACGAGGAGAACGGTGGAATTTTCGGTGCCCATACTTATAAGAGGGTTTGGGCGACCAAAATTCGCCCCCCTTTGCATCGGACTGCGACGAAACGCACGCAGGCGATCTTGCGCACGCGCACCTGCACCGTGCCGATCTCAGGGCCGTACGATGGCCGCCGGCTCAGACCCCGAGCCCCGCCCCCACCCATGCCTTCCACGCCCGAACCGACTGCAACATCCGATGCACGCGTCCCAGGGATGAAGGAATTCGCCATAGGATGCCGACGCTGATGAATGTGCGCAGAGGGACCTACCACTCCGGCGAGGACTTCGTCCTCGAATACGGCGACCTTCGCTTCACGTTCAACGAGCAGGACTTCGCTGAGCGCTGCGAGCAGGCCGCCCTTCGCCTGGGCTTCGTCTGCGGCCGCCTGGAGTCCGACGAGCTCGAAGACCTCGTGAACCTCGCCGTCAACGGCGAGATCGACAACCCCTCCTCCCGCCTCGGCGAGCACGTCAACGACTGCTGGACCGACCTCCACGGGCCCGCCGACCGCTCGCTCGTGCACTGGCTGCGCCGCCTCGTGTTCCGCGCCGCCTGGCTCGACCAGCGCGTCAAGGAGGGCGAGCTCGACATCCGCTTCGACGAGCGCACGCACTCCTTCCAGTACGTGCAGCCCGGCGCTGGCGCTGAACCCGTCGAGCTCTCGCGCGAGCCCTCCTGGGGACGCGTCGCGTACCTGGGCTGACACC
Organism: Actinomycetes bacterium; assembly: GCA_023404805.1. GTDB lineage: Bacteria > Actinomycetota > Thermoleophilia > Solirubrobacterales > Solirubrobacteraceae > JAGIBJ01. The sequence continues at coordinate 3,369 of JAEYAL010000040.1, read as the reverse complement.
CGCGCAAAAGCTGGAATGTTGTCTCGCTTCTGAGACCGCAGGCCCCGCACCGCGGGGCTTTTTGCGTTTCTGGGGTGACACTCCGCCCGAAAAGTGACTACCGTCACACAGATGTCCCACCCGATATCCCGGCGCGCGGTCCTGCGCCGGGGAGCCCAGGCCGCGGCGGCGATCGCCGGCGGCAGCGCCCTGCAGGCGTCCACCGCGCGAGCAGCCGGGTCCCCGGCGGTGCTCGAGGTCCCCGCGGTGGTCGTCGGCAGCGGCTACGGCGGCGCCGTGACGGCCCTGCGGCTCGGCCAGGCGGGCGTCTCGACCCTGGTGCTGGAGATGGGCCGCAGCTGGTCGAAACCCGGCCGCGACGGGCGCGCGTTCTGCAGCACCCTGAGGCCCGATGGCCGCGCCATGTGGCTGCGGCGCAGCACGAAGACGCCGCTCAACACGATGTACGGCATCCCGATCGACATGCCGATCCCCAAGTACGCGGGCGTCCTGGACTGCATCCAGCACCCCGAGATGGCGGTCTACGTCGGCCGGGGCGTCGGCGGCGGCTCGCTCGTGAACGGCGGCATGGCGGTCACGCCGCGCCGCGAGGACTTTGAGCGGTTCCTGCCCTCAGTCGACGCCGACGAGATGTACGGGAAGTACTTCCCGCTCGCCAACGCGCACCTGGGAAGCAACGAGGTCCCACAGGACTGGTTCGAGGACACGCCGATCCACCAGTTCTCGCGCGTCGGCCGCGCGCAGGCTGAGCGCGTCGGCTACGCCACTGCCTTCGTGCCGTCGGTCTACGACTACGGCTACATGCAGGACGAAGCCGCCGGCCGCGTGCGGCGCTCGGCGACGAACCAGGAGGTCTTCTACGGCAACAACTCCGGCAAGCAGTCGCTCGACAAGACCTACCTCCGGGAGGCGCTCGCCACCGGCAACGTCCAGATCGCGCCGCTGCGCGCGGTCACCTCGGTCACCCGCGGCGCCGACGGCGCGTTCCGGCTGACGGTCAGCCAGCGCGACGATGACGGCCGCCTGCTCAGCACGCGGGAGGTCCACTGCCGCTCGCTGTTCCTCACCGCCGGCTGCATGGGCACGACGGAGCTGCTGCTCCGCGCACGGGCCCTCGGCACGCTCGACGGCCTCTCCCCCGCCATCGGCCAGGGCTGGGGCAACAACGGCAACGTCACCGCGGCGCGGATGAACCGCTTCACCACGCCGACCGGCGCCCGGCAGACCACGATGCCGGCGATGGGCATCGACGCCCGCGACCACCCGGACCACCGGATGTTCGTGGAGATCACGCCGATGCCGACGGCGTTTGAGAACTACACGTCGTGCTACCTCGGGGTGACGGAGAACGCCGAGCGCGGGCACCTGCGCTACAACGCCAAGACCGACCGCGCCGACCTGGTGTGGCGCCGCGAGCAGGGCCGCCCGGCCGTGAGCGCGCTGTCGAACCTGCTCGGCGCGATCAACCACCGCGAGCGCACGAGCTACCGCAAGGACCTCTACTTCGGCGGCCGCACGTGGGGCGACCACTACACGTGGCACCCCCTCGGCGGCTGCGTCCTCGGCGAGGCCACCGACGCCTACGGCCGGGTCCGCGGCGGCGGCCCCGGCCTCTACGTCAACGACGGCTCGCTGATCCCGGGCTACGCGAGCGTCAACCCGTTCGTGACGATCACGGCCCTCGCCGAACGCAACATCGAGCGCGTGCTCGACGAAGACCTCGTCGGCTAAAAGCAGATCGCGCTTCCCACCGGGAGTCGCCGACGCTCAGCCACGTCGCTCGGGCCGACTGAGGGCCGGGGCGGGGCCGCGGGTCCCGCCCAGGGCGGATCGGCGCCGGGACGTACGTTTCTCGCCGCCAGGCGATAAACGGACTTCCCGGACGCAGCCCAGGGCGGGACCCGCGGCCCCGCCCCGTGCGCGCTCGGTGGTTAGAGCGCCTTGGCCTTGGCCTCGGCGATCGCCTTCGCGCCCTCTTCGCCGACCAGCAGCTCCGGGCGGATGGTGCTCGACTTGGCGAGGTCGAAGCGGGCGCCGGCGCCGCGGGCGGCGTCGAGCGCGATGAGGGTCGTCTCGCCGCCGACCGGCGCGGGCGCCGTGGCGATGATCGTGACGGAGCCGGCGTCGACGAGGTTGCGGGCCGTCGACAGGACGCGGCGCGCGACGTGCGGTGCCAGCTCGCCGATCGAGTCGATGAGGACGACGGCGTCGGTGCCGCGCTGCGCGAGGCGGCGGGCCTGGTCGACGGCGCGCTCGATCGCGTGGACCTGGCTCTCGAGCGAACCGCCGAGCGGCGCCGTGGCGGCGGGCTCGACGCCGGTGTCCTTCCAGGAGGTGAGCTCCTCGGGGCGGGCGCCCGCGAGCACGAGCTGCAGGTCGATGCCGTCGATGCCCTTGAGGGCGCCGGCGAGGAGGCGCAGCGCCTCGGTCTTGCCGGAGTGGGCGGCGCCGTGGATCACGACGCGGGAGCCGCGGCCGATCGGGGCGAGCCACTCGATGGCCTTGAGGGTGACGTCGTCGCCGCCGAGCTCGAAGCGGGCGGTCGGGTGCGTCGACGGCTGGTCGTCGAAGCGCGTCGCCTCGCCTGCGACCTCTTCGGCGGACTTGCCGTTGATGCTCTCGACGCGCACGAGCGAGGGGTAGCGCTCGGAGCGGCGCGGCTGGCGGTACGGGCCTGCGATCTTGTCGCCGGAGACCAGCTCGCAGCGGCGGACCTGCGCGGCCGAGACGTACACGTCGTCGTCGGACTGCTCGGGGTGGTTGACGCGCACGAACGCGGTGCCGTTGCCGAGGACCTCGACGACGCCTTCGATCTGGCGCTCGTCGTCGTCCTTGCTCTCCGGCGCCGCGTCGTCGTCGCGGCCTCCGCGGCGGCTGCGGCCGCGCGGGCGGCCACGCGGCGCCTCGTCGTCATCGCCGTCGTCGTCCTTGGACTCCTCGGGCTCGGCGTCGGCCTTCGGGCCGCGGCCGCGGCCGCCGCGGGTGCGCCGCGGCTTGTCGTCGGCGGCGGCGCCGTTCTTGCTCGGTTCGTCGCCGTCCTTCGGCGGGCCGTCGAGCAGGCGGTCGATCAGGTCGGCCTTGCGGAGACGGCGGAAGCCTTCCAGGCCAGCCTCCGAGGCAAGCTCGTGAAGGTCGGCGAGCGGGCTCGCCTCGAGCGCTTCGCGCTTCAGCATTTTGTGGACCTCTCAGGGTCGGAGTGTGGGTCGGTGGGCGTCCGGGCGGCGTTGCTTGTGTCAGCCGCCGGCGACCGGACACCACCATAGCGGGGACTTTGCGCTCCGTGCGCCTGTGGGTGACCGCGCCCAGTGCAACCCAGGCCGCGCACCCGTCGACCGTCCTTCCTCTGGGCCTATGCCCCCAGAGGAAGGA
>JAEYAL010000033.1 GCA_023404805.1 Actinomycetes bacterium | reverse complement strand
CTGCTGCACCGCGCCGGTCGCAGCAGCGAAGCCTCGGCCGCCTACGCCCGCGCGATCGAGCTCAGCGGGAACGCCGTCGAGCGCGCGTGGCTGCAGCGCCGTGCGCTTGAGCGCGGCTACACCTGATCGCGCGCACACGTGCGCCGCCGACGTCAGCGGGTCGCCGGGCGCCGCCCGAGCGCAGCGGCTAGCGGTCGAGCCAAGCGAGCACGGCCAGCACGCGGCGGTGGTCCTCGCCGGTGTTGGTCAGCCCGAGCTTCTCGAAAATGCCGGTCACGTGGCGCTCGACGGCGCGCTCAGACAGGAAGAGCTCTCCGGAGATCGCGCGGTTCGTGCGGCCCTCGGCCATCCGCGAGAGCACCTCGGTCTCGCGCTCGGTGAGCGAGTCCAGCGGGCCGCCGGAGCCGGTTTTGCGGCCGAGCATCAGCGACACGACCTCAGGGTCGAGCGCCGAGCCGCCGTTGCCGACGCGCCGCACCGACTCGACGAAGCGGTCGGGATCGGCGACGCGGTCCTTCAGCAGGTAGCCCGCCCCCTCGGCCCCGGAGCCGAGCAGCCGCTGCGCGTAGTGCTCCTCGACGTACTGCGAGAGGACGAGCACGCTGAGGCCGGGCAGCTCGCCGCGCAGCAGCTCGGCTGCCGCCAGGCCGTCGTCCTCGCCTTTGGGAGGCATGCGGATATCGACGACGGCGACGTCGGGCTTGTGCGCGCGGACCTTGCGGACGAGGTCGTCGGCGTCGCCAGCCTCGGCGACGACCTCGAAGTCGGCGCTCTCCAGGACGCGGACGATCCCGGCCCGCAAGAGCGGTGAGTCTTCGGCTACGACGACGCGCATGCGGCCTCCAGAGGTGGCATCGGGTGGGGGAGTCAAACCGACGGCACCGGGACGTCGGCGATCAACGTGGTGCCTGCTCCGGGAGCGCTGGCGACGGTGAGAGTGCCACCGAGGGCGCCGATTCGGTCGGTCAGGCCGCGCAGGCCGGATCCCGCCGCCGGGTCGGCGCCGCCGACGCCGTCGTCCTCCACGGTCACCTGGAGGTGGTCGTCGGCGCCGGAGATCGTCACGGTCGCACGGGCCGCGTCGCCGGCGTAGCGGGCCACATTGGTGAGGCCTTCAGCGACGGTGAAGTACGCCGTCGCTTCGACGGCCGCTGGCAGCCGGTCGGCCGGCAGGTCATCGAGCTGCAGGTCGACGGGCACCGTCGAGCGGGCGACGAGGCTCCGCAGCGCTGGGCGCAGCCCGCCTTCGGTGAGGACCGCCGGGTGGATGCCGCGGGCGAGGGCACGGAGCTCGGCCGTCGCCGACTCCAGGTCTGACGCGGCCTCGGCGAGCAGCTCGAGCGCCGCAGCCGGGTCGGACTCCACCCGATCGCGGGCGAGCCGCAGCGTGAGCGCGAGGCCGACGAGCTGCTGCTGGGCACCGTCGTGGAGGTCGCGCTCCAGGCGGCGCCGGCTTTCGTCGGCTGCCGCGACGATGCGCGTGCGGGACTCGATGAGCTCCTGCTTGGCCGCGAGCTGGTCGGTGATGTCGCGCAGGTAGCCGACGAACCAGTTGCGGCCGGGCACGCCAGCGCGCGTGATCGCGAGTTCGACGGTGCGCTCTTCGCCGTCGGCGCGCACGGCGGGGATCTCGATGCGGCGGCCGAGCACTCGGGCCTGGCCGGTGGCGAGATAGCGCTCGAGTCCGCGGCGGTGCTGCTCGCGCAGGCGCTCGGGGACGATGAGCTCCGCCATCTCGCGCCCCACAGCTTCGTCAGCCGAAAAGCCGAACGTCGCCTCGGCAGCTGGATTGAGGTCGACGACGACGCCGGTGTCGTCGATCGTGAAGACGCAGTCGAGCGCCGCATGGAGCACGGCGCGGGCGAGTGCGAAGTCCGGTTCGTCAGGGGTGGGCAGCGGCGCGGTCACTGGCGTGCAGCCAGCATACGGACGCTCGTGCGCCTTTTCAGCCGCGCGGGGTGCGCCGGGTGCTCGTCAGCGTGTCGGGTGCGCGTCGAGCATCGCGATCAGGTCCTTGCCCGAGAGCTGCGCCTTGGGCAGGAACCCGACGACGCCGTCCTGCTGCGCGGCGATGCCCATGTCGATCTCGTCGTAGGTCGAGATCAGGATGACGCGGGTGCCGGGAGCAGCATCCGCGAATTGCGGCGCGGCGTCGGTCCCGGAGCCATCGGGCAGGTGCACGTCGAGCAGGACGAGGTCGGGGTTGGCGGTCGCGCACGTCGCAAGGCCTTCGGCGATGTCGCCGGCCTCGGCGACCACGCGGAAGCCGTCGAGCTCGAGCGCTCGTTTGGCGCGGCTGCGGAAGCCGTCATGGTCGTCGACGATCAGGACTGAGAGAGGCACTGCTTGCATTGTCCGCGTCTGCGGGGTCGCCGGCGCGTCGGTTTTCCGCCGACCCTGGTCACGCTGGGCCGGCCTGGCGCGGGGCCAGCCGGCCGGGGCCGGTCGGTCGGCCGCTTAGGCGGCGAGGTCGAGCGGACCGGAGCCCGGCAGCACCAGCGTGGGCGCCTCGGTCTCGGTCTCGGCGAGCACGACGCGGTTCGCGCCGGCCGACTTGGCCAGCTCGAGCGCACGGGACGCCGCCGCCCACGGGTCGCTGAACGCGTGCCCGCCGGTGACGCCGATGCTGATCGTGAACGCGCTGCCGCACTGCGCCGAGCGCGTTGCGACCTCAGCCCGGATCCGCTCGGCGGCGACCATCGCCTCCTCGCCCGAGGTGGCGGGGAACAGCAGGCCGAACTCCTCGCCGTCGAGGCGGCCGAAGGCGTCGGTCTCGCGGATGCAGTCGTAGACGATCGTCGCGAGGTGGCGCAGCGCTGCGTCGCCGGCCTCGTGGCCGTGGGCGCGGTTGATGGCGTCGAAGTTGTCGACGTCGACCAGCAGCAGCGAGCTCTCCAGGCGTCGGTTGAGGCCGTTGCCGACCCAGGCGCCGAAGGCGCGCTCGAAGGCGTCGGCCGTGAGGGCGCCGGTGAGCTGGTCGTGCGAGGAGAGCTCCTCCAGCTCGCCGAACAGCTCGGCGACCTGCGTGCGGACGCGGCGGTAGGCGGTCGTTGCGCCGCCGGCGAGCACCGTGACGATCACGACCGACGCGACGGGCGTCGCGGTGTCGGCCAGCGTCGCCATCGAGAAGCAGAGGGTGAGGAACGCCAGGGCGCAGTTCGTCGCCAGGCGCCCGGGCAGCGCGTAGTGCGCGCTCAGCAGCAGCGGCCAGAGGTAGAACAGCGGGGCCAGGCCCATCGGCCGCGCGATGAGGACGGAGCCTGCGGCGAGGAGGATCGCAGCGGTGATCGCGCGGTCGATCGAGAGCTCGGCGGCGTGTTGCGAGAAGCGCAGGTAGATGCCGATCGCGAAGGCGGCGGCGGCGATGCCGAAGAGGTACGACGGGTTCGAGACGTGGCCGGGCGCGAACTGCGCCACGCCGACGGCGGCTGCCGCGGCGAACAGGAACTGCAGGCCGATCAGGTGGGCGGCGCGGCGGTTGGCAGGCTGCGTCGCCGACCACGCACGGCGGGTGCGGCCATCCAGCTCGGGAATGGGGCGCAGCAGCCGGCGGGCAGCCGTAGAAACGGACGGGGCCATGCACCAGATATCGGCGTAGCGGCGGGCCGACTGAGTATGGAAACGGGAAGCCTTACGCGGGGCGCGCGGCCCGAGCCGGCAAGGCTGCCGCGGCAGGCGTCTGTGGCGCGCGGCGGGCGCTACGCGCGGCGTGCGCGCGGCGTACGCGGCTCCGGCGCGGCTGCGACGACGATGCGGTTGCCGCCCTCGAGCTGGGCGTCGTTCAGCGCGTCGGCAGCGCTCGCCCAGGGGTCGTTGGCGAGGCCCGTCGCCAGGCCGATGCTGACGGTCACCGGGAACCCGCGCTTGATGGTGCGCTCCGCGACGGCTGCCCGGATCCGGCGGCTCACATGCTCGGCCTGCTGCGCCGGCGTCGACGGCAGCAGGACGCCAAGCACATCGGCCTCGCCGGTCCGGCCGATCAGGTCGGTCGCCCGCAGGCACGAGGCCGTGATCTGCGCGACCTGTTTGATCGACGCTTCGGCCTGGCGGCGGCCCGGTCGTCCGGTGCGGCCTGCGCGTGTGGTCCAGTCGATCTGCACCAGCACGAGCGAGGAGGAGGGGCGCCGCGCTGCTGCGCCGCCGCCGACCCAGTTCTGCACGGCCCGCGCGAACGCGGACTGGTGCAGCGTCCCGGTGGCGGGGTCGCGGGAGTTGATCGCCTCGCGGAGCACGGCGAAGAGGGAGCGCGGCTGGCTCATGACTCGTTGATCGGCCGGCGTGCCGCAACCCTGAAACGCCGGCGGCGGCCCGTCGACCGTCCTTCCTCTGGGGTTATAGGCACAGAGGAAGGA
>JAEYAL010000002.1 GCA_023404805.1 Actinomycetes bacterium | reverse complement strand
CACCAGCTCCGGGCCGTCGGCGCCGTCGCGGACCGTCCAGCCGAGGGCAGCGAGCTCGTCGCGGACGGCGTCGGCTTTCGCCCAGTCCTTGGCGGCACGAGCGGCGGCGCGCTGGTCGAGGAGCGCCTGCAGCGCCGGGTCGAGCCCGTCCGCAGCTTCCCCGGCCTCGAGGAGGTTGTCGAGCCCGAAGATCGACAGCATCGCGACGAGATCGTCGCGGCCGACGGTGCCCTTCTCGCGGCGGAACGCCTCGTTGACCCATGCCGCGAGCGGCGCCAGCGCCGTCGCGGTGTTGAAGTCGTTGGCGAGCGCGGCGAAGAACGCCTCGCGGTGCTCCGCCATATCGGCTGGGCTCGGGCCGCCCGCGAGCACGCGGCCCACTTCGCGCAGGCGTGCGACGCGCGCCTGCGCCTGCTCCATCGACTCGGGCGTGAACGAGACCGGCTGGCGGTAGTGCGCGCCCGCGAAGAGCCAGAGGATCGCATCGCGGCCGTACTGATCGAGCACGTCGGAGAGCAGCGCCACGTTGCCGATGGACTTGCTCATCTTCTCTTCGCCGAGCTGCAGCATGCCGCTGTGCATCCAGATCCGCGCGAGGTCGTGGCCCGTGCCGCAGCGGGTCTGCGCCTCTTCGTTCTCATGGTGCGGGAAGACGAGGTCGAGGCCGCCGCCGTGGATCTCGAAGGTCTCGCCGAGCCACTTCTCCCCCATCGCCGAGCACTCGATGTGCCACGCCGGTCGGCCGGCGCCCCAGGGCGACGGCCAGGACGTGTCTTCGCCGGGCTTGGTCGACTTCCAGAGCGCGAAGTCGGCGGCGTCTTCCTTGAGGTCGGCGCCTTCGAGGCCCTCGCCCTGATCGGCGTCAGCGAGGTCGCGGCGGGACAGCTCGCCGTAGCGCTCGTCGCTGCGCACGCGGAAGTACACGTCGCCGGCGGCCTCGTAGGCGTGGCCGCGCTCGATCAGCGACACCGTGAGCGCGATGATCTCGTCGATCGTCTCGGTGACGCGCGGCTCGTGGTCCGGGCGGCCGAGGCCGAGCCTCGACGTGTCGTCGATGTAGCGCTGGGCCATCGACGCCGCCAGCCCTCCCGATTCGACGCCGGTCTTCTGCGCTTCGGCGTAGATCCGGTCGTTGATGTCGGTGATGTTGACCACCAGCGTCGCCTCGTAGCCGACCGACTGCAGGTAGCGCTTGAGCCAGTTGAAGACGACGAACGGCCGCGCGTTGCCGATGTGGATCGGCTGGTAGACCGTGGGCCCGCATGCGTAGATCCCGATCTTGCCCGGCTCGCGGGTCTGCAGTGGTGCCAGCGCGCGCGTGCGCGTGTCGAACAGCTGGATCTCGGGGAACTCGGCCACAGGCGGACCGTACCGGAGCGATACGCGATGGGACGACGTGCCCATTGCGTATCTGCCCGCCTTAGAGCGCGGCGTGAATCGCCGCCGCCGACGCCTCGCCCGCGCGGATGGCGCCGTCCATGTAGCCGGACCACTTCACGGCGGTCTCGGTCGACGCGAAATGCAGCGGGCCTTCGGTGCGGCTGAAGGCGTCCTTGAAGCCCACGGTGGCGCCCGGACCGGGCACCGCGACCGGGCAGCCGCGGTGCAGCGGCAGCGCGTCCCAGGAGAGGTCGTGGAACTCCTTCGGCGACTTCGCCTCGTTGCCGAACCACTTGCCGAACTGGTCGAGGACCTGCGCTTTGCGCTCGGCCGGGGTGAGCGGCCACCAGTCGCGGGCGTCCTGGCCGTCGATGAAGCCCATGATCACGCCGGGCTTGCCGCTCGCAGGCGAGAGGTCGAAGGTGATCTTCACCGGGCCGCGGTCGCTCGTGGCCTGGCCGGTGAGGCCCTTGGCCCGCCAGAACGGCGTGTCGTAGACCGCGATCGCCTTGCCGACCGAGCCCATCGGCAGCCGCTGCAGGTGCTGGTCCTTGAGCGCGGAGAGGCCGGGCTCGAAGATGATCCGCGGCACCATCGGCGGCGGCACGGCGACCAGCACGCGCTTGGCCTGCACGATGACCTTCTCCGAGATCACGGTCGTGGTGTTGCCCTCGGTGATGACCTTGCGCGCCGGCGAGCCGAGCGTGACTGCTCCGCTCCCGAGTTTCGCCGCGAGCCCCTCGGGCAGCAGCTGCGAGCCGCCCGCGAGTTGCTGCTCCTGGGCGCCGCCGCCGGTGTTGAGCAGCGCGTTGAGGTCGCCCGCGGAGCGGATGTAGAAGAGCATGTGCAGGAACGAGATGTCGCGTGACTCGACGCTGAAGAGCGAGAGGCAAGCGAGGTCGAGGAGCTTCTGCGCTCCGACCGAGTTCACGTTCTCGCGGATCCAGCTGTGGAACGTCTGCGAGTCCCAACGCTCAGCGCGCGGCGCCGCCCAGGGCTTGGCCGGGTCGATGCTCGACGCGTAGCCGTTGAGCCGCGACATGATCGACTGCAGCTCCAGCAGGGTGACGACGTCGAGCGCCGGGATCGTGCCCTTGTACTTGCGCACGCCGCCGTTGAAGTACTGCACGTTCTGGCCGGTGTTCCAGGTGCGGTAGGTGCCGACACCGAGCTCCTTGGCCAGCGCGAGCACCTTCGTCTGCGACGGCCCGACGAACGTCGCGCCCCAGTTGAGCGGCGTGGCGCCGTCGTCCGCCTTCACGGTCCACACGCGGCCGCCGACGCGCTCGTCGGCCTCGACCACATGGACCGAGCGGCCGGCGTCCTTGAGCTTGCGGGCAGCCGACAGCCCCGTCAGACCGGCGCCGATCACGGCGACATCTACGCTGACGACCGGCAGGTCGGCCGAGCTGCCGCCCTCCGCGCGCGCCGGCGGCGCCGCGGCGCCGCCGAC
>JAEYAL010000316.1 GCA_023404805.1 Actinomycetes bacterium | reverse complement strand
GCGTGCACGTGAACGCGACCGGCAGTGAGGCGGCGACGCCGACTGATCCGCAGAACCCGGAGTTCGTGATCTGCGACCCGGCCGTGACGGCGTTCTTCGCCGACCACGACCACGGCCAGCACGGCGACAACCCGACGACGCCCACGCCGACCACGCCCGCCTCGACCACGCCCCACGAGCACACCCACTAACTGGGTTCCGCCATGCTCGCCCACGTCTCCGCCAGCCACGACGCCAGCGAAGGACTGCGCCTGGCGTCGCTGCTCGGCTACGCGGGGTTCTTCTTCCTCGCCGCCGCCGTGCTGCTGGGGATGGCGACGGCGCTGAACCTCTGGGGGTCGCGGATCAGCGGTGCAGCACTGGAACAGCTGCACCTGACCTGCGCGGTCGCGGGGATCGCCGGGATCGGCGGGCACATCGTCGCGCACACCGTTCGCGAGGCGGGCGGCATGACCGTCCTCGAGACGTTCGTGCCGTTCGCCAGCGGCGGCTGGATCGTCGCTGCGGGGGTCGTGGCGTGGCTGATCCTGCTCGCGGTGCTCGTGACGGTCCCGTTCCGGTCGCAGATCGGCTACCGCGGCTGGCTGCGCGTGCACCGCGCGGCGTACGCGGCTGCGCTCATGACCGCGCTTCACGTGATCGCGGCCTCCGACGAAGTCGCCCGGCTGGCGATCGCAGGCGTCGCGGTTCTCGCGACCGTCTTGATCGTGATCGTCGCTGCGCACCGTCGCGCGCTCGGCACCGCCGACTTCCGGCCTGGACCCGGTCCTGGCCCGGCGCAGCGGATCGCGGAGCTTGAGCCGTGAGCGTGCGGCGCAGCGTCGAACACCGCGTCTGCCGCCGGCACGGCCTGTGCCTGGCGGTCGCCCCCGAGGCGTTTACGGTCGCGCCCGATGGCCGGGTCCAGCCGACGGCGCGCGCCGACGACGCCGCCTACGAGAAGGCGCGCCAAGCCGCGCGCCTCTGTCCCACCCAGGCGATCCAGGTCGGGCGCTGACGGCATGCCGGTGGTGGGACTCAGGCGTGTCGTGATCGTCGGCGGCGGCCTTGCCGCGGTCCGGGCCGCTGAGCGGCTGGCGCAGCGCGGGTTCACGGGCCAAGTCGACATCGTCGGCGGCGAGCCGCACGTGCCGTACCGCCGCCCGGCGCTTTCGGAGGGTGTGCTCATGGGCCGCGTCGCGCCCCGCGACCTGAGGATCCAGGCGCAGCTGCCCGCGCGCGTGCGATGGGTCCGCGGTGTGCGGGCCGTCGGCCTCGACCGCGCCGCCCGGCGCGTGTCGCTGTCGAACGGCCGCGAGCTGCCCTACGACGGCCTGGTCATCGCGACCGGCCTGCGCGCTCGCACGCTGCCCGCGTTCGATGGGCTCGCGCCCGGCGTGGCGCACACGCTGCGCACCGTCGAGGATGCGCTGCGCCTGCGGCGCGATGCCCGCCGCGCCCGCCACGTGCTGATCGTCGGCGGTGGCCTGATCGGCACCGAGAGCGCCTGGTCGCTGCGGTCGCAGGGCATCCCGGTGACGGTCGTCGACCCGATGCCGACGCTGCTTTCAGACGTCGCTGGCCCGCACATGGGCGCTGCGCTCACGGCACTGCATCGGCGCCGCGGCGTCGACGTGCGCACCGACACCGGGATCGCGGGCGTGGAGTGGGGGACCCGCGGCGTCGTCGCGAACCTGACGGACGACACGGTGGTCCGGGCCGACGCGGCGCTCGTCGCGATCGGCGCGGTGCCCGAGGTAGACTGGCTGGTGGGCACCGGCCTGGATGTCGAGCGCGGCGTCTCCTGCGAGCCGACCCTGCATGCGGTCGGCGCCGACGACATCGTCGCCTGCGGCGACTGCGCGCGCTGGCCGAACCTGCGCTTCGGCGGCGAGTCGCGCCGCGTGGAGCAATGGGTCACCACCACGCTGATGGCCCAGCACGCCGCAGACTCGCTCCTCGACGGCCGTGAGGCAGCGACGGCGTTCACGCCGATCCCGTGGGGCTGGAGCGAGCAATGGGGGATCCGCCTGCAGCTCGTCGGGTCGCCCGCGCCGCACGCCGAGCACCGGATCGCAGGCGGTGACCCCGAGGGGCTCGCTGGCGGCTACGCGCTGCACGACGAGCTGGGGCAGATGGTCGCCGGGCTCACCGCTGAGCGGCCCGGGCTCACGTTGCGGCTGATGGGCGAGCTGGCCGAGCAATGGCCGGAGCCGCCTGCGGATGCGGCGGCGCGCTGGCGGGCTGCTGCCGTGGCGCCCGAGCCGGGGCTCAGCATCGTCGAGCCGCTTGCCCCGCATGCCGAGCCGGCCGGCCCGCCTCTGCGGCGCTTCGCGCGCTCGCGCAACCGCGGGTCGACGCACGCCACGCACTGATCCTGCGCGCGGCCGATGAGTTTCGAGCCCGTGCCCAGTCAATACCGGCGATGCCCACGAACCACGGCAGGCGTTCGCTGCCCGAGCCCGAACAAGCACCCTGATGGCTGCCAACGACCTGCACCTCGACGTGGGCGGCCGGGACGTGCGCGTCTCGAGCGCCGACCGCGTGATCTTCCCCGCGACCGAGACGACCGCCGAGATCACGAAGGGCGAGATCGCCGAGTACTACGTGTCGGTCGCCGACGGCATCATGCGCGCGCTCCGCGAACGTCCGACGACCCTGGAGCGCTGGCCGAAGGGCGTGCATCCCGGGATCCGCCTGTCGACGCGGGAGCGCGGCGGCGGCGACGCGTTCTACCAAAAGCGCGTGCCCAAGGGTGCCCCCGACTACCTCGAGACGGCCGAGATCGTGTTCCCGTCGGGCCGCACCGCCGACGAGATCTGCCCGACCGAGCCGGCCGTCGTGGCCTGGTGCGCGCACATGGGCACGATCACCTTCCATCCGTGGCCAGTGCGCCGCGCCGACGTCGACCATCCCGACGAGCTCCGCATCGACCTCGACCCGCAGCCTGGCACCGACTTCTCCGATGCGGTCGCGATCGCCGCCGAAGCCCGCACGCTGCTGAAGGAGCTGGGCTACGTCGGCTACCCGAAGACGAGCGGCGGGCGCGGCATCCACATGTACGTGCGCGTGGAGCCGAAGTGGACCTTCACCGACATGCGCCACGCCGCCATCGCCTTTGGCCGCGAGCTGGAGCGCCGCCGTCCCGATGAGGTGACCACCAAGTGGTGGAAGGAGGAGCGCGGCGAGAAGATCTTCATCGACTACAACCAGAACGCCCGCGACCGCACCATCGCCTCGGCCTATTCGATCCGCCCCAAGCCCGGCGCCACCGTGTCGACGCCCGTCGAGTGGGACGAGCTGCCCGAGGTGACCCCGGAGATGTTCACGGTCGCGACGGTCCCGGCGCGCTTCGCCGAGCGCGGCGACCTGCACGCCGCCATCGACGACGTGCACCACGACCTCACGCCCCTGCTCGAGATGTACGAGCGAGACGAGCAGGGCGACATGCCGTACCCGCCCGACTATCCGAAGATGCCGGGCGAGCCCAAGCGGGTGCAGCCCTCACGCGACACCGACCGCAAGCAAGACGCCTGAGTCAGCGCACGTGCTCGAGGCAGCCGAGGCTGCTCTCGAAGTCCTGCTCGAGCGTGACCTTGCCGCCGCCTGCGGGCGAATCTGGTGCGTCGGTCTTCATGCGATCGGCGATCTCCCAGATCCAGGCTGGGTACGCGCCGTCGGACGACATCGTCTTCAGGATCTTCCAGTCGCGTGAGGTCTCCATGGCCGCGATGGCTTCGGCGCGGGCTGTGGCGTCCCCGCTTCGGATGGCCCGGACCCACTGACGCAGCCAGCTGCAGGTCACGGAGCCGATGACCTTCGCCCCCAGCTGGTAGACGTCGCGCGTCGCGGACTCGTCGACCAGGCGGCTGCGGTCGAAGCCCTTCGGGGTCGGGACGTCTTCGAGCATCTGGTCGATGGCTTTGGCGCTCTCGCCCGGCTTGACCACGCTGGGCGGCATAGCCGAGAGCCAGGCGTCGATGGTCGCCGGTTCGAGCGTGCTGAGGAACTCCCGGAACGACGCTTCGGTGAAGTGGCTGACGAACGTCGGGCCGCCCATGCCTTCGCCCGCAGGCATCGGCTTGTTGCGCCACTCGGGCGGGATGTCGGGCTGCACCCGCGCCTCAATGAAGTGCTTGCCGGTCTTCCACATGGCAAAGTAGTCGTCGGACTTCTCGTAGCGGAAGACGGCGGCCTGCTCGCCCGCGACCTGCGTGTCGTCGAAGCGCTCTGTCCCGTCCTGGCGGTCCTTGAAGTAGCTGTCGTACTGGTCGCGGCGATACCACGTGAGCTGCACCGCCCGGTTGCCCTTCGCGAGCTCGAACTCGCCATAGTCGACGTCGAACTCGTCGGCGCGGCTGACGGCCCACCCGGGCTCCGACGGCAGCAGGCGCGGCACGGCTTTCGCGACCTTCACGGCTGCTGCCGCCCACGCCTCGCTCGGCGCCGGCGAGGCCTGGTCGATCCGCTCGATATTCGCGAAAGCGAACACCGCCGCGACCGCGAGGGCCGCGCTGGCGCCGACGAGCGCAGGCCAGCGGCGCCGGCGCCGGGTGGGTGGCGCAGTCGAGCGGCGGCGGCGCTTGGGCAAGGGCGCGGCGTCGGCGGCGTTCACGCGCAGGATCGCGTCGCGGAGCGCGTCGTCCGCCCCACCGAGGTCGAGCGCGTCAACCGCAGCGGTCGGCGCGGGATCGGCGCCCGTGAGGAGGTCTTGAGTGGAGCGGCTCATCGGGCGGTCTCCTGGATCGGCTCGCACGCGGCGGATGGTTCGGGGGTCGGCTGCGCCAGGTGGCGTTCGAGGCGATGACGGGCGCGGCGCAGCCGGCTGCGGGCGGTCGAGCCGCCGATGCCCAAGGTGGTCGCCAGCTCGGCAGGTTCGAGTCCCTCCCAGGCGGAGAGCAGCAGGATCTCGCGGTCGTCGTCGGAGAGCTGGGCGAGCGCGGGGGCGAGACGTCCGGCGCCGCGCGGTTCCGGCATCGGCGTGGCGGCGAGCTGGGTGGCGAGCTGGTCACCGAGCCGCGCCGACAGGTCGGTCCGGCGGCGCTCACCGCGGCGGTGGTTGGCGACCACCCGCCGCGCGACGCCGAACAGCCACAAGCGTGTGTCGGCGCCAGCGGGCACGTCGGCGATACGCCGCCACGCCACGAGGAAGGTTTCGGCGACCACGTCGGCGGCGTCGTGCGGGCCGTCGGTCCGCCGCAAGGCGTAGCCGAGAACCGCGCGGTGATGGCGGTCGAACAGCGCTTCGAATCGCGCGCGGTCGTCGTCAGGTGGCGCGGGGCGTCATCGGGTCGCAGCGCCGGTCTGGTGGTCAAGGCCGGAGCAGCCACCGAGGGTGGGACCGGGGCCGTCGTGGAAGGCGGGCATACGAAGGAGATGTCCGGCAGCGGCCAGCGCGTTGCACCCCGCCGAAACTGAACGTTCTTAAGTTGCCCCTCTAGGGGAAGAAAAAGAACGCTCACTGGATTTCGAGGCGGGGCGGCGCCGAGTGAACGTGCCAACGCCGGGCGTCCGTCGCCCGCCTTACGGCAGCGGCCGCGGGCGGTCGCCGTCGGCCTCCATGAGGCGCAGCGCGCGCACCGCGAGGTGCAGGCCGAGGAGCATGTCGGGGTCGTCGAGCGGGGCTTCGAGGGTCTTCTCGATGCGCTCCAGGCGGCCGTAGAGCGACTGGCGCTCCAGGTGCAGCGCGCGGGCCGCTTCGGCCTTGCGGCCCCCGCGCTCCAGGTAGATCTCCAGGGTGCGCAGGAGCTCGGAGGCGCGGGCATCGCGCTCGTCGAGCAGCGGCCCGAGCTGCTCGCGCACGAAGGTGACCATCTCGACCGACGTGCGCAGGCCGAAGAGCAGGTCGACGATCGACCCGCGGCGCGCGTCGTGCC
>JAEYAL010000278.1 GCA_023404805.1 Actinomycetes bacterium | reverse complement strand
GCCGCCAGCAGCGCGGCCCTGCCGGACGGCCGCGAGGTGCGGGTCTCCGCGCGGCTCGTCGGCCGGGATGTCGTGCTCGACCTCGAGCGCGGCGGCAAGCGCCGATCGCGGCTGTTCGCCCCGCGGGTCGACCCAGCCGGCCACCTCGTCGAACTCCACGCCTTCGAGAGCCCCGGCAACGCCAGCCAGCTGAACTTCGCCTGGCGCAACCCCGGCGCCCTCAAGGACGTCGAGCAGTACTTCGGCCTAGAAGCCGAATCGCTCGAGGCCTACACCTAGCCGCGGCGCCGCGCAGGCCGTCAGCTGCGCACGATGCCGAGCGTGATCGCCCGGCGCGCGAGCTCGGCCCGCTTGCGGTTCTGCGGCAAGTCTTCGATGCCGAACTTGTCGAAGAGCGCGCGCAGATGCGTCTTGACGCCCGCGACCGAGAGCACGAGCGCCTCCGCGATCTCGGGGTTGGACGCCGGCGGCCGAGGCGAGGAGGGGTCGGCGAGGCACGGCTGGCAGAGCGCTTCGAGCACGCGGCGCTCGGCGGGCGAGAGCTGCACGGCGTCGCCGCGGTCGGCGGCGGTGAGCGTTTCTCCCAGCGGGTCGACGGCTGCGCGCAGCACGAGCGGGGTGCGGCCCACCCGGACGATGTCGCCGGAGGCGAGCACCTTGCGGCCTTGGATCCGCGTCTCGCCGACGTAGGTGCCGTTGCGGCTGAGGCCGTCGTCGACGACGCTCCAGCGTCCACCGCCAAGCTCCAGCCGGGCGTGCGCTCGCGACACCTCGGCGTCCCAGTCGATGACGAGCTCGTTGTCGGGCGCGCGGCCGATGCGCACGGCGTGGCCCGCGAGCGGATGGAGCACGAGGCGCCCGGTGCCGTCGCGCAGCAGGAGGTACGCGCCCCCTTGGCCGTCGGCCGCGCGCACGGCGCCTTGCTCCTGCCCGGTCAGCTCGTAGGGCCCGATCGCCACCCGGCCAGTTTGCCAGTCGCGCCAGCCTGCCTGACGCGGGCCCTGCAGGCGCCGCAGTCTCAGTGCTTGGCGAGGCCGGCGAGCACCAGCTCGCCGAGGCGCTGCCCGCCGCCGGGCATGATCTTCTCGGCCTCGCGGGCGGCGCGGAAGAGGAAGCGCAGATCGTTGCCGGAGGCGTCGTCGCGCAGCGCGCCAGCCTGCTGGGCGCTGTCGATCAAGTGCTGGAGCGCCTCGCGGGCACCGGCGCGGGCGCCCTCGGTGTCGGGGCGGCCCGGCCCGAACTCCCAGCACATCTTGGTGATCCGGTCGTGGACGCACTCTTCGACGGTCGCGATGATGACCTGCCGCAGCGCGCCCATGTGGTCGTCGGTGCCGGCCGCTGCGCGGTACCGCGCCTCCAGCGCACCGAGGCGCTCGACGATCAGCGCGGCGACGACATCGTCCTTCTTGCCGATCTGCCGGTAGAGGCTGCCGACGCCCACGCCGACGGCTTTCGCGAGCTCGGGCATCGGGAAGTCCAAGCCCTCGCGGGCGAACAGCTCGCCCGCGACCTCCAGGACGCGCGCCCGCTTCTGTTCACTCGTCAGTGAGATCCAAGCGGCTGGCGGAGCCGCTGCAGGAGCCGGAATGGACATTCCGATTAGACTACCGCCGCTCTCACCGGAATGCCATGGCGCCAGGAGTTCCGCCCGCCGGGGAGAACGACGTGGCGGCGGCGCGTGCGCGTGCGGTCCCGTGGCAGCGCGCCGGCGCCGCCACGGGTCGGCCTGCGCCGGTTAGTTCGCGCGCAGCCGCTTGGTCACCACCGCGCCCGCTGCGGGCTTGAGCGTGACGACGGCGACCAGGGCGGTCTTCTTCAGCTTCTTGCCGTCGGCGGTGAGCTTGAGCTTCACCGGCGCGGTCGTGCCGGCCTTCACCGAGTAGGTGCCGGCGGCGAGCTTGCGGAGCTTGGCGGCACCCGGGCCGGCCTTGAGCTTCTTGGCGGAGTTGATGACGGCGGAGCCGGCGCAGTCCGCACCGCCCGCGGGGCACGCGACATTGACGAGCACGGCGGCGCTGCCGAACTTGATCGACGGCGACGTGATCGCCAGCGTGCCCGCCGCGAGCGGCGCGCTCGGCGTCGGCGTCGGCGTCGGCGTGGGCGTGGGCGTGGGCGTGGGAGTCGGAGTCGGCGTGGGCGTCGGCGTGGGGGTCGGAGTCGGCGTGGGCGTCGGCGTCGGCGTGGGGGTCGGCGTCGGAGCTGCGGCGAAGACCGAGCTCACGATCGTCGCCGCCGTGCCAGCGGTGAAGGTCGAGGTGAGCGCCTGCGGATCTGGCGTCGTGCCGGGCTGGCAGTCGATCGTGAGCGACACGCCGCTGATCGAGCCGCGGATCCAGAGGCTGCCCTTCGGCTGCACGGTCGCGTTGTTCTCGCCGCCGGGGATGGCCGGCAGGCTGCCCGCGGGCGCCTGCGCGATGTCGATCGTGGCGCCGGCGTCCGGCGCGTGCCAGGTGGTCGCGGGCGCCGCAGCGAGCGTCAGCGACGGGCTGCTCAGCTTGTACCCGGCGAGGGTGAGCGTGACGCTGAAACCGAGCTGGCCAGTCGTCTTGAGCACCTGCGGCGCATCGGTGCTGCCCTTGCCCGCCACAGCCATCCAAGCCTCGACGTTGACGTTCTTGCGGCCCGTGCCGAGCGCCAGGCCGATCACGCCGGCGTACGGCTCGAGCTTGGCGGGCAGCCACGACGGGATTGTCACCGTCGGCTGGATCGCGCCGACCTTCAGGTTCCGGCCGTCCTGCGCCGCGGTCGCCGAGAGCTCGAGCGGGAGCGTGCCCCACTGCCCGTCGGACCCTCCGCAGGCGTTGTTCGAGAGGACCGGAGCGGCGCTAGCGGCCGTCGGCGCGGCGACGGCGAGGACGGCAGCAGCGGCAGCCGGGAGCAGGTGGCGTGCACTGGGAGACATGTCACACAGCGTAGAGCGGACCGCGGAGTACCGGAAGACGGTCTATCGCTTGTTGAGCATTGCTCAGCGAACCCGTCCCGGGTCCATACCGACCAAGCTCAAATCTCGCCGACGGCGCGGCTCGGCTGCTAGAACAGCTGGTTCTCGCCGTCGAACACGTCGCTCACGGAGTCGTCCGTGAAGATCGCGCGGATCGAGTCGGTGAGCATGTCGGCGGCAGAGATGACGCGGACGTTGTCGGGAGCGCCGGGGCGCAGCGGGATCGTGTCGGTGACGACGATCTCCTCAAACGGCGAGGCCGCGAGGTTGGCGTAGGCCTGGCCGGAGAACACGGGGTGCGTGGCGGCGGCGTAGACCTTCTTGGCCCCGGCCTCCATCACGGCGCGGCCGGCGGCCGCGAGCGTGCCGGCGGTGTCGATCATGTCGTCGACGATGACGCAGGTCTTGTCTTTGACGTCGCCGATCACGTAGCCGATCTCGGCGACCTGCTGGGCGGGGCGGTCCTTGTCGAGGATCGCGAGGCCCGCGCCCATCTTCGAGGCGAACTTCTTGTTCAGCTTCGCGCGGCCAGTGTCTGGCGACACGATGACGACGTCCTCCAGGTGGAGGTCGTTGAAGTACGTCGTGAGCATGAACATCGCGGTCATGTGATCCACCGGGCGCTGGAAGAAGCCCTGGATCTGGCCGGCGTGGAGGTCCATCGTGACGACGCGGTCGGCGCCGGCGCTCTCGAGCATCCGGGCGACCATGCGCGAGGAGATGGGCTCACGCGGCGCGCTCTTCTTGTCCTGGCGGGAGTAGCCGAAGAACGGCGTGACGGCGATGACGCGGTGCGCAGAGGCGCCGACGGCGGCGTCGATCATGAGCATGAGCTCCATGAGCGCGTCGTTCGGCGTGAGGCCCGTGTCCGGGTTGCCGCAGATCGACTGCACGAGGAAGACGTCGGCGCCGCGGATCGACTCCTCGTAGCGGCAGTAGACCTCGCCGGAGGTGAAGGTCTTGAGCGTCACGGGGCCGAGGGCGACCCCGAGATCCTCAGCGATGCGGAGCGCCAGCCCGGGGTTCGCCCGGCCGCCGAACAACATCAGAGATTTGTCGTAGCCGATCGGGAGCCGCGTGGACAGTCGCGACTCGGTCCCAGGGAGCGTCACGCGGCGATTGTAGAGCGCTGACCAGTTGCCCCGCGGCGTGCCTCAAGGGTTTCCTGCAATTTGGCAAAAGCGGGCGCTCCGGTTCCGCTGCCGGACGTTCGCCCGGCGCCGCGCCGGGCACGCCGGCCCGCCGTGGACTCAGCGGTCGCCGTAGCCGTCGACATTGTGCTGGCGCGCCCGGGCGACAGCGAGGGCCCGGGCTGGGACGTCCTTCGTGACGACCGATCCGGCCGCCGTCCACGCGCCGTCGCCGACGGTGACCGGTGCGATGAAGCTGGTGTGGACGCCGCCCTTGACGCCCGCGCCGATCGTCGTGCGGTGCTTGTTCTTGCCGTCGTAGTTGGCGGTGATCGTGCCGGCGCCGAGGTTGGTGCCCGCGCCGAGGTCGGCGTCGCCGATGTAGGAGAGGTGCGGCACTTTGGTGCCCTCGCCGACGACCGAGTTCTTGATCTCCACGAACGTGCCGGCCTTGGCGCCGGTTTCGAGGCGCGCGCCGGGCCGCAGGTAGGCGTAGGGGCCGACCGTGGCGCCCTCCCCCACGCTGGCGCCGTCGAGCGTGCTGTGGCGGATGGTGGCGCCGTCGGCGATGTCGCTGCCGACGGCGACGGTGCCTTGGCCGATGCGGCAGTCGCGGCCGACGGTGGTGCCCGCCAGCAGCTGCACGCCCGGTTCGACGACGGTGTCCTCGCCGATCTCGACGTCGGCGTCGATGACGGCGGT
The DNA here is from genome assembly GCA_023404805.1 of Actinomycetes bacterium. Classification (GTDB taxonomy): domain Bacteria; phylum Actinomycetota; class Thermoleophilia; order Solirubrobacterales; family Solirubrobacteraceae; genus JAGIBJ01. Next base: position 1,307 of record JAEYAL010000278.1, on the reverse strand, counting down.
AGCCGGGTCGACGAAGGTGACGCCTGCGAGGGCGTGGCCGCGGTTGATCCGCTCGCGCGCGAGGGTGGCGACGTGGGCGAGCTGCCAGCGGTCGTTGACGCCGAGGATCACGGCCGGGTCGCTGGCGGCGACGGCGCCGATCGGGCCGCCGGCGTCGCGCAGGACGGCGAGGGCGTCGGGGAGGTAGCGCTCGCCCTGGGCGTTGTCGGAGCCGATCGCCTCAAGCGCGGCGGGGAGTTTGGCGGCGTCGAAGGCGTAGACGCCGGCGTTGACTTCGCGGATCGCCAGTTCGGCGTCGGTCGCATCGCCGGCGGCTTTGGTCTCGACGATCTTGACGAGGTCGCCTGCGTCGTCGCGGACGAGGCGGCCGTAGCCGGAGGGGTCGTCGAGCACGGCGCCGAGGACGGTGGCGGCGGCGGCGCGGCCGGTGTGGCGGTCGACGAGCTCGCGGATGGCGTTGCCATCGACGAGCGGGGCGTCGCCGGGGAGCACGACGACGATGTCCTCGCCGCCCAGCTGCGGGAGGGCGGCGATGACGGCGCCGGCGGTGCCGTCGGCGTGTTCCTGGATCGCGGAGGTGACGTCGGCGCCCGCGCTCTCGATGAGGGCGTCGAGCGGCCGGTCGGGCCCTTGGACGACGACGATGCGGCTGGCGCCGGCGTCACGGGCGGCGGCGATCGGCCACGCCGCGAGCGGCCGGCCGGCGATCTCGTGGAGCACCTTGGGCACGCGCGAGCGCATACGGGTGCCCTTCCCAGCGGCAAGGACGACTACGGCAAAAGACACCCGGGGCAGGCTAGCGGGGCAGCCGACGGCGAGGATCGACCGGCCAGGGGCGGTTTGCCCACCGGGAGGTGGGCGGGCCCGCCCTGCGAGGTTCCTGTACTTGCCGACGCCGCAGCGCGCAATCAGCCTTTACCTCGCCCGGCAAGTGAGTGGGCGGGGCCGCCCTGCGAGGTTCCTGAACTCGCCGGCGCGCAGCATGCGACCAGCCTTTACTGAGCCCCGCAAGTTTGCGCACCTTGGATTCGAACCAAGACTTGACAGCTCCAAAGGCTGCTGTGCTGCCGTTACACCAGTGCGCATCGGGCGGCGTGTGGCGGCCCGGTGCAGACAATACGCAGCGGGGCCGCGGTGGCTCGTCGCGACCCGCGGTCTGGCGCTATTCGGTGGGCGTCGCGGGGGCGTCGTCGGCCGGGGCGAGCTCGGGCTCGGCGTCGGTGTCGACGGTGACGGCGAGGGTGGCGTCGGCGGCGGGTGCGTCGGTGAGCTCTGGTTCGGGCTCTGCGGGCGGGGCGGCTTCGGGG
>JAEYAL010000266.1 GCA_023404805.1 Actinomycetes bacterium | reverse complement strand
GCGCTCGCGCGGGAGCGCGAGCGGGCCGAGGCCTACGCCGTGCGGACGATGGGCGGGAGCCTCGCGGGCGACTACCTGCAGGAGGAAGTCCGCCGCGGCCACCGCGTCGTCGCGGTCGACGATGAGGCCGTGCTAGTGGCGCCGTGGGCGTCGCGTGGCCCGTACCACCTGACCGTCCTGCCGCGGCGCACCGCGCTGCGCTTCGAAGACGAGCCCGCCGGCGTCGGCGCGGGGCTCGTCGGCGAAGCCTTGCGGCTCCTCGCCGCGCGGTTCGGGGCGACGCCGCCGCTGAACCTCTGGGTGCACACCGCCGTCAGCGGGGCCGAGCGCACGTCGTGGCGGATCGAGCTCCTGCCGGCGCTCACGCAGCCGGGCGGGCTCGAGCTGTCGAGCGGTCTGGGCGTTTGCACCGTCGCACCTGAGGCCGCTGCCGCGGAGCTGCGCAGCCTGTGATCGTCATCGCGCTGGCCGTGGTGGCCTCGATCGCAGCTGGCGTCTTCGCCCGCCGCAAGACCGAGCGCACCGACGCGTTCGTCGTCCGCCTCCTCGACTTCGTCCTCTTCATCCTGCTGCCGCTGATCGGCTTCGCGTTCGCGCTGCGGCTGGAGCTCGATCTCACGACCGTCGCGGGCATCGCGGGCGGCTATCTCGTGATCGCGACGGTCGGCTTGATCGCGTGGCAAGTGACCGAGCGGCGCATGCATCTGACGAAGGCGCAGCAGGGCGCGGTCGTGCTCTGCGCGGTGCTGGCGAACACGGGGTATCTCGGTCTGCCGGTGTCACTCACGCTGCTCGGCAAGGACGAGCTGCCGCATGCCGTCGTCTGGGACCAGCTCATCAGCGTGCCGATGGCGCTCATCGTCGCGCCGTTCATCGCGTCGACGTTCGCTGGCCGCCACGAGGGCCTGCATCTCGGCCACCGCTTGGTCGCGATCGTGCGGCGCGCGCCTGCGGTGCCGGCCCCGATCGTCGGCCTGATGGTGCCCAGCGGCTGGGTGCCGGACTGGTTCTTCGACGTGGCGACCTGGTGCGTCTTCCTCACGCTGCCGCTCGGCTTCTTCGCCGTCGGCGCGACGATCCAGCGGCTGCGGGGGACCGACGACCATCCGCCGCGGAAGGCCGTGGGGCTGGCGGTGGGCCTGCGCATCGTGGTGGCGCCGGCGCTCTTCGCGCTGCTCAGCCTGCTCGTGCTGCCCGAGGAGCCGCGCGCGTTCATGCTCCAGGCGGCGATGCCCTGCGGCGTCAACGCCCTCGTGGTCGGCCACGCGTTCGACCTCGACCGCGGCCTCATCGCCACCGCCATCGCCTGGTCCACCACCGTCGTGCTGACGGTGGCGCTCGTCGGCAGCTATTTGCTCTGAGGCCGGAGGGTGCGGGCGGCTGGCGCGCCCCGTTCTCAGAGCTTTGCCCTCGCAGAGCGAGGCAGCGGTTCTCAAAACCGCGGCGGACGGGCGGAACGGACGAGGGCGGAGCTCCTGCGGCGACTTCGCTGTTCGCGGCAGCGGGAGGGCGCGGGCGCCGTGGCCAGCGGGCCGTCCGCACCGAGGGCGGTGCGGGTTGCGGCGACTGGGCTTGTTGGCGGCGGTGGGACTGCGTGGGCGGCGCGGTTCTCGTCAGGTCTCGTCCGGCATAGGGCGCCAAACATGACGAGAACAGCAGGCAGCCGCGACGTGCCGAGGTTCTGGTCAGGTCTCGTCCGGCATAGGGCACCAAACATGACGAGAACAGCAGGCAGCCGCGACGCGACGCGGTTCTGGTCAGGTCTCGTCCGGCATAGGGCACCAAACGTGACGAGAACAGCAGGCAGCCGCGACGTGCCGAGGTTCTCGTCAGGTCTCGTCTGGCATAGGGCGCCAAACATGACGAGAACGCGCGCGGGCGGAGGCCCGCCGCCGCGAGCGGCCCAGTCGCCGCTGTCGTCCGACCGGACTTGGCCTCTGGATGTGGCGTTGTTTGTGTCGTCCGAGAGACCAAGCGGCCGCGTGTGATGGAGTGCGCGGCGTGAAGGCGGTCGTGCAGCGGGTAGAGCGGGCTGCGGTGCGCGTCGTCGGCGATCCACACCCCGTTGGCGAGATCGGCGCCGGGATGCTCGTGCTGCTGGGCGTCGCCAAGGGGGACACCGACGTCGAAGCCCGCCGTATGGCCGAGCGCCTGCGCGGCCTGCGGATCTTCACCGGCGGCGACGGCCGCATGAGCGAAGCCGTCGGCCCGGACCGCGGCATCCTGGTCGTCTCGAACTTCACCCTTTGCGCCGACACGCGCAAGGGCGCGCGCCCGTCATTCACCGGCGCCGCGCCGCCCGACGAAGCGAAGCGCCTCTACGAGCTGGTCGCCGCCGAACTCGACGCCCCGACCGGCGAATTCGGCGGCGACATGCGCATCGACCTCGTCGCCGACGGCCCGGTCACGATCGAACTCGAAGTCGCACCGCGGAGCTGACTCCGCCGAACGTGCCCCGTTTGTGTCGGTTGGTCGTGATGGCGGCTTCGGCTGCTGCCGCCTACGGCCGGAGCAGCCCGATCGCTCCCGGCATCACCGTCGCCGTGAGGGGCGTTTGGGCGACCGGGTCGCCGTCGGAGTAGGCCTCGAGGGCGGGGGTGACCTCGACGCGGACCTCGCGGCCGCGGACGTGGCGGACGCCGGGGCGGCCGATGTGGCCGGCGCTGCGCATCGACCAGAGCGTGGCGACCCGGGAGCGGGCATCGGTCTGCTCGAACATGACGACATCGAGGAGGCCGTCGTGGGGGTCGGCATCTGGGGCGAACGGGACGTTGCCGCCGTAGAAGCGCGAGTTGCCGATCGCCACGCCGCTGCCGCGGTAGGCGTGGCGCTCGCCGTCGACGGTGACCTCCATCTCCAGCGCGGGCATCGTCAGCGCCACCCGGAGCGCCGCCCACGTGTACGACAGCCCGCCGAGGTTGAAGCGCAGGTCGTTGGCGTGGATGTTGCTGAGCGAGTCGAAGCCGGCGTAGACGTTGCCGAGCGCCACATCGCTGGCTTCGCCGCGCGCCGTGTCGGCGCCGCCAGCCGACTTGGGTCGGGAAAGCGCCCTATTAGGGCCTGTTGCCGACCCAGGTGGTGCTTCGGGCGTCGCTTCGGCCGCGCCGCCGCCGACCACCGCGATGCAGTCGGTCGGCACGGGCTCGGCCGTCAGCAGCCGCGCGATGTTCGCGTCGACGGCCTTCTTGTCGATCCCGACGGTGCGCGCGAAGTCGTTGCCGCGCCCGGCCGGGACGATGCCAACCGTTCCAGCGTGTCGCGAGGCGCCGGCGGCCACGGCACGCAGCAGCCCGTCGCCACCGACGGCGACCGCCACCGCGCCCTCCGCCGCCGCGGCCTCCGCGAGCTCGGCGGCGTGCCCGATCGACATCGTCAGCTCGCCCTGGGCCTCAGCCCCCGCCGCCCGCACGTGCGCGACGACCTGCGCCAGCACCTGGCCGGCCCGGCCGCGGCCCGCGTGCGGGTTCGCGATCACGACAAAGCGCCGCGCGGTCACGCGGTCTCCGAGGCCGGCAAGTATGCAGCGCTGCGCTGCAAACCTGCACACGCCGGTGCGCCAAACGGCGCGGGCCGGTGGGGCGGGGTGCGACTCATGCGCCGCCTGCCGCCCCGGCGCCGCCGTCGCGCTCGACGAGCACGCCCGGGTTCAGCACGCCCGCGGGATCCAGCTCCCGCTTGATCGCCGCCAGCACGCGGACGCCGACCTCGCCGATCTCAGCGGCGAGCCAGGGGCGGTGGTCGGTGCCGACCGCGTGGTGGTGGGTGATCGACCCGCGGGCGCCGACGATCGCGCCCGAGATCGCCTGCTTGGCGGCGTCCCACTGCGCGAGCGGGTCGGCGGCCTGCTTGCAGACGATCGTGAAGTACAGCGACGCGCCGGTCGGATAGACATGGGAGACGTGGCAGAGCACGATCGGCGGCGTCCCGGCCCCGACGAGCGCCTCGACCGCTGCCTCTCGCACGGCCGCGTACAGCCCCGGCAGGTCGGCCCACGACGCGGTCGTCTCGACCGTCTCGACGAGCCCGCCGAGATCGAGCAGGCCGTCGCGCAGGTACGGCCCGTGGAAGCGGCCGTCGAGCCACGCGTCGCCCAGCTCGCCGCCGAGCTGCGACGCGCCGGCCGCAGCCAGATGCCGCAGCGCCGTCGCATGCCGCTCAGCCACCTCCTCGGCCGACCCCTCGAACCCGAGCATCACGTAACAGCCCTCGGCCGTCTGCTCGCCGGTGGTCTTCGCGTTCGCGAGGCCGGCCGCGGTCTCGACCTCGTCCGACAGGCGGGCGATCGTCGGCAGCGCGCCATGCTGCGCCAGCGACCGCAGCAGCGCGGTGCCCGCGTCGAAGCTCGGCACCTGCCAGCCCTCGTAGCGCCGCGCAGCCGGGGCCTCGTGCACCTTCACGACCACCTCGGTGATCACGCCGAACGCCCCCTCGGAGCCGAGCACGACCTGCCGCAGATCCGGTCCGGCGGCGTTGGCCGGGCCGCGGCCGAGCGTCCACTCGCCGGTCGGCGTCGCGACCGTCAGACCCACGACCATCGCGTCGAACCGCCCGTAGCCCGCCGACGCCTGGCCGCTGGACCGCGTCGCCGCAAAGCCGCCGAGCGACGCATGCTCAAATGACTGCGGGAAGTGCCCGAGCGAGAGCCCGTGCTCGGCGAGCAGCGCCTCGGCCTGCGGGCCGCGCACGCCGGGCTGGAAGGTCGCGGTCATCGACACGCGGTCGACCGAGATCAGCGCATCCATCCGCCGCAGATCGAGCGCGATCACGCCCGCGAAGCCGCCTGCCTCCGGCGCGAGCCCGCCGACGACGGACGTCCCGCCGCCGAACGGCACGACCGCGACGCCGCGCTCCGAACACAGCTCAAGGACCTTCAGGACCTCCTCATGCGATCCGGGCGAGACCACCGCATCGGGCGCCGCGGAGAGGTCGCCGGCCCGCATCTTGAGCAGATCAGGCGTCGACTTGCCACGGGTGTGCAGCGCGCGGACCGCGTCGTCCTGGGTCACATGCGCGGCGCCGATCGTGATCGCGATCGGCAGCAGGGTGTCGCGGTGCAGACGGCTCGGCGGCGGCACTGGCAGCGGCTGCGCTGCCGCAGGCTGGGCTGGACCCTCGATGCCGAACCCCTGCGCGAGCAGCGTCAGGAGGCTCTCGGGCAGCGGGGTGTGCGCCTCGGCAGTGCCCCAGCCCCACCAGACCATGTCGGCGGGCGCTCCGGCGACGGGCTGCGGCGGATTTGCATTGGCCGACTCGGTCGTCATTGCTACAGTGTTACACGCAATGCCACTTCGTCACATCCAAGAGGCGCAGCGCGCGAGCGCCGAGCCGCCGTCGAGCAGCCCAGCGACGCGCCGGATCGACGACGAAGCGGTCCTCGACGCCACGCGCCGCTTGGTCCTCACGCACGGCATCTCGCGCACGACGCTCACCGACGTCGCCCGTGAGGCCGGCCTCTCGCGGATGACGGTCTACCGGCGCTGGAACGGCCTGCCCGAGCTGCTCGGCCGCATGATGCAGCGCGAGTGGGACGAGCTCCTGGAGATCGACTCCGGCGCGCTCGCCGACGAAGCGATCGGCCGCGGCGACGTGCGCCACGTGCTGGTGCGCGAGATCGTCGCCAACGCCCGCACGCTGCGCGAGAGCGAGCTGCTCACGAGCATCATCGACGGCGAGCCGCAGCTCCTGATCCCGTACCTGCTGCAGCGCCAGGGCACCATGCACCGCCGCGCGATCGGCGGGATCTCGGAGGCGATCCGCGGCGGGCAGGCCGATGGCTCGATCACCGCTGGCGACCCTGTCCGCCTGGCTACCGCGGTCGTGTTGGCCGTGCAGAGCTGGGTCGTCTCGATGGACGCGGCCGGCAGCGGCCAGGACCGCACCCTGCTCGACGACGAGCTCCGCGCAATGCTCCATGCGTACCTGCGGCCGGCCGAGCAGGGAGACTGAGGCATGGCCGCCCATCGTCCGCCTGCTGCGCTCCGCGCGCTCGCCGCTGCCCAGGCCGTGCGGCCGCGCCGGCTGCACCTGCCGCGCGTCCGCGCCTCGGCCGACCTGACCACCAGCCGCCGCGCCACCGAGCTGGCCGCCGCGGCGACCGACGAGCGCTTCGATGTCGTCGTGATCGGCGGCGGGATCACCGGCACCGGCGCCGCTCTCGACGCAGCCTCGCGCGGACTCAAGACCGCGCTCATCGAGTCGCGCGATCTCGCGTTCGGCACGAGCCGCTGGTCGTCCAAACTCGCCCACGGCGGCCTGCGCTACCTCGCCAGCGGCGATGTCGGCGTGGCCTATGAATCCGCGGTCGAACGCGGCAACCTGCTGAGGTTCATCGCGCCGCACCTCGTCCGCGGGACGCCGATGATGCTGCCGCTGATCGAGAGCGTCGGCAGCCAGCGCGCGACGCTCATGGGCGCCGGGTTCGTGGCTGGCGATGTCCTGCGCCGGGCCGCGCGCACGCCCAGCCGCGAGCTGCCCGGCCC
>JAEYAL010000239.1 GCA_023404805.1 Actinomycetes bacterium | reverse complement strand
GGACCGGGCCGCATGGCACGCCCGCGCAGCGCACCGTCGCCGAGCAGCTTGAGCGTCTGCGCCAGCCTGATGCCGCGGCCGACGACGCCGCGGACGCGAGCGGCGCAGCCGCCGTGCGCGCCTCGCTGACCACGGCGCAGGCTACGAAGAAGCTGTCGAAGAAGTGCCAGAGGCTCGTGAAGATCACGAAGGCCAGGCAGCTCAAGAAGCTGGGGAAGGCCGACCGCAAAGCCCGCACGAAGTGCCTCGCGCAGCGCCGCAAGATCATCGCCGAGTCGAAGACGCCGACCGGTCCCACGCCAGCTCCAGAGCCGATCCAGGGCCCGGACCCGACCGCGGCACCGCCCGCGACCACCCCAGAGCCCACGGCGACGACGCCCACGCCGACGACTCCGGCCGCGACGACGCCGACGGCTCCGGCCAAGAAGTACGCCGCTGCGGGTGTCGTGGCGAAGGACGGCGACGTGCCGTTCCAGCTGACGCGTTCCAGCGCGACGGCCGACATCGTCAACTTCGAGCTCGACAACACCGACCGCCAGGACCACGACCTGTTTATCGCCCCGGCCAACGCCTCAGGCGAGATCACCGGAGCGCTGGTCCAGATCATCGACCGCATCGCCGGCGGAGAGCGCGCGTCGGCCGACGTCGCGCTCGCGCCGGGGATCTACAAACTGATCTGCACGGTGCCGGGCCACGGTCCGATGGCCGTGAAGTTCACGGTCTACGCGCCGACCGCGAGCTGAGCCGCCGGCGCTCTGAGCGGACGGCGGTCCGCGTATTAGGCACACCTATTAGGTTTGCCTTACTATGCGCCGCATGGCTCACCCCCCACGTCTGCCCCAGCGTCTGCGCGCCGCCGTTCCCGCAGCCGCGCTCGCCGCAGCGCTTTTGACGCCGGCGCCCTCAACCGCGCATGCCGGCCACCACGCCTCAGCCGCTTCCGGCCACCACGCCTCAGCCGCTTCCGGCTACCGCGCGGGCCATGCCGGCCACGCTGCGCATGCCGCGGAGGCAGCGCGCACGCGGCCGATGTTCGTCGTCGCGGACCCGCGGAACCCGCGGATCGCCCGCGGCGCGCGCGGCCCGCTCTGGAAGGACTACGCGCCGCGGACGCCCGGCACGACGGCGATGGGCCTCACGTATGCGCAGCGCTACCTCGCCAGCCAGCGCGCCAGGGCTACGGACGCCGCGGCGCAGCGGACCGCGAAAGGCCTGACCACGGCGCAGGCCACGAAAAAGCTGTCGAAGAAGTGCCAGAGGCTCGTGAAGATCACGAAGGCCAGTCAGCTTAAAAAGCTGCGGAAGGCCGACCGCAAGGCGCGCACGAAGTGCCTGGAGCAGCGCCGCAAGATCATCGCGGACTCCAAGAAGGACCCCAAGCCGGGGACGACGACCCCGCCGGGCGCTCCCGCGCCGAACACGCCGGCACCGAACACGCCGGCGCCGACGACGCCCACCCCCACCACCACACCGGCGCCGACGACCCCGGGCCCGACAACGCCTGCGCTGCCTGCCGAGTGCGCGACCGCGGGCTCCTCGCCGGTGACCGTGACCGCGATCGACGAGGGCCGCCAGTTTGAGCTGAACTCCTGCGGCGTCGCGGCGGGCTCGATCCAGTTCAGATTCGACAACACCGACGCCGACGAGGAGCACAACCTGGTGCTCGCCGACGGCGTCACGTCGGGCGGCGGCCCCTCCGGGACCGTGCGCGTGATCTCGACGAACATCAAAGGCGGCCAAAGCGCGACGAAGTCGTTCACGCTGCCCGCCGGCGACTACGTGCTGATCTGCACCGTCGATGGCCACAGCGCGATGACGGTGAAGTTCAAGGTCTTCTAGCCAGGGCGTGACCGGGCCGCGGTGAGCCAGCCGGCCGCCGCGGCCGTAACCCTGGGGTATGCCCCCTGCCGTCCTCTGGTACCGCCGAGACCTGCGCGTGCACGACCTGCCTGCGCTGGCCGCTGCAGTCGCCGATGGCGGCGAGGACGGCGTCGTCCCGGTCTTCTGCTTCGACGACACGTTGCTGCACGGCCGGTTCGCCAGCGCCCGCCGCACGTGGCAGCTGCTGCAGACGCTTGAGGCGCTCGATGCCCGCTGGCATGAGCTCGGCGGGCGCCTCTGGTGGCGCCGCGGCGACCCGGCGAAGGAGCTCGCTGCGGTCGTCGAGCTGACCGGCGCGACGGACGTGCACGCCAGCGAGGACTTCTCCGGCTTCGCCCGAGGGCGCGACGAGCGCGTCGGCCAGGCGCTGGAGGCCGTCGGCGCCACCCTGGCGCTGCACCCCGGCATCGCGATCGCGTCCGACCTCAGCGCCCTGCGGACGAAGTCCGGGACACCGCACATCGTCTTCACGCCGTTCTCGAAGGTCTGGGCCGCCCAGGAGCGCCGCGAGCTGCTGACCCCGCCGCGCAGCCTCCACACGCCGCGCGGCGACCGCGGAACGCTGCCGACCCTGCAAGACCTCGGATTCGACGCGGGCGACGCGGCCGTCGACGACCCGCCGCAGGCCGGCGAGGTCGCGGGCGTCGCCGCGGCCAAGGCGTGGGTGAAGCGCGGCCTGGCCGAATACAACGACCGGCGCAGCGATCTCGCCGCGCCGACGTCGCGCCTGTCCGCGCACCTGCACTACGGGTCGGTGTCGCCGCTGCTGGTCGAACAGCTCACCGTCGAGCACGGCGGCCCCGGGTCGCAGACCTACCGCAGCGAGCTGGCCTGGCGCGACTTCTACCTCCAGGTGCAGCTCAACTTCCCGCACGTCGCCCGGCTCGAGTTCCAAGAGAAGTACCGCGACCTGGCCTGGGAGGACGACGATGCCGCGCTCGCAGCCTGGCAGCAGGGCCAGACCGGCTACCCGGTCGTCGACGCCGCCATGCGCGAACTCGCCGCGACCGGCTTCATGCACAACCGCGCCCGCATGATCGTCGCGTCGTTCCTGACCAAGGACCTGCACCTCGACTGGCGCCTGGGCGAGCGGTGGTTCATGGAGCAGCTGCTCGACGGCGACCTCTCCAGCAACAACGGCGGCTGGCAATGGACGGCGAGCACCGGCACCGACCCGGCCCCGTACTTCCGGCGGATGTTCAACCCGACGCTGCAGCAGAAGAAGTTCGACCCGTCGGGCCGCTACGTGCGCCGCTGGTGCCCCGAGCTGGCGGATGTCCCGGACAAGCACCTCGCGGAGCCGTGGAAGATGACCCCGGACCAGCAGCAGGCGGCGGGCTGCGTGATCGGCGACGACTACCCGGCGCCGATCGTCGACCACGCGGAGGAGCGTCAGCACGCCGTGTCGCGGTACCAGGCCGTGACGGGCTGAGCTGCGCGGTTCACGAAGCTTCCAGCGCAAACTTCCCGGCGCGGCGGGCCCGGATGCATCGCCCGCCGGGACCCTCTAACGTCGGCCCCGTGAGCGCTCAGGCCGCAACCCACGAGCCCGTTGCCATCGTCGGCGGCTCCGGCGCGCTCGGCTCGGCGCTGGCGCTGCGGCTGTCGCTTGCTGGTGTCCCGGTCTTGCTGGGCTCCCGCGAGGAGCCGCGCGCCGTCGAGTCGCTCAAGCGGATCGTGTCGCTGATCGGCCCCCGGATGGAGGGCCGCGCGCTGCAGCTCGGCGCCGCCACCAACCAGAACGCCGTCGAGCAGGCCGAGCTGGTCGTGCTCTGCGTCCCGTTCAGAAACCACTCCGAGACGTTGACCGCGCTGCGTCCGCACCTGCGTCCCGGGCAGCTGCTCGTCGACGCCACGGTGCCGCTCGCCGCTGCGGTCAGCGGCAAGGCGACGCGCACGATCGGCGTGTGGCAGGGCTCTGCCGCCCAGCAGGCGCAAGAGATGGTGCCCGCAGGTGTGCGGGTCGTGTCGGCGCTGCACACGGTCTCGGCCAAGACGCTCGGCGACCTCGAGCACGGCCTCGCGGAGGACGTCCTGCTGTGCGGCGACGAGCGCGCTGACAAGGCCCGCGTCGCTGCGCTGCTCCATCGGATCGGCGGGCTACGCTGCGTGGATGCGGGTCCGCTCGAGCAGGCCCGCATCGTCGAGCAGCTCACCGCGGTGCTGATCGGCATCAACGTCCGCCACCGCGCCCACGCCGGCATCCGGATCACCGGCCTGCCGGATGATGCCGCGCTGTGGCCCGAGAACCCCCAACCCCAGGAAGTGCGATGACTCCCACCGACGCCCTCGACGAGCAGCGCACGCCGCGTGTGGTCCTTCTGTCGGGCGGGACGGGCGGCGCCAAGCTGGCCCGCGGGTTCCTCGACGTCGTCGGTGCCGAGCTGACGGTGGTCGCGAACGTCGCCGACGACATCGAGATCTACGGCGCCCATGTGAGCCCGGACCCCGACCTGGTCTCGTACTGGCTCGCGCACCGCGTCGATCCGCGCGGCTGGGGCATCGAAGGCGACACGTTCGCGGTGATGGACGAGCTGAGGGCGCTCGGCGAAGACATCTGGTTCAACTTGGGCGACCGCGACATGGCCGTCTGCGTGCAGCGCGCCAAGTGGTTCGCGGAGGGTGTGCGGCCGACTGAGGCGCTGGCCCGGCTGACCGAGGCGCTCGGCATTCCGGCGCGGGTGATCCCGCCGACCGACGACCAGCTGCGCACGTTCGTGACCGCTGGAGGCGGCAGCCGCAAGGGCGTTCAAGACTTCTTGATCCGCGGCGGCGGCATCGGCCCGATCGAAGACGTGAAGGTCGTCGGTCTCGAGGAGTCGACGCCGACTCCGGAGTTCCTCGATGCCATCCAGACGGCCGACGTGATCGTGATCGGCCCGTCGAACCCGGCGCTGTCGATCACGCCGATCCTCGGCCTGCCGGGCGTGCGCGACGCGGTCAAAGCGGCGTCTGCGCCGGTGGTCGTCGTGTCGCCGCTGGTCGGCGGCGCGGTGCTCAAGGGGCCGACGGACGCGTTCCTCGACCATCTCGGCGTGACGCATGACGCCAGCGGCATCGCGAGCCTCTACGCCGACCTGCTCGGCGGCGTGGTCAGCGATGACGCGCCGACCGAGCCGCTGCCAGCCGGCGCCCGCCACAAGCAGGTCGACGTGCTGCTCGACACGCCGGAGCGGCGCCGCGAGGTCGCGCAGGACGTGCTGGCGCTCGCCGACGAGCTCCGCGCGGGATGACGGCGGCGGCCGAGCCCGCCCCGGGCGGCGCCGGCGCGCTGCCGCGGCCCGTGCTCGCCATCGTCCCGGTGAAGACGCTCGACGCCGCCAAGTCGCGGCTCACGGGCGCCCTGGATGTGAGCGACCGCCAGCGGCTCGTGCTGGCGATGCTCGCCGACGTCTTGATGAACCTGCGCCGCTGCGAGGCCGTCGAGCGCGTCGTCGTCGTGACGGATGACCGCGAGGCGCGCCACCGGGCCGTCGCCGAGGGTGCTGAGGTCGTGCCGGATGACGCGTCGGGCTCGCATAGCGCGGCGGCGCTCCGCGGGATCGCGGCGGCGGCCCATCCGCACGACCGCGTGCTGCTCGCGCCGGGCGACTGCCCGCTGGTGACGGTCGAGGATCTCGACGCGCTGCTCACGGCGCCGCAGCCGCCGGTCGTCGTCGTGCCGGACCGCCATGGGACGGGGACAAACGCCTTGCTGTTGGATCCACCGGACGCCATCGAGCCGTCGTTTGGCGAGGGGTCGCTGCAGCGGCATCTCGCGGTCGCGTCCGCGCTCGGCGTCGAGGCGGAGGCGCGCGTCGTCCCGTCTCTGGCTCTCGACATCGACACCGCCGACGACCTCGCCACCCTCCGCGCCCGGTTCGCCTCGCTGCGCGGGGGCGCCCCGGCGACTCGCGGCGTGGTCACGGGCCTGCGCGGCTAACGGGCGCGCGGTGGGCTCTAGCAGCGTGCAGCTTGTCGGCGACGAGCGTCGCCGAGATCCGCTGCTGGATGGCGGACGATGAGCGGCCGCAGCGTGCAGATTTCGAGCGTCGCTGGGCTGCCGGAGATCGCCGCGGGTGACGATCTCGGGGCGTTGATCGCGCGCCAGAGCGATGGTGCCGTGCAGCCGGGCGCCGTGGTGTGCGTGGCGCAGAAGCTCGTGTCGAAGGCCGAGGGCCGAGTTCGGCGGTTGGCTGACGTGCAGGCGGGCGACCGCGCGCATCAGCTGGCGCGCCGCGGGCTCGGCGGCGGAGATGCGCGGCTCGTGCAGGTGGTCCTCGATGAGTCTGCGGAGGTCCTGCGGGCGGATCGCGTGTTGATCTGCCGGACGCACAGCGGCCTGGTGTGCGCCAACGCGGGCGTCGACCAGAGCAACGGTCCCGAGGACGGCGCGGTCGTGCTGCTGCCCGCCGATCCGGATGCGTCGGCGCGCGCGATCAAGGCGCGGCTGGAAGGGCTGACGGGTCTGCGCCCCATCGCCGTGATCGTCTCCGATTCCTTCGGCCGCGCCTGGCGCGTGGGCCAAGTGGATGTGGCGATCGGCGCCGCCGGCCTCGACCCGCTGGTGTCGCACGAGGGCCGCGCCGACCGCGCCGGCCGACCGCTCGCCGCGACCCTCCCCGCCGTCGCCGACGAGCTCGCCGCCGCCGCGGGCCTGGTCCGCTCGAAAGCAGGCGGCGACGGCGTCGTCGTCATCACCGGAGCTGAAGTCCCCGTCACCGCCGCCGACGGCCCCGGCGCCGCCGCCCTCCAGCGCCCGCTCGCCGAAGACCTCTTCCGCTGAGCAGGGCGGGCGGGCTCATGCCTGCTGGGGCGCGAGCGCTCCCAGAGCTCGGCGTCGGATCGTGCTGGGTGAGGTCGGTGCGAGTACCAGGAGGGCGGCGACCCGCAAATGCCGTGGTGGTTTACGCCCTCCAGAGGGCGTGAACAGGCGCGATAGCGCTACCAATCACGCCCTCTCTGGGCTGTGGCCGCGCTTCCCCCTGATTGCCGCCCACAGCCGTTAGAGGGCGTGAATTGGCGCGTTACTGTTGCGGATTACGCCCTCTGCGGGGCGTATTCGGCCACGGCTCGCGTCATCTGCGCACGTCCCGGCCTCCGCGGCGCCGCGGCTCGGAGGGGCTCAGGCATGCGCGAGCGGCAGCGGGTGCTGCGCTCGGAGGGCGTAGAGCGTCGTGCGTTCGGCGGCTGGGCGGCCCGCGGCGTGGGCGGCGGCGATCAGCTCGCTGGGCTGCAGGCGGACGCCGTGGTCGGCGCCCGCGAGGCGGCTGATGTTCTCCTCCATCAGGGTGCCGCCGAGGTCGTTGACGCCCCAGCGCAGCGACTCGGTAGCCAGGTCGAGGCCGAGCTTGACCCAGGACGTCTGGAGGTTGCGGACCGAGCGCCCGAGGCCGAGGCGGAAGACGGCGGTGAGGCGGAGCGTCTCGTCGGCGTCGAGTTCGCGCACGCCCTTGGTGCGGCCGAGCAGCGTCTGGTGCGGGATGAACCGCAGCGGCACGAACTCCGTGATCCCCGCGGCCCGCGCCCTGATGCCGCGCTCTGCGACGCCGCCAGTGCCCGCATCGAGGCCGCCGCCGCGCACAGCGCTGCGCTCTGCGATCCCTCGGACGGTGAGCAGGTGGGTCGCGAGGTGGCGGGGCTGCTCGACGTGGCCGAACATGACCGTCGAGGTCGTCGGGACGCCGGCGGCGTGGGCGGTCTCGATCAGCTCGATCCAGCGGGCGGTCGGCAGTTTGTTGGGGCTGATGATGTCGCGGATCTCGTCATCGAGGATCTCGGCGGCGGTGCCGGGGAACGAGCCGACGCCGGCGTCGCGGAGGCGGGCGACGACCTCGGCGGCGGGCAGGCCGCTGGCGTCGATCATCGCGCCGAGCTCCATGGGGCTGAACGCGTGGAGATGCAGCTGCGGGGCAGCGTCGCGGGCGACGGCGATCCAATCGAGATAGGTCTGCAGGGTCCAATCGGGATGGATGCCCGACTGGATGCACAGCTCGGTCGCGCCGTCGGCGACGGCCTCGGCGATGCGGGCGCGGATCTCGGGCTCGTCGAGCGTGTACGCCTCCGGCGAGCGCCGCGACTGGCCGAAGCCGCAGAAGGCGCAGCCGACCGTGCAGACGTTCGTCAGGTTGAGGTTGCGGTTCACGACAAACGTGACCGTGTCGCCCGCCAGCTCGGCGCGGAGCGCGTCGGCGGCCTGCCGCACATCTTCGACGACCTCTGGGCGGCGGTCCTCCAGCAGCGCCGTCAGCTCGCCATGGCGCAGCGGCTCCCCAGCGGCGGCCCGCTCGATCGTGCGGTGGAGCGCGCCGACCGAGGCCCAGGCGCGCGCAGCGCCAGCCGAACCGGCGCCCGCGTCGCCTGCAGCGCGCGCCTCGCCACCGACAGCCGGGCCGCCCGCGCGCTCCGTCCAGGGCAGGAACCCCCAGTACCGCGTGCGGACGAGGTCCAGGACCGGTTCGGCGATCCACTCCGGCGAGAGGTACTGCTCGTGGGCGCAGAGGCGCTCCGCGAGCGAGTAGCCCTCGGGCTCGAGCCGTTCCCGCACCTGTTTCGGCGACGGAAAGGGATGCTCCGGTGAGATGTGGTCGCCGTTGCTCGACAGGCCGCCGAGATCGGTGGCGCCGGCGCGGACGAGCTCGGGCCAATGGTCGGACAGGTTCGGCGGCACCTGGATCTGAGCGCCGGGCACCAGCTCGCGGGTCGCGTGGATCAGCTCGACGACGTCGTCGACGGTGACCTCGCTCGCCCACGCCGGCGCAGCATGCACGGGCGGCGTCCCGAGCCCGGTGCGCCAGTACTCCTCGGCGGCGGCCGTCGCGACGGCGCCGGTGTCCTCCCCGTAGTACCGGCGGTGCGGCACGAAGTTCTGCAGGATCACCTCTTGCAGGTGCCCATATTCGCGCTGCACGGCGCCGAGCGCCTCGAGCGACGCGATGCGCTCCTCGCGGGTCTCGCCGATGCCGATCAGGATGCCGCTGGTGAACGGGATGCGCAGCTCGCCGGCGGCGCGGATCGTCCGCAAGCGGTTCTGCGGGTGTTTGCTCGGCGACCCGGCATGGACCGTGTCCATGAGGCGTTCGCTGATCGACTCGAGCATCAGGCCCTGCGAGGCGGTCACCTCACGGAGCCGGGCGAGGTCGATCGCGTCGATCGCGCCGAGGTTGGTGTGCGGCAGCATCCCTGCCTCGAGGCCCCGCTCGCATGCCCACACGACGTAGTCGACGAACGACCCGAAGCCCCACTCCGCCAGGAGCGCTGAGACGCCGCTGACCGCCTCCGGCTCCTCGCCGGTCAGCACGAGCAGCTCTTTGATGCCGCGGCGGGCGGACGCGTCGATCAGCGCCTGGACCTCATCGGGCGCGCGCAGGTGCGGCTTGCGCGTCGCGAACGCGCAGTACTTGCAGACCGACGAACACGACCGCGAGAGCGAGAGCGTGACGTTGCGCGAGTACGTGATCCGGCGGGCCATCGCGGCGCAGTCTAGGGGCCGACCCGGTCCTGAAACGACGAAGGCCCCAGCTTGCGCCGGGGCCTTCGGAGAACTGGTGCGTTTGTTGCTACTTGGCGTAGCGAGCGTCTCTTAGGACTCGTCGGAGTAGGTCTCGACGGGTGAGGACTCGCGGTGCTTCTCGTCGCCGAGGAGCACGTTGTAGAGGAGGGCGATGACCAGGCCGGCGACGATCGGCGCGACGAGGTAGACCAGGATGAACGAGACGGTGCCACCGAAGGAGTTGCTGATCAGGGCCGGGCCGAAGGCGCGGGCCGGGTTGAGCGCGCCACCGGTGAACGGAGCGGCGATCAGGTTGGCAACGCCGAGGGCCGTACCGATGATGATCGGCGCGAAGCGGCGGTCGCCGCCCGGAGCGACAGCGGTGGCGACGACGGCGCCGACGAGGATGAACACGCCGATGAACTCGAAGATGAAGCCGCCCCACATGCCGTCCTTACCGGTGACGAGCTCCTTGGTGAGGCTCGCGGTGCCGAGGTTGGCGATGGTCTCGATGTCGGTGGCGAACGCCAGGGCGAGGAGGCCGGCAGCGGCGATGGCGCCGAGGAGCTGCACGAAGATGTAGCCGATGGCGTTGGCCGGGCTGATCTTGCGGAGCGCGAGGATGGCGATGGTGACTGCCGGGTTGAAGTGACCGCCTGAGAAGCGGCCGAACGTGGCGATGAGGACCGTCAGCGCGAAGGCGTGGACGAGACCGATGGTCACGAAGTCCGTGAAGCCGAGGCCTGCCTGGCTGTTGGCCGAGGCGGCAGCGCCGATGGCGAACACCAGGAGCAGCGTGCCGACGAATTCAGCGACGTACGCGTTGGCGCCGCGAGTCTCCACGGACGCCTCCTTGGACTGGGAGGGGATGCGAGCAGAAGAAGCCATAGCGTGGCGATCCTAAACAGGTGGGCAGCCGGATGACGCCAGCGTGCCATCGGGCACACGAATGGTGTCGCCGGTTTGGCCCGTGTGATGGCGCTCCGCGGCCTGCTGGCAGCGCGCTCCGGGGCGTTGCCGTTACTGCGCGCGGATGCGGCGGAACTCGTCGACAACGGACGCCGGGCGGCCCCACGTGGGCGTCACTTCGACGCGGCCGGTGCGCACGTCGGTGACCGTGAGGACGCCGTCGATGGCGACGTCGTCGAGGAGGCGGAGGGCCGCGTGGACGGCCGGGACGGCAGCGGCGTGGCCGAAGCGGTGGGCGACGAGCAGCTTGAAGTGCTGGTCGTGCTTGGAGTACGGCTGGGCGTTGCAGGTCACGAGCAGCGTGGCTGCTTCGATGTAGCGCGACTCGTCGGCGAGCCGGAAGTCGAGCTGAAGGTCCGTCCAGTCGTCCGGGAGGGAGTCCACGATCGACTGGAAGGTGTCCGCAAGCGCCATGGGATCCAGCGTACCGGCTGGCGCAGCGCGCACCTCGGCCGCGATCGTGGGACAAGGGGTGGTTACAGTCGTGAAACCTGCCTATGATGCCCGTCATGACTCAGACGACGGCGTCCGCGAGCATCGATCAGCCGTTCGCGCTGCCCAGCGGAGCGCAGCTGAAGAACCGGCTCGTGAAGGCGGCCCTGAGCGAGCAGCTCGGCGATCTCTCCAACGCGCCGACGAAGAAGCTCGACGCGCTCTACCGCCAGTGGAGCCTCGGCGGGTTCGGGCTCCTCATCACGGGCAACGTGATGGTCGACCGCCGCGCGCTGGGCGAGCCGCGCAACGTCGTCGTCGAGGATGACCGGGACTTCGCGGCGCTGCAGTCGTGGGCGGCCGCGTCGAAGGTCGGCGGCAACGCGACGTGGGTCCAGCTCAACCACCCGGGGCGCCAGTCGCCGCGGTACCTGTCGCCCAAGCCGGTCGCGCCGTCGCCGGTCGACCTCAAGCTGTTCGGGCAGTTCGCGAGCCCGCGCGCGCTCACGGGCGCGGAGATCCACGAGATCATCGAGCGCTTCGCGACGACCGCCGAGACGGTCGTCCGCGCCGGCTTCGACGGCGTGCAGATCCACAGCGCCCACGGCTACCTGTCGAGCCAGTTCCTGTCGCCGATCACGAACCTGCGCACCGATGAGTGGGGCGGCGACCCCGAGCGGCGGATGCGCTTCCTGCTGGAGGTCGTGCGCGCGGTGCGCGAGCGGATCGGGCCGAAGGCCGGCCTCGGCGTGAAGCTCAACTCCGCCGACTTCCAGCGCGGCGGGTTCTCGGAGGAGGAGTCGATGGGCGTCGTGGAGGCGCTGTCGGCTGAGCAGCTCGACCTGCTCGAGATCTCCGGCGGCACCTACGAGCACGCGGCGCTGCTCGGGTCGCTCAAGTCGGTGCGCGAGAGCACCCGCCAGCGGGAGGCGTACTTCCTGGAGTACGCCGAGAAGGTGCGCGAGCGGGCGGGGATGCCGCTGATGCTCACGGGCGGCCTGCGCTCGGCGTCGGCGATGAACGCCGCGCTCGCCGGCGGGGCGATCGACCTGATCGGCCTCGGCCGGCCCACCTGCATCGACGCGAACGTCGCACGCGGGCTGCTCGACGGGTCGACGGAGAAGGCGGCGACGGCGCCGAAGCCCAACCTGCGCTTCCGCGCGGCCAACGACTACTCCGAGCTGGGCTGGCACACGACGCAGATGTGGCGCCTGGGGACGGGCAAGCCGGCGCGGCCGGGCCGCCCGCACGCGCTGACGGTCACCGAGTACACGGTCGGGTCGCTCACCGGCGGCTTGGTCCGCGCGATCAAACGCCCGCCGCGCTACTGAGCAGCGGCGGCGCAGGGGCCGCGCCCGCTGCCTGTGCGACGCCGGGCAGCCGCACGCTGGCGCTGCGGACTGACGGCCAGATAGGCCAACCAGACATCCACTCGCGCTCGAGGGGGCTAGCCTCCATCCCGTGGCCGTCGACCAGCAGCCAGCCGTCGCCTCCATCGACGTCGTCCGGGTCTCCCCCGCCGCCGACCGCGCGTTCCGCTGCGGGGCGGCCTTGTTCGACCGGTCCGACCGCGGCAAGCTCGCCCTTTCTGGCGACGCTGCGGCCGAGTGCCTCAACGGGCAGGTCACCAACGACGTCACCAAGATCGAGCCCGGGTGCGGACAGTACGCGGCCTTCCTGACGAACAAGGGCGCGATGCTCGGCGACGTGCGGATCATCCGCACCGCCGACACCTTCGAGCTCGACACCGAGCGGATCAGCCTGCAGGCGCTCTTCGACATACTCCGCGCCGGCGTCCTCGGCCACGACGCCGAGCTGCACAAGCGCACGATCCAGCGCGGCCTGCTCTCGCTCGTGGGCCCGCGCGCCCGCGTGATCGCGCACGTCGAGGACCTCTCGAACTGCGAGTTCAAGAACGCGCCGTTCACGGTCGACGGCGTCGCGGCGCACGCGATCCTCACCGAGCACGGCGTCGACATCCTCTGCGCCGCCGAGGACACCGCCGCGATCACCGCGACGCTGATCGCGCGCGGCGCGACCGCGATCACCGAAGACGAGTACGAGGTCGCTCGGATCGGCAAGGGCCGCCCGCGGTACGGCGTCGAGCTCGACGAGCGCACCATCCCGCAGGAGGCCGGGCTCAACGAGCGCGCGGTCTCTTTCACCAAGGGCTGTTACGTCGGACAGGAGACGGTCGCCCGCCTCTTCTACCGCGGCAACCCGAACAAGGCGCTGCGCGGACTGCGCTTCGCCGACGTCCCATCCGGCGACGGCACCGTCCTGCTGGGCGAGAAAGCGGTCGGCGTGGTCCGGCGCGTCGCCGTCTCGCCGAAGTACGGCACGGTCGCCTTGGCGCTGCTGCGCAACGCGGCAGAGCCCGGCATGACGGTCGAATGCGGCGGCCAGACCGCCGAGGTCGTGGCGCTCCCGTTCGCGCGTGACGAGCGCGCGGCCGCCAGCTGTTCATGAACAGCCGGCGCTGGCCCTGACGGCGCCGGCGCCCCAGCGATACACTTCCGCGCGTCCAGCGCGCGACCGCCGCTGTTGCGCCCTCGGGCGCCACCCCAGTCATCTTTCGAGGAAGGACCGCCGTGGCTGTAGACATC
Source organism: Actinomycetes bacterium (assembly GCA_023404805.1). Taxonomy (GTDB): domain Bacteria; phylum Actinomycetota; class Thermoleophilia; order Solirubrobacterales; family Solirubrobacteraceae; genus JAGIBJ01. Next base: position 1,603 of record JAEYAL010000239.1, on the reverse strand, counting down.
AGCACCGTCGCGACGATCGACACCGAACCCGGACAGCTCCCTAGCACCATGGCCGCTTGGGTCATTCGCCAGGAGCGCGAGGGTGAGCCCAAGGACGCGATGCAGCTCGAGGAGGTCGAGGTCCCCGAGCCCGGCGCCTTCGAGGTCGTCGTCCGCGTCATGGCCGCAGGCGTGAACTTCAACAACGTCTGGGCTTCGCTCGGCAAGCCGATCTCGATCTTCCGCTACGGCAACCACCCCGAGTTCGGCCACCACATCGGTGGTTCGGATGCCTCGGGCATCATCTGGAAGGTCGGCCCCGGCGTCACGCGCTGGAAGGTCGGCGACGAGGTCATCGTCCACTGCAACCAGGCCTCCTACGAGGACGTCGAGGTCCACGGTCTCGATCCGATGGCCGCGCCGTCGCAGCAGATCTACGGCTACGAGACCACCTGGGGCTCCTTCGCGCAGTTCACGCGCGTGCAGGCGCAGCAGCTGCTCAAGAAGCCCGAGAGCCTGTCGTGGGAGGAGGCCGCCTCGTACGGCCTCACCTACTTCACCGCGTACCGCATGCTCATGACGCGCGGCGGCCTGCGGGCTGGCCAGAAGGTGCTGATCTGGGGCGCCGCTGGCGGCCTCGGCGTCTTCGCCACGCAGCTCGTCAAGGCGGCTGGCGGCGAGTCCGTCGGCGTGGTGTCGTCGGACGAGAAGGGCGAGCTCATCAAGCGCCTGGGTGCCAAGGACTACATCAACCGCAACGACTTCAACGGGATGATGCGCAAGGGCGGTGAGGAAGGCGCCGCCGAGAAGGAGCGCTTCCTGCAGTCCAAGGCGTTCTCCAAGAAGGTCGCCGAGATCCTCGGCGAGGCTCCGGACATCGTCTTCGAGCACGTCGGCCAAGCCACGTTCCCGACGTCCGTCCTCGCGGTCAAGCCGTTCGGCAAGGTCGTCATCTGCGGCGCCACCTCGGGCTTCAACCTCGACTTCGACGTCCGCTACCTGTGGATGAAGCAGAAGGAGATCGTCGGCTCGCACTTCGCCAACGCGTGGGAGTGCAAGCTCGCCAACGACCTCATCGTCGAAGGCAAGATCCAGCCGGTCCTCTGGAAGACGCTGCCGTTCGACCAGTGCGCCGAAGCCCACCAGCTCATGTACGAGAACAAGCACTCCGGCAAGATCTCCGTGCTCGTCGGCGCGACCGAGCCCGGCCAGGGCCGCACCGCTGAGGGTCCGGGCGCGATCTACGCTGAGGTCGGGGCTTAACCCATGGCTGCCTACTCGTTCCACCTCTCGTTCTACGCGAACGGCCTGCGCGGCGACGACGTCGCTGCCGCTCTTGAGCAGCTGGCTGGCATCGCGCCGCGGTACGGGGCGAACCACTGGGCCGTGTACCGGTCGTCCGACGACCGTTACAAGTTCCTGCTGACCGTCGACTTCGCCGATAAGCAGGACTTCCAGAAGTTCTGGTACGGCGACGAAGCCGTGGATTTCCGCGCGTCGATGAACGGCGCCTACCAGAACCCGATCACGTACGTTCCGCACGAGATCGTGACGAGCGGGGCTGCCGTCACCGCGTAAGCGGCGCCGCAAGCAGTTGCACAGCGGGCCCCGGCCGCACCTCGAG
>JAEYAL010000207.1 GCA_023404805.1 Actinomycetes bacterium | reverse complement strand
CGGGGTCGCCTTGAGCGTGTTGGCGTTGGCGACGACGCTGGTCGGGGTGGGCGTCGGCGTCGGAGTCGGCGTCGGCGTCGGCGTCGGAGTGTCGGTCAGCTCGAAGGTCGCGACCTCCAGGCTCTGGGTCGCCGGATCCAGCTTGCAGGGCACGTTGAAGGTGCCCGGGTCGCCGTCGATGTCGGCGAACGGCTTGCGGTCGATGTCGGTGGCCGGGGTGGCGAGGCCTTCGACCGGCGTGCCGTCCTCGTAGTGGCCGTAGAGGTTGAGGATCGGCTCGACGAGCACGATCTTCGCGGTCCCGGGCACGTCAAGCGTCAGCGACGGCGTCACGCCGGACGCGTTGAGGACGAGCGGATTCGGGATCGGCGGGACGACCGTGTACGGCTCGACATCGATCGGCACGCGGACGTTGACCCCGCTGCCGTCGGGCAGCACCACGCGTGCTTTGAGGCCGGTGCCCTTGCCGGGCTGCTGGGCTTCGCTGACGCCGCCGACGATGTGCAGACCCTCGACCAGGCCGAGGCCCTGCGCCGTGGTGCCGCCAGCGGACGCCTTGATCGAGATGCCGAAGGGCGGCGTGGGGACTCCGACCGGGGCCGAGTCGGGAATGTCGAGGACGGCGTCAAACCGGACCGGCTGCGTGCCGATCAGCGGGAACTTGCACTTGTACTCGAGCGTGACGGTCTTGGCGGCGTGGGCCGCCGGCGTACCGAGCGAGGCCAGGGCGGCGCAGCTGGCAGCCGCCAGCACGCCCGCCTTGCGGGACTTGAGGGACACGAGAACTCCTGAGATGCGCGCCGGACCGGGACAGCGGCTCGGCGATCTGGACTGACGTCCGCAGAACCGGCTGCGAACTGCGCAGAAGGTAGCGAGGGCTGGGGCGCCCGTCCACCACTTTTTGGGCAGCAGAATTACCGCCCCGTGAGGGTCAGAATCATTACCCTGAGCGGCACGGGAGATGCGGCGACGACGCACCCGATTGCACACGCAGATGCAATTGGCGCCCCGGCGCTATCCGGCTTCGAGCACGTTGCCCGTGACCCGACGGACCTCGGCCGCGATCGCTGGCGGGAGCAACAGGTCGTAGACGGCGGTCGCGAGCGGCCGCGCGCCTTCGAAACCTTGCGCGACCTGCTCCCACCCTGAATCGGGGCGGCCAGCGCGGTCAAACGGATCCCAGAGCTCGCGCCGCGCGATCGCGACGAAGAACGCCGCTGCGGCCGTGACCTGGGCCTCGCTGAACGCGGCGATCTCGAGCGTCGCCTGGAGCGAGAGCCCGAGCTGCAACGCCTGCTCGGCGATTGCGAGGAGCCCCGGCTGCGGCACGTCGAACCGGCCGTCATCCCGCGATACGACCAGGCCGAGGCGCTGCGCTTCAGCCAGGTGCGCGGGGTTGTCGCCGAAGCGTTCGACGAGGTCCGGCACTGACACCACGGCCATCCCCGGGTGCTCCTCGCCGATGGCGGCGTTGCGGAGCGCCACGAGGCGCTCCATCATCTCGCCGGGCTCGGCGAGCAGCCGCTGGATCGCGTCCCGCGACAGGCCTTCGCCCATCAGCCGGCGGATGAGCTTCAGGCGCTCCAGGTGCTCCGGACCGTAGATCGCCTCACGCCGCCGCAGCGTTGGCGGCGGGAGCATGCCGCGCGTCTGGTAGAGCCGGATGTTGCGCGGACTGAGGCCGGCGGCTTCTGCCAGCTCGCTGATCGTGAACTCCTCCACTGCCTCGCGATCGTACGCGACCGCGAACAGGTGTTGCCAGCGCTCGCCCGCTCGCAGCCGGCTCAGCACGGCATCGCCCACGCGCCACCACGATTGCATCAATAAGTGCAATCGTCTACGTTTCGGCGATGTGGCGTTCCGACTTCACCGCTTCCGCTGGGGTGTGCGAACCGGCGACCCGCAATCTGGCGGTGGATGTCGATGCGCTCCCACGCGACCGCATCGTGCAAGCGCTCGCCGTGACGGTCGCCCGCGACGGCTTCGCCGACTCCAAGGTGCAGGACATCGCCCGTGCCGGGCATGTGTCGCTCCGGACGCTCTACGAGCTGTTCGCGAACAAGGAGGCGTGCCTGCTCGAACTGCACGGCCGCCTCACCCGGACGATGCTCGAGCGGGTTCCCGCAACGGCCCCCGCCGCGCCCTGGAGGACGGCCATGGGCGACGTCGCCGAGGCGTGCCTGGCGCCGCTCGCCGCGCATCCCCGCCTCGCGCATGCCGTCGTGGTCGAGCTTGCGCGGCTGAGCCCCGCCGCGCAGCGCGCCCGCGAAGACGCGATTGCGCGGTTCGTCGAACGCCTCTGCGCTTGGATCGAGCTTGGGCGGGCCGCCAACCCCGCGGTCCCTTCGCGACCGCTTTCGCCGCAGACCGGCCGCTTCATCGTCGGCGGGGCGACGGAGCTGCTGCTGGCGCAAGGCGCGGCCGGCGCCAGCGGCCAACTCGCCGAACTGGCAGAGACCGTCGCCGACGCGTTGCACCGCGCGGTGGTCCGCGAGGCCTGACCCGGCCAGCCACTCGGCTGCCTGCTTTGAGGTCCTCCGTCGCGCCGGGCCGCGCGGGCGGCTCCTCCGCGCTCAGCCGCCGATCGTCGAGCAGTCGGTCTTGCCGCCCGGCGGGATGCAGTAGCTCCCTGGGGCGTAGCCCGTCGCGCCGAGGAAGTCCCAGTGCATCTGCCACGAGGTGAACTCGCCCGTGGTGCTGCCCACCGGGCGGCTCGGCGCGCCCGCCGCGAAGCTCACGCCGATCGTCTTCGATTCTCCTGGCTGCATCGGCTCCAGGCCGCACACCGCCGTCAGCCGCGCCTCGATCGTCGCGCATGTCGCGCCGGCGCCCGAGGCGTTCGGTCCGACGGTGACCCGGTCGAACTGGCGCACCGCCGCGTCTATCGCGAAAACTGGCTCCAGCAGGACTGACGGGCCGAGGTTCGTGAGCGTGTACGGGATCGACGCGAGCACGTTGCCCTGCGACTGCACCGGCGGGCGGCTCGCGGCCGTCTTCCAGGCCTGCTTCCCCTGGACCATGAAGCTGATGCCGACCTGGCGCTTGCCGTTCTTGCGGTTGCAGCTGCCGGTCTTCTCCTTGCGCGCGACGACCGCAAACCGGTTGGAGCCGAACCGGATCAGGCTCCGGACATCCTCGCCGAGGTCCTGGTCGAGGATGCCGCGGGTCGTGCGGATCGCGACCTGGCGGCCGTTGATGAAGAGCCCGACCGCGTTGATCGGGCTGCGGCGCAGGCCCGCGCTCGCCCCGTTGATCCAGACCCGCAGCGACTCCGGCGGCCCGAGCAGGTCGACGTTGCGGCTGAAGATCACGTACTGCACGCCGGATTTGCACTTGCCGTCCCAGACCGGCGCCTGCGACTCCTCCATCGGGCCGGCATCGCCCAGCTGCTTGCGGAGGGCGGCGTTGAGCACGGCGCCATCGAAGCCGAGGCGGCCGATCTGGATCCGGCCGGTGCTCGGCTCCAGGTGCGTCAGCCGGTGCCAGTCGAGCGGCGCCCCGGGGTTCGACGGCGGCGGGCCGCAGCGCACCGCGAGCCTCGCGGCGGCCATGTTGCGCGGGTACGCCTTGCCGTCCGCGACAAGCCACTGGCTCTCAAAGTCGTTGCGGGCGCTGTACTTGCTGGCGGCCGACCCGAAGACGGTCACATCGAAGCCGGCCGGGCGGAACGCGGTGGTCTTCACCGGGTCGGTCGGCTGGGAGCGGGTCCGGGCGGTGTCGACCGTCGCGCCGCAGGCGGCGGCGCCGGCGTTCACGGCGTTCAGCGCGATGCCAGCGGCTTGCTGCGCCTCGGGCGTCTGGGCGGCGGCAGGCGTGGCGGACACGGAGAGGAGGAGCAGCAGCGGACCGAGCACCCAGGCGAGCCGGGCTCGAGACGACCACCTTGAAACCCGGACGGGGGACATCGCAGGTCGAGGCTACGTCGCGCCCCGCCGAAAAGCGAACCGGCCGCAGGCGCCCACTTGCCGACCGGTCTGGGCGGTCGGCAGTGGCGTGCTCCGAGCAGCCTGCCCGGAGAACGAGCAACGGCGGCACCGCGCCCCGCGGTACCGCCGACTCGGCCCCAGCTGCGTGTGCGGCGCGGGGCACCACTGCCGCACGCCGCACACCTGTTCCAAGCTGGGGTGGTCTGATCCCCTAGGAGGCAGGGATCAGATTGAGGTTGATCGAGTTGCCACCCCCTGCGGTGATCGGCGAGACGATGCCGTTGAGGAGGCCGCAGCCGTTGAGGTCGCTGATCGCGTAGGTGCCGGCGATCGGGCCGCCCGAGAGCGGCAGGAACTCGGCCTGGGTCGACCTCAGGTCGATGTTCGACAGCGACTTCGTCTGGCAGGAGTTGCCGCCCGCGAGCGGCACAGCGCCGAAGAGCTTGACGTCCTTGACCTTGATGCGGATCTTCGAGTTGGTCTTGAGCACACCGTCGATCAGCGTTCCCGTCGTCTTCCCGGACGGCGTCAGGCCGACCTTGACGGTGACCGGGAGGAACCCGAGCGCCGTCAGCCGCGCCGACGTGTCGTTGAGGGTCAGGTCAGCCGTGAACGAGCCGTCGGCGAGCTTGAGCTGCGCGTTGATGCCGCCGGTCAGCGCGAGGCTGCCCTTCGTCAGCGTGCGCAGCGTGGTGGAGCCCTTCAGCGTGTACTTGTAGTTCACGATCCCGCTGCCGCCGCCGGTGCTCGGCGTCTTGGTCTTCACCGTCACGGCCGCGGAGCGGTCGGACGCGAGGCCCTCGTTGTCGACGGCTTCGACGGTGTACGTGTAGCTCGTGCCCGGCTGCAGGCCGGTGATCGTCGCGCTGGTGGCGCCCGTCGTCGAAGCGACCTTCGTGGTGCCCGCGTACACGTTGTACGCGGCCACCGAGCCGTCGGAGTCCGTCGAGGCGGCCCAGCTGAGGCCGACCGACGTCTCCGTCGACGTGCCGGTCGGGGTGCCCGGCTTGGTCGGCTTCACGTTGGCCGGCGTGCCGCCGCCGATCGTCGTGAAGTGCGTCTGGTCCAGGCCCTCGGACTCGTTGCCGGCGGCATCGAGCGCGGTCACGGTGAAGATGTACTCCGAGTCCTCGCCGAGGCCGGTGATCGTCTTCGAGAGGACGCCGGTGTTGGCGCCGGCGTCGACCAGCACGCCACCTGCGGGCGCGCCCTCGTAATCGATCTTGTACTTCTTGACGCCGACGTTGTCGGTCGACGGGCGCCACTTCAGGTTGATCGACGTCGGCTTGAAGTCCGAGGCGACGTAGTCCGTCGGCTGCGGGACGACCGGCTTGCTCGGCGCCTGCGTGTCGTTGGTCGGGGTGGGCGTGGGCGTCGGGGTTGGCGTGGGAGTCGGGGTCGGGGTTGGCGTCGGCGTGGGAGTCGGGGTCGGCGTGTCGGTCAGCTGGAACGTGGCGAGCTGCAGGTTCTGCGTCGCCGGGTCCAGGAGGCACGGGACGTTGAACGTGCCCGGGTCGCCATCGATGTCGGCGTACGGCGCGCGGTTGATGTCGGTCGGCGGCGTCGTGAGGCCTTCGACCGGCGAGCCGTCGGCGTAGTGGCCGTAGAGGTTCAGGATCAGCTCGGTAAGCACGATCTTGGCGGTGCCTGGGACGTCGAGCGTCAGCGACGGCGTCGTGCCCGACGCGTTGAGGACGAGCGGGTTCGGGATCGGCGGGACGACGGTGTACGGCTCGACATTGATCGGCACGCGGACGTTGACGCCCGAGCCGTCGGGCAGCTCGACGCGGGCGCGTGACGCCGTGCCCTTGCCCGGCTTCTGCGCGTCGGTCACGCCGCCGACGGTCTTCAGCCCTTCGATCAAGCCGAGGCCCTGCGCCGTCGTGCCGCCGGCCGAAGCCTTCGCTGAGATCGCGAACGGCGCGGTCGGCTCACCGACGGGCCAGGTGTTCGGGATGTCGAGGGTGATGTCCAGCTTGAGCGGCTGGGTGCCGATCAGCGGGAACTTGCACTTGTAGTTCAGGGTCGCGGTCTGAGCGGCCTGGGCGCTTGTCGCGCCGAAAGCGGCCAGGGCCGTGGTGCCGGCAAGCGCCAGCATTCCCAGCTTGTGGGACTTGGGTGACACGATTCCTCCTCGGAATCCACGCCTCCGCTCGGGACAGGTGAGCGAGGCGGGTGGGACTCGAGCCGGTGCGCTTGGGCGATCAGCTCAAACGGGAAGGTAGCGTGTGACGGCGGTCACTTCTACTAGTTTCAGGTGACTCTGATTGCCCTGGAAATGGGGCAATCTCGGTTACCTCAGGCGCCACCAGGTACTTCGGGGTTCCGGGCTCCGGAGCTGCTGGCGCGCGAGGACTCAAACTGAGGCTGGGCTCATGAGATCGGCCCGTCTCAGAGGGCGCTTCCGGCCTCCTGCTCGAGCGGCTCTGCCCTACTCGTGGGAGGGGCAGCGCGCGACGCCGGCGCCCGAGCAGCTTTCGCAGATCACCACGCGCTCGCGGCAGCCGTCGTCCTCGCAGCGGTCCATGCGGTTGCTCGGCGTGCCGCACTGCAGGCAGGTGCCGACGAGGTTCGGCGCGGCGCCGTAGTTCAGGCTCGTGCGCTTGTCGAACACGTACAGCGAGCCGGACCACAACCCCTCGTTGCCGTAGCGCTCGGCGTACCGCACGATGCCGCCGTCGAGTTGGTAGACGTCCTCGAAGCCGCGGTTCTTCATGAGCACCGTCAGCACCTCGCAGCGGATGCCGCCGGTGCAGTAGGTCACGACCGGCTTGTCCTTGAGGTGGTCGAACGCTCCGGCGTCGAGCTGCGCGAGCAGGTCGGTGGTCGTCGCGGCGTCGGGGACGACCGCGCCGTCGAACCGGCCGATCTTCGCTTCGAACGCGTTGCGGCCGTCCAGGAAGACGACGTCGTCGCCGCGGCGGTCGACCAGGTCGTGCAGGTCCTTGGGCTGCAGGTGCGTGCCGCCGCCGATGACGCCGCGCTCGTCGACCTGGATCTCGTCCGGCACGCCGAACGTGACGAGCTCGTCGCGGGCCTTGACCGACAGCCGCGGGAAGTCGATCGACTCGCGGAACCCCGACGGGCCCGGCTCGTCGGTCAGGCCGCTGCCGTTGCTCCACTTCACGTCGGCGCCGCGGAACCCCTGGTACTCACGCAGCGACCGCGTGTACTGCTTGAGGGCCGCCATCTCGCCGCCGACCGTCGCGTTGATCCCATGCGGCGACACGATGATCCGGCCGCGCAGCCCGAGCGACCGGCACAGGTCGAGCTGCCACACGCGGATCGCATCGGGATCCGGCAGCGGCGTGAACACGTAGAAGAGAAGGATCTTCGGGATCGCCACCGGTTGATGGTCGCAGAGCGCGGCGGCCAGCGGCCAGGCGGGCGCCCGATACCGTTCACCACATTGGCCGCAGAAAGTTGTGGAACTGTTCTCCAGGCAGTGGCCATTAGGTAGTGATGGGGCAACCAACCGACCACGACCTCTGGGCTCAGGCCCGCAGAGGCGACTCGACCGCATTCGGCGAGATCTACCGTCGCCACGTGCGTGATGTCCAAGCCTTCGCGGCCTGGCGCTCGGTCGACCCGTCCTACGCCGAGGACGTGACCTCCGCCGTGTTCATGGAAGCCTGGAGGCGCCGTGAGCGCCTGGAGCTCGACCCGGCGCTCACGAGCGCCCGGCCGCTGCTGATCGGGATCGCCGTCAACGTGATCCGCGACTTCGCACGCAAGCGGCGCCGGCATGCCGCGGCGCTTTCGCGCATCGCCGAGGCGGGCGACCTGCCCGGCCACGAGGAGCGGTCGGTCGAGCGCATCGACGCCGCCAACCGCGTCCGTGAGCTCCGAGCGAAACTCAAATGCCTGCCCTCCGGCGAACTGGATGTGATCGCGGTCGTCGCGTGGGAGACTTGACCTACGAGGAAGCCGCCGCCGCGCTCGACCTTCCAGTCGGGACCGTTCGCTCGCGGCTGTCGCGAGCGCGCAAGCGGCTCGCTGAGCACGGCGTCAGGGACACACTGCCCGCGCTGGACCACCGGCCGGCAACCAACGAAGACACCGGGCAACGTCCGGTGATCACTTCGCCCAGGGGGTGTGGCTCATGAGCCCGTCCGACATCGTGGCGCTCCTTCCGACGGACGCCGAAGTGGACGCCCGCCACGACGCGCTCCTCCGCGAACTGACTGGAGAGCAGACGCGGCGCCGCCGGCGGATGAGCCCGCGCGGCACGCTACGCGGACTCGCGGTGCTGCTCACCGTCGGGTGCGTAGGCGGCGGCATCGCGGTCGCCTCCGGGTTGTTCGAAGGCAAGGACGTCGCGCTCGGCGGGATCAGCTGCCAATCCGAGGTAGCCGAACAGCCGAGCGCCCAAACCATCCTGTCGCCCGGCCCGGATCCCGTGGACGCCTGCCAGGCCGTCTGGCGACAGCAGGCTCTCGACCCCAGCTCGGGCGTCAGCCTCCCGGCCCCGCCGATGGTCGCCTGTTCCGCCGAAGGACAACCCGTGACCGTCTACCCGACGGCCGATGCGCGGGTGTGTGGGCGCTTCGACCTGAAGCCGCTCCCTGACGACTTCGCGCCTTACGGCGCCCGCGCGGCAGAGATCCGCAAGGCGCTGACCGCCCTGGAGAACCCGCCGGATTGCCCGTCGGGCGCCGCGATGTTGAAGCGGGCCCGCATCGCACTCGACGACGCGGGGCTCAACCGCGTCACGATCAAGACCGTCAACGCCGAGAACTTCGGCTGCGCCTTCGCGGGCGTAGACGAAGGCCGCGCGACGGTTTGGCTGCCCATGCACTGAGCAGCCAGCACGTCGTAGACGCCTGGGTCGGCTGCCTTGCGCGCCGCGCTGGCGCACGCCCTTAGCCGCGCACCTTCGCTGCGCGGCGGATTCCGCCCGCCATCACCGGCGAGGACGTCGCGTTTTGCCCGGTCCCACCGGGCCGATGTCCCCTGCGCGGACTCGAATAGTGCACTGTTTCTATTTTCTATTTGACGCATATTGCGCCAACCTTTTGTTTATGTTTCACGCTCAAATGTGTGCTAGCTTCCACGCCGTCATCAGCAACAAACTGATGTAAACCAACCAAAAAGGAACCAACATGAACGCAGCTCGACGTATCGCCACAGGTATCGCCCTGTCCTCGGCCCTGCTCGCTTCGGGCGGCCTTGCCGCAACGTCCGCACAGGCCGCCGGTGGCTGCCTTTCCCAGGTGTTCTGCGCCTTCCCGTCGGAGAACTACGGCGGGACGAAGTTCAGCTGGGGCGAGTCCAACTCGAACTGGAACTCGTGGGCGATCGCCAACGACGACGACTCTTGGTCGAACCTCAGCACCACGTACAATGTGCGTGTATTCAAGGGCACGTCATTTGGCGGCGACTGCGAGATTCGCATCAACAAGGGTGACAGCACGCCCAACGCGTCCTACCACCGCAACGACAACGGCGAGTCGCACAAGCGCGACAGCGCCACGATCGCGTGCTGATCGCGGAATCCAGCGACCTCGGTGTGCGGCGGGCTACGGCCCCCCCCCCCGCCCGGCCGCGTGTGG
>JAEYAL010000184.1 GCA_023404805.1 Actinomycetes bacterium | reverse complement strand
GCTGTTGGGTGCGGGGGGGGGCCCCCCCCCCGGGCCCGGCCCCACTGGGCCACAAAGTGCTCCGACGAATACCGCGGTGACGGCGAACAGCCCCCGAGCAGGTCGCTTGAACCGGGACGAAGTGAGCGGTGGCATGAGGACCTTCCAATCCGAGAAAGGCCCACCCAATGCATCTTAACGGCGATATATCAGGCGAGCTAGATATACCACTCCTCGACCTGCATGTCTGTGCCTGAACGCGCACAGGTCCAATGGGCGAAATCCTGCGAAACGCTCGTTCGGTTTCTCTGCCGGCCGAAACGCCTGCGAGCGCGGGGAAACGCGACGGTGTGTGCGTACGTCGGTCGACGGGGGGACTGTGCGCTGCGATACTCGGCGGGTGCCCCCGTTGACCGAGACCACGTACTACGTCCTCGCGGCGTTGGCGCAGGAGCCGCTGCACGGGTACGGCGTCGCGAAGAACGTCGCCGATCTTTCGAACGAGCGGGTCAAGCTTTCGGCTGGCACGCTCTACGGCGTGCTGGGCCGGCTGGTGGAGCGCGGCCAGATCGTGGAAGACCGCGTCGAGGTGGTCGCTGGACGCGCCCGCCGGTACTACCGACTCACGGATGAGGGCCGCAGCCTTCTGACCGCAGAGACCGAGCGGCTGCGCAGCACCGCGGTCGCCGTGCGGGAGCGCCTCGAGGCGCACGTTGAGCGCAGCTGAGTCCGCGACGCCTCGGCGGGAGGCCTGCCTCCGAGCTTCCCTGCGGGCTTATCCCGCCATCGATCGCCGCGAGTACGGCGAAGACCTCTTGGACGCTGCCGCCGACCTGGCGGCGTCCGGCTCGACCGTCAAAGAGATCGGCGGGCTGGTCGCTGGCGGTCTGCAGGCGCGGATCCGGCGGGGGCGGGCGGGCCTGCTGGCCTTCGACCGCGCCGCGGCCGCCGATCTCCTGGTCGGGCCCCTGACCGGAGCGCTGGCCGCGCTCGGCGGCGCTGCGGCGGTCGCGCGCATGACGGGTGCGCGGAGCTTCGAGGGGGTCTCGCAGCCGGGCCTGACGCTCGGAGCGATGACGCTGCTGGCCTTCGTCGTGCTGCTGCTGCTTGCGGTCGCCCGCCGCCAGCGCAACCTCGCCGTCGTGGCGTCGCTCATGCTGCTCGCGCAGATGACGCTCAGCGCCGGCTGGGCGCAGTGGCAAGACGGCTTCGTCACGGCCGCGCCCGACCTCAGGCTCCACGTCGGGCCGTGGTGGTTCGGGCCGAGCATGACCTGGTCGGTCGTGCCGTTCGTCGCGCTGCTCGTCTTCTGCTGCTTCCACATGACGCCGGCTGGGCCCCGGCTGGCGGGTGTGCGCCGCCCGGCGCGGGAGCGGTCCGGCGTCCGGCTGCTGGTGCTGCTCAGCCCGTCGGCGCTGCTGGCGTCGATCCTCATGCTGCGCCCCTCGCTCCTGCTGACCACCGGCACCAGGGAGACGACCGAGCTGCCTGGCCTGCTCTTCCTCATGCTGATCGTCGGCGCGTTCTGGCTGGCGACCTCGTCGCCCGTGGGCCGCGACCACTGGTCGGCCGCTGCCGCCCTGCTGGGCATCGCCGCGATCCCCAGCGTCGCCTACGGCTTCGCCGACCTCATCTATCCCGTCCTGATCGGCACCGCGCCGATGCGGCTCGGGCTTGTGCTGACGCTCTCGGCCGGCGTCGTCCTGCTGAGCGTTGCCATCTTCCTGGCGGCGCTGTCGTCGGTCGGGCTTAGAACCGGCGCGGGCGCGCCCGCGCTCGGCCACGGCGACTGACACCGCGCCACCTTTCTTACCGAGCGTGCGTTCGGTCACCCCGCCGCTCGTGGTCGACCGGTACTTTTTCAACTAGGACTACGGGATCCGGAGCGCCGAACGGCGACCGGCTGCCGTTTTTCGTGCGTCCGAAGGCGGTGTCGGCGGTCGCTCACAGACTCCACTTCGATCTCCCCGCAGAGACGGAAAGGCCCACGCCTCCCATGACCCAGGTCACCGAGCAAGAAGCACGCGACGTCGCAGAGGCGGCGCGCGAGACCGACTGGACGCTGCCCAGCTTCGGCAAAGGCGTGTTCATGGGCGACCTCGACGTCGACCTGATCTACCCGCAGCCGGCGCTCCCGGCGGAAGACGTGGAGAAGGGCGAGAAGTTCCTCGCCGAGCTCCGCCAGTTCCTCAAGGACGAGGTCGACCCCGAGGTCATCGAGGCCGACGCGAAGATCCCGGAGCACGTGATCGAGGGCTTCAAGCGCATCGGCGCGATGGGCATGAAGGTCAAGGAGGAGTACGGCGGCCTCGGGCTCTCCTGGGTCTACTACCTCAAGGCGCTCTCGATCGTCGCGGCCTGGAACGGCTCGCTCGTCGCGCTGCTGTCGGCCCACCAGTCGATCGGCCTCGGCGAGCCGCTGCGCATCGCCGGCACCGAGGCGCAGAAGAAGGAGTGGCTGCCGAAGCTCGCGCGCACGCACGTCTCCGCGTTCCTGCTGACCGAGCCCGACGTCGGCTCTGACCCGGCCCGCGTCGCCACGACGGCCGTCCCGACGGAGGACGGCAAGGGCTACATCATCAACGGCCGCAAGCTGTGGGCCACCAACGGCGCGATCGCCGACGTCGTCGTCGTGATGGCGAAGGTCCCCAAGAGCGAGGGCCACAAGGGCGGCGTCTCGGCCTTCATCCTGCCGTACGACACCGAGGGCGTCACGGTCGAGCACCGCAACGAGTTCCTCGGCCTGCGCGGGATCGAGAACTCGCAGACCAAGCTCAAGGACGTCTTCGTTCCGAACGACGCCCTCATCGGCGGCGAGGGTGCTGGTCTCAAGATCGCCATCCAGACGCTGAACACCGGCCGCCTCGCGCTGCCGGCCGGCTGCCTCGGCACCTCGAAGTGGGCCACGAAGCAGGCCCGCGAGTTCGCCTCGCAGCGCATCCAGTGGGGCAAGGCCGTCGGCAAGCACGACGCTGTCGCCCAGAAGGTCGCCTTCATCGCAGGCTCCACCTTCGGCATCGAAGCCGTCCTCGACGTGTCGGCCCGCCTTGCCGACGACAAGAGCAACGACATCCGCATCGAAGCGGCGATCGCCAAGCTCTACGGCTCCGAGCTCGCCTGGCAGATCGCCGACGAGCTGATCCAGATCCGCGGCGGCCGCGGCTTTGAGACCGCCAAGTCGCTCAAGGCGCGTGGCGAGAAGCCGGTCAACACCGAAGGCATGCTGCGCGATAACCGCATCAACCGCATCTTCGAGGGCTCCACCGAGATCATGCACCTGATCATCGCCCGCGAAGCCGTCGACCAGCACCTCGCCGTCGCCGGCGACGCGATCGACCCGAAGGCCGCGCTCGTCGACAAGCTCAAGGGCGGCGCTGGCGCAGCCAAGTTCTACGCCGGCTGGTACCCGAAGCTCGCCACGGGCAAGGGCAACGACCCGCGCTCGTTCGCCGAGTTCGGCGACAACGCCAAGCACCTGCGTTACGCAGAGCGCGCCTCGCGCAAGCTCGCCCGCTCGACGTTCTACGCGATCTCGCGCTACCAGGCCAAGCTCGAGCAGAAGCAGTCGGTCCTCGGCCGCATCGTCGACATCGGCGCCGAGCTCTTCGCGATCTCCGCCGCCGTCGTCTACGCCCAGACGCTGCAGACCGAGCAGCCCGAGCGCGCTGCCGAGGCCCGCGAGCTGGCCGACATCTTCGCGACGCAGGCCCGCGACCGCGCGGAAGCCCTGTTCGCCGAGCTGTTCGACAACTCCGACGACGCCAACTACGCGTTCGCGCAGAAGGTCCTCTCGGGCCGCTACGAGTCGTTCGAGGACATCGACGACCCGTCGGACCTCTCGGGCCTCCCGCTCTTCATCGAGAACAGCCAGTCGGTCTAACTCCCGACGTTGGCATTGGCGGGCGCCGGTATGTGATCGGCGCCCGTTATGCCAGTTGGTAGAGAAGTGTGACGTCGGTCGGTAAGCTCCGCTCCGTGCTCTCTCTGTCCCGTACGCACAGCGCCGCCGCGCGCATCGCTGTCACGTTCCTCGCAGCCGTCGCCGTGGTGTTCTCGCTGGGCGCCAGCCCGGCCGCCGCGGTGCCCGCGCCGAACGAGACGGTCATCAACGTCAATCCGCTGATCACCACGGCGCTCGGCGTCGCGAAGGTCAAGGTCACGCCGAAGGGCGCGGCCAAGGGCGGTACGGCGGGTCTCTACTACCCGGTGGTCAACGCCACCAAGATGACCGACAAGTTCGTCGGCACGCTCAAGCACCAGGGCGGCTTTGAGCTCAAGGTCGGCGCGCTGCGCTTCGGCTTCAGCAACTTCGTGATCAAGACGACCGCGAAGACCCCGGTCTCCGGCGTCATCGACGCCACGCCCGTGATCAACGGCATGGCGATGCCGTTCACGATGCCGATGTCGACGGTCACCGTCACCTCGGTGCAGAAGACCGCCACGGCGACGATCGTCAAGTACCGCCTGGCGATCGACCCGAACATCGCCAAGCTGATCAACAGCACCCTCGGCGTCAAGATCCTCACGCCGGGCGACCCGTGGGCGACCGCCGAGACGCGCATCAAGGTCACCGCGCCCGCGGCGCCTGTGGCGACGGCCCCGTCGACCGAGAACCGCTAGCTGCCGCTGCGGTCCACACGCCGCAAGCGCTCGACCAACCGCCTACGTCAGCGTCCCGCGGCGGGTAGCCTGCCGGTCATGAGTGCGCCCGAGCCGTCCGTCGACCCGTCGACCAAGACCGCTGATGCACCTGCCCCGGGTGAGAAGCCCGTCCGCCCGCTGATCGCCGAACTGCGCGAGCGGCGGGCCCGCCACAAGCAGCGCAACCCGATCGTCCGCGGCGTCTACCTGCTCGCCTCCTTCACGGTGATCCTCGCGGGCATCGCGATGCTGCTGCTGCCCGGTCCGGCGTTCGTCGTGATCCCGATCGGCCTCACGCTCCTCGCGCTGGAGTTCGCATCCGCCGAGCGCCTGCTCGACCGCGCGCTCGACCAGGCCGACGCCGCCAAGCAAAAGGCGGCTGAGACCACGAAGACCCAGCGGATCCTCGCGATCGTCGCGGGCGTGCTCGCCGCGGGCGCCGCCGCAGCAGCAGCGATCTACTGGGACATCCCCTACCTGCCCGTCTAGCCCGGTCGGCAGGCGCGCCGGCCCGCCTCGCCGCCGCCGCTCGCGGCGGCCTAGAGCCAGGTCGTCGGCGGCGGAGCGTCAAGCTCCGCGTCGCGCAGCGCTGCCCGCGACGTCCCGGGCAGCCCGAGCCGCACGAGATGGTCGATCACGTTCTGGGCCTGCCCCTCAGACTCCTGGCGGCGCAGCACGATCCGCTCGCCCGAAGCCAGCGTCAGCACCGGGCGAAACCCGTGATCGGGCCGCCGCTTCGTGCCGACCTCCTCGATGCCCGTCTCCGCCACCGCTGAGAACGGACGCGTCACGCGCAGCAGGCCGATCCGGGGCAGATCTGCGGTCTGGGCGATCTCCAGCGTCTGGGTCTCGGCGTCGGCAGTGAACCGGCGCCGCGGCTGCGCGATCCCGATGCCGAGCAGCAGCGCGCCCGCGGCGACCGCCAGCCCCGTCACGAGCCACGCGACGACCCCGTCGGGCGTCTTGCCGAGCAGCGCGCCGTACGGCCCGACCAACAGGATGCAGGCCACGGGGACGAGCAGGAGCCGCCGCCCGCGCGGGAACGACTCGGTCTCCAGATAGGGCGCGACGGTAACGCTCACGGCTTGGAGGTCGGTCGCGCGGAGGGCATTTGAAGCAGCGCGCTCCAGCCGCGGCTAGCGCAGCAGCCTGGCCTCGGCGTGCGCTTCGACCAGGCGCCGCTGCACGTCGGTGAGCGTGGGCAGCGCGTCGCCGTGCTCGAAGCGGTCGGCGGCGGCGTCGAGGGTGAGTCCGACGCCCGTCAGGATCGAGCCGACCAGTGGCGGCACCTCGGTGCCGCAGACGCCGCAGGCGCACGGGTCGACGCTTCCGGTCTGGTGGTTGGCAGCCATGCGCTTCAGCCTAGCCCGTGGCTGGGCGGCCGCCCCCACCGGCCGTCCGGTCAGCCGAGCAGGTCGGTGAGCGCCTCGCGGAACACGGCAGTGTGGCGGTCGACATCGGCCTCGGTCGTGGTCGGGGCGAACAGCGCCATGTTGTGGAACGGCGTCAGCATCACCCCGCGGTTGAGCGCGTGGAGGTGCAGGTAGCGCTCGAGCTCGTGGTCGCTGGCGGCGTGGGCCTGCGTGCCGTTGCGTGGCATCGACGGGAGGAAGCAGTACTCGGCCCGGCAGCCAAGCTGGACGACGCTCCACGGCAGGCCAGCCTCAGTGACGACCTCCTCGAAGCCAGCACAGAACCGGGCGGCCAGCGGCACCGTGTGCGCGTACGACTCAGGCGTGAGCAGCTCGGTGAGCGCGGCCCGCATCGCTGCGAGGGTGAGCGCGTTGCCGGCCAGCGTTCCGCCGACGCCGCCCGTGTCCTCGTAGTCGTGATCGGCATGCGACAGCGCCTGCTGCGCCAGCGCGGCGGAGAGGCCGAGCGCGCCGCTGGGGATCCCGCCGCCGATCGCCTTGCCGACGACGACGACGTCCGGCATCAGGCCCCACGCGCCCGTGCAGCCGGACGGCCCGGCCGACATCGTGTGCGTCTCGTCGATGATGAGCGGCACCTCGTGCAGGCGCGTCAGCCGGCGCACCGCGGCGTGGTAGCCCTCGTCCGGGAGGACGATCCCCATGTTCGTCATCGCCGGCTCGAGCAGGACGCAGGCGATGTCGCCGGTGTTCAGCGCGGCGTCGAGCATGGCGATGTCGTTGAACTCGACCGCGACCGTCGTCTCGGAGACCGGCACCGGTGGCCCGACGTTGCCCTCGCGCGCTGCGGTGAGCCCGGTAGCGGCGTCCCGCACGGCGAAGGTCTCGTCGACGGAGCCGTGGTAGCTGTAGCTCACGATCACGACCTTGCTGCGGCCCGTCACGCCCCGGCAGATCCGCAGTGCCGCGCGGTTGGCGTCGGTGGCGGTCAGCGTCAGCATCCAGCGCTCGAGCCCGAACCGCCGCGAGAGCTCCTCGCCGACCCACGCCGCGTCGGCCGACGGCAGCATGGTCGTGATCCCCCGGCCCAGTTGCGCGCTGGCCGCAGCGACCAGCGCTGGGGGAGCGTGGCCGCTCATGGCGCCGGTGTCGCCAAGGCAGAGGTCGACGTACTCGTGGCCGTCGACATCCCACACGCGGCTGCCCTCGGCCCGCTCCATCACGGGCGGGAACGATCCAGCCCAGCGCATCATCCACGGCATCGGGACGCCGCCCAGCCAGCTGCGCTTCGTGCGCTCCCACGCCGCCGCCGACTTCGGCCGGGCGTCGGTGAAGGCGCCGAGCTCACGGTCCATGAGTCCCTGCAAGCGGTCGCGGTCGATCAGCGACGCTGGGGGAGTCGTCATCTGCCGATTCTTGCCGCTCGCGCGCGCGCCGTGGATCAGCGGTCTGCCAAGTGACCAGCCGCGACCGGTGACACCTCGGCTGGCGGGAACTCCGGCGGCGGTCGCGACGCCCCACGGGATCTGGGGCCCGCAACCGGCCCGCGCGCCCGCGCGGACGGTCTACGCTGGCGGCATGGCACCTGTGAGCGTGACCGTCCGCCAGTCTGCGCAGGCCAGCCCAGCGCAGGCGTTCGGCGCGGTCATCCCCGTCGCGCTCGAGACGATCTTCCGCGGCTACGGGCCGCTGCCAGCGGTGACGGGCGTCCGCGACCAGGTCGGCGACTGGGCGACCGCAGGCGACACGCGCACCGTGCTGCTGAAGGGCGGCGGAACCATGAGCGAGGAGCTCACACGCGTCGAGCGGCCAGGCCGCTGCGAGTACCGCGTCGCGCCCGACAACGGTCCGCTGCGGCTGCTCGTCGACCACATCGAGGGCCGGTTCCTCTTCGAGCCGGACGGCGGCGGCTGCGTGATCGACTGGACGTACGCGTTCTTCCCGAAGCCGGGCCGCCGCCTCCCGCTGCTGGCCCTCGCGCCGCTGTGGCGCCGCTACGCCACGCAGGTCCTCGCCGCCGCGGCGCCCTTGGCCGAGCAGCAGCCGGCGGCGTAGGGAGCAGGCCGGCCCGGCCCGGCCTGGTGCTATCGGATCGATAGCAGCGGCCACTAGCGTGGAGTGGGATGGCCCCTCTGCTCAGCGTCCTCGATCAGACTCCGATCCCCGAAGGGGGCACGGGTTCGCAGGCCCTGCAGAACACGCTCGACCTCGCCCGCCACGCCGACCGGCTCGGCTATCACCGGTATTGGGTGTCCGAGCACCACGGCGGGCTGTCGCTCGCGGGGCCCGCGCCCGAGTCGCTGATCCCCGCGATCGCGTCGGTCACCGGGCCGCAGCTGCGGGTCGGCAGCGGCGGCGTGATGCTGCCCCACTACAGCCCGCTCAAGGTCGCCGAGCAGTTCAGCCTGCTTGCGGGGCTCTTTCCCGGACGCATCGACCTCGGGCTCGGCCGCGCCTCGGGGACCGACCCGCTGACGGCGTACGCGCTTCAGCGCGACCGTACGAACCAGCACATCGCCGACGACTTCCCGGACCAGCTCGAGGAGCTGCTCTGGTACCTCGAGGACAAGCTCCCGGCCGGGCACTCCTTCGCCCGGCTCGCCAGCAGCCTGCCGGGCCTGCCGGAATCGCCCGAGCCGTGGCTGCTCGGCAGCTCGCCGCAGTCGGCGTACTGGGCCGCCGACCTCGGCCTGCCCTACGCGTTCGCGGACTTCATCAACCCCGGCGGAGCGGCGAACGCCCGCACCTATGCCGAGCACTTCCAGCCCGGCAAGCGGCTCGACGCCGCGCAGATCGCAGTCGCCGGCTGGATCCTCGCGGCCGACACCGAGGAGGAAGCGCTGCATCTCGCCCTCAGCCACCGTGTGGCCTTCAAGTCGCTGCGCCGCGGGCGCCCCATCCCGTTCCCGTCTCCCGAGAAGGCGCGCCGCGTGCTGATCGCCGATGGCGACGATCCGGATGCCCGCCCGCGTGACCGCCGCATGATCGTCGGCGACCCGCAGCAGGTGCGGGAAGGGGTCGAGCAGCTGGCCCGCGACTACGGCGCGGGAGTGGTGATCGTCGTTACTATCACCCACGACCACGACGCGCGGAAGCGGTCCTACGAGCTGGTCGCCGAGGCGTTCGGCCTGGCGGCCCGCGACGGTTCGCCGGCGCCCGCGGCGTCGACGGCGTAACCCACCCGCGGCGGGGCTCGCCGCGCAATCGGCGCCAGGCGCTAGAGCAGGCCGAGCGC
>JAEYAL010000173.1 GCA_023404805.1 Actinomycetes bacterium | reverse complement strand
GCGCTCGGCGGCGAGCTGCGTGCTGGCCTGGCCGCGACGGTCGACGAGGCCCGGGCGCTGCTGAGCCGCGCTGGCCGCGACGGCGGCCGCATCCTCCTCGCTGGCGATGACGCCGAACAGGCCGCTGCGGCGCAGTCCGGCCACGGCGCCGCCGGCCGCGCCTTTGGACTCGGCATCCGCGCCGGAGAAGACACGGGCGCTGCGGGCGCTTTGCCGCCGGGCTACCCGGACGCTGTGGCACTCGCGCCGGCCGTGCTCGGCGACTCGCAGGAGGCGCGCCTCGCGCGCCGCCTGCTGGCGTCCGCGTTCCAGGTCGACGTGGTCGACGACCGCGCGGCGATGGGGCCGTGGCTCCTGGTCGACGGTGAGGGCACCGTGTTCGACGGCCGCACCGGACTCGTGCGCCGCACCCCCGGCGACGCCGACGAGCAGCGGGTCCTGGCCGAGCGCAACCGCCGCGAGGAGCTCTTGGCGTCGAGCGAGACGGCGATCCAGGCCGAGCACGCCGCCAAGGGCGAGCTCGCCGCGCTCGAAGAGGCGGTCTTGGAGACGGGCCGCGTCCGCGACGCCGCTGCCGACGTCACCCGCGAGCTCGACCGGGCCCGCATCGCCGCTGAGGAGGAGCACCGCCGTTCGGAGTGGGCGATCGAGGAGCGCCGGCGCATGCCGGAGAGCGGCGAGGCGGCCGTCATCCGCGCCCAGCTCACCGGCGAGGCGGACGCCGAGCGCCGCGGCCTGGAGCGCGCCGAGAAGGAGCGCGAGCGCCGCACCCACCGCACCCAGCTCCTGGAGGGCAAGGTCATCGCCGACCGGGCGCTGCTGCCGCGCGCCCAGCACCTGACCGACCTGCTGCGGCGCTACGCCGCCGCCGTCCGCGCCCTCGCGGTCGCCGCTGACGCCGAGCTCGACGCCGACCGCCTCGCCGGCGAAGGCGTCGCCCAGGTGCTGCGCGACTGCTCCGCCCAGGAAGCCGAGCTCAGCCAGGAGCTGCGCAAACGCGGCGACGAGCTGACCGGCGTCGAAGTCCGCAAGGAGCGTGCCCGCGACCAGCGCCGCGAGGCCGCCCAGCAGCTGGCGGTGGCCGCTGAGTTCCTCGGGCTCTCGCCCGAGGCGCGAGAAGAGGCTCTGCCTGAAGGACGCCGCGAGGAGCTCGCCCGCCAGGCCGAGCGGTTGCAGCGCCGCTCTGAGCAGCTGGGCCCGGTGAACCCGCTCGCGGAGGAGGAGTATGAGGCCGCGCGCACCGAGGTCGAGGAGCTGGAGACGCAGCGCACCGACCTCGAACAGGCGATGCGCGAGCTGGACACGCTCATCAAAGAGACCGACCAGCAGATCCGCGACACGTTCGAGCAGACCTACCGCGCCGCCGAGGCGAACTTCCGCGAGCTGTCGGCCCAGTTGTTCCCGGGCGGCTCAGGCCGCTTGCGGCTGGTCGATGAGGCCGAGGAAGCCGCAGCGGCCGGCGAAGGGGAGACCGCCGAAGGCGGGACGGACGGCGATGAGAGCACCGCCGAAGAGGAAGGCCGCAGCGCCGCCGACACCGCGGGCGTGGAGATCGAGATCACGCCGGGCGGCAAGTCGATGAAGCGGCTGTCGCTGCTCTCCGGCGGCGAGAAGTCGATGACCGCGCTCGCGTTCATGTTCTCGGTGTTCCTCGCGAGCCCGTGCCCGTTCTACGTGCTCGACGAGGTCGAGGCCGCCCTCGACGACCTCAACATCGGCCGCTTCCTGGAGTTGCTCCGCGCCTACCGCGACCGCGCGCAGTTCATCGTCGTGACGCACCAGAAGCGCACGATGGAAGCCGCGGACGTGCTCTACGGCGTGTCGATGGCGGGCGACGGCGTCTCGAAGGTGATCTCGCGGCGGCTGGCCGAGCGGGAGCCCGAGCCGGAGACGCTCGGGGTCTGAACGCTCCGCCGCGGCGATGGCGGCGCCGCGAGGCGTGCCGCTCAGTAGACTCGCTGACTCGGTAACCGGCCTTTCCCGGTCACCGCGAGCCCGAAACGAGCAGCGCTGTGTCCACGCCTGAGACTGTCTCCCAGACCGCCCCGCCAGCGATTGCGCCGGTGCCGGCGCCGCGCCGTATGAAGCCGCGTGAGATCGGCTCGTTGCTGGCGCACCTCGGCGAAAAGGATCTCCTGCGGACGTTCTCGCGCCTGCCTGGCGACTCGGGGTTGCTGCACCTGCGGGTGGCTGGTCCGCCGGTC
Source organism: Actinomycetes bacterium (assembly GCA_023404805.1). GTDB lineage: Bacteria > Actinomycetota > Thermoleophilia > Solirubrobacterales > Solirubrobacteraceae > JAGIBJ01. The sequence goes on along the minus strand of JAEYAL010000173.1, from coordinate 6,784 downwards.
GTGTTCATCCGCGACCCCGAGCACGCGCGCCAGGTCCTGGTGACGAACCAGGACAACTACCTGAAGGGCAACGACTACAAGATCCTCGCGGTGCTGCTCGGCCGCGGCCTGCTGACGAACTTCGACCTGCCGCTCTGGCAGCGCCAGCGCAAGCTCGTGCAGCCGCTGTTCGCCAAGCGCCACCTCGCTCCGATGGCGACGCACATGACGGCGTCGACGGAGTCGTGGCTCGACCGCCGCGCCTGGGACTCCGGCGCGGCCGGTGGCGTCGTCGACGTGAACGCCGCGATGATGGAGCTGACGCTCGACGTCGTCTGCCGGGCGCTGTTCGGCACCGCGACCGATGCCGCGACCACGACGACCGTCGGCCGGTCGATGGACACGCTGCTCACCGCGGCGCAGCGGAACCTCTCGTTCAGCGGCGTCTACGACGTCGTCTCGCAGGTCCCGCAGATCAAGTACGACCAGCTCCTCACGCTTCGCCGCGTGACCTGGAACCGCGCGCAGAAGGCCAAGGCGGCGCTCGACGAGGTCGTCTACGGCCTGATCGACGGGCGCGAGCGTGGCGGCAGCATCGACGACGCCGACGACCTCCTGGCGCTGCTGCTCGCCGCCCGCGACGAGGACGGCTCGGCGATGGACCGCGAGCTCGTGCGCGACGAGGTGATGACGTTCCTCGGCGCCGGCCACGAGACGACGGCGAACGCGCTCACGTGGCTGTGGCTCTGCCTGTCGCGCAACCCGGAGGCGCGCCGGCGGGTCGAGGCGGAAGTCGACGAGGTGCTCGGAGGCCGCGTGCCGACCTTCGACGACGCTGACCGCTTGCCGCGGACCAGTGCCTGTCTGCAGGAGGCGATGCGCCTGTTCCCGCCGGTCCCGGCGTTCACCCGCGTGGCTCGCGGGCCCGACGAGATCGACGGCGTGAAGATCCCGCGCGGCTCCGACATCATCATCTGCACGTCGCTCATGCACCGCAATCCGCGGCTGTGGGACAACCCTGAGGGGTTCGATCCCGAGCGCTTCATGCCGGGCGCGAGCTCGGCGGCGGGCCGGCCCCGGCTCGCCTTCATGCCGTTTGGCGCGGGGCGGCGGATCTGCGTCGGCCAGGGCTTCGCGCTCATGGAGGGCGTGCTGCTCGCCGCGATGATCACGCAGCGGCTGCGGCTCGACCTCGTCCCCGGCGCCCGCATCCGCAACGACGTGGCGATCACGCTGCGGCCGCGCGGTGGCATGCCGATGGCGGTGTCCGAGCGCTGAGCGCGATCGGCTGATGCCTGGCAGCCGGCGGAGCGCAGATGCGCCAAGGTGAGTGATGGCTTACCTAGTGGCCGGCGTGGGTGTACGCTCCGGCGCATGAGCACCGCGTTCCTCGTCACGTCGCTCGTGATCTGCGTGGCGCCGGGCACCGGCGCGCTCTACACGATCGCGGCCGGGCTCACGCGCGGCACCCGGGCGAGCCTGCTTGCCGCGATCGCCGGGACGCTCGGCACCGTGCCACACGCCGTCGCGGCGATCACCGGCCTCGCGGCGGTGCTGCATGCGAGCGGCGTCGCGTTCCAAGCGGTCAAGTACGCGGGCGTCGCCTACCTGCTCTACATGGCGTGGGCGACCTGGCGCGACGAAGGCGCCCTGCGCTTCGACGACGACGCGCCGCAGCCGGTGTCGACCCGCGCCGTGCTCGGGGCAGGCATCACGCTGAACCTGCTCAACCCGAAACTCACGATCTTCTTCTTCGCGTTCCTGCCGCAGTTTGTGGAGTCCGGCCATGCGGTGCTGCCGCAGATGGTGGCGCTGAGCCTGGTCTTCATGGCGATGACGTTCCTCACGTTCGCGCTCTATGGCCTCGCGGCGGCCGCGATCCGCGAGCGCGTGCTCGCCCGCCCGCAGCTCGTCGACCGCATCCGCAAGGTGTTCGCGGCGTCGTTCGCGGCGCTCGGCGGGCGCCTCGCGCTCGAAACCCGCTGACGCCCGACGGGAGCCCCGTGCGGCCCGGTGTGCGGTGGACTCCGCTCGCTGGGTTGCAGATAACCACCGTAGCGGCGCATACCTGCGACTTAGGGCACCCGCTGCGCGGTGGACTGCGCTCGCTGGGTTGCAGATAACCACCGCAGCGGCGCATACCTGCGACTTGGGGCACCCGCTGCGCGGTGGACTGCGCTCGCTGGGTTGCAGATAACCACCGCAGCGGCGCATACCTGCGACCCGGCGGCTAGCGTCGGGACCATGCTCGACCAGCTGCGGTTCCCGATCGTGCAGGCGCCGATGGCGGGCGGCGCGTCGACCGTCGCGATGGCGGCGGCCGTCTCGCGGGCGGGCGGTCTTGGGTTCCTCGCGACGGGCATGGCTCCGCCCGAGCGGGTCGCCCGCGAACTCGCGGAGCTGCGCGAGCAGCTGGCCGGCGGAGAGCCGTTTGGCGTGAACCTGTTCTGCCCGTCGCCGGAGCCTGGCGACCCAGCTGAGATCGCCGCGTACGCCGAGCTGCTCGCGCCCGTCGCGGCAGAGGCCGGCGTCGACCTCGGCGACGCGCGGTTCCACGACGACCGCTACCCGGAGAAGGTCGAGCTGCTGCTCGCCGATCCGCCGCCGGTCGTGAGCTTCGTGTTCGGCTGCCCGGCCGACGACATCGCGCGCTTCCAAGCCGCCGGGTCCGAGGTCTGGGTCACGGTGGCGCAGGTCGACGAGGCGCAGCAGGCGGTCGCCGCCGGGGCTGACGCGCTCGTGCTGCAGGGCAGCGAGGCCGGCGGCCACCGCGGCGGCATCGTCGACGACGACCGCGCGCCGCTCCCGCTGCTGGAGCTGCTCGATGCGGTGCGCGCCGCGCTGCCAGACGCCACCCTGATCGCTGCCGGCGCCCTGATGACGGCTTCTGATGTGGCTGCGGTCCTCAGCCGAGGCGCAGCCGCGGCGCAGTGCGGCACGGCGTTCCTGCTGACGCCCGAGTCCGGCATCACGCCGCTGCACCGCAGCGCGGTCGAGGGCGCGGGGGAGACCGTCATCACGCGGGCGTTCACCGGCCGCCGCGCCCGCGGCCTCGCCAACGGCTGGACCGCGCTGGCCGCACGACGCGCGCCGCGAGCCTACCCGCAGGTGATGGAGCTGACGGCCCCGGTCCGCACGGCGGGCCGAGCCGCGGACGACCCCGGGCTCGTCAACCTCTGGGCGGGGCAGCGGCACCACCTCGCCGAGGCGCGCCCCGCGGCCGAGGTGGTCGCGCGGCTCGCGCAGAAGTCCTGACGGGCCAGGCGATCCGCGCCATCTGAAGGGACCTGCTGGCAGATTGAACGGGGTTCGCTACGATCTGCGGGCCACTGCCTACAGATTGGTACCGGGACTCCCATGGCCACGCTCGACAGCACCACCAATCCAGCCGCCGGCGCTGCTGCGGCGCCCACGCGGCCGCCGCTGCAGTCGATCGACCGCAAGCAGGTCCTGCGCCTGTTCCTCGGGATGCAGAAGCGCGACCAGCTGCAGTCCCTCGACGACCTGCCGGGCACCGGGGGCGTCGTCAAGATCGACGCGCCGGGCACCCCGGTGTTCATCATCCGCGACCCGCAGGTCGCCCGCCACGTCCTCGTCACCAACCAGGACAACTACGCCAAGGGCATCGACTACAAGATCCTCGCGGTGCTCCTCGGGCAGGGGTTGATCACCAACCTCGACCAGCAGCACTGGCAGAAGCAGAGAAGGCTCGTGCAGCCGCTGTTCGCCCGCCGCCACCTGGCGCCGATGGGCACGCACATGACCGACGCGACCGCCGACTGGCTCGACGCCCTCGACCGGGCGCACGCCGCCGGCGAGGAGCTCGAGCTCGGCGCCGCGATGATGGAGCTGACGCTCGACGTGGTCGTCCGCGCGCTGTTCGGCACGAGCATCGACCGCCGCGCGATCGACACCGTCGGCGACGCGATGACCGACGTGCTGCGGGCCGCGCAGGCCAACTTCCGCGTGATCGGCATGTTCCGGGCGCTCAGCCGGCTGCCGCGGATCGAGTTCGAAGACCTGCTCCACGTCCGCTGGCGCCACCGCGCGCGGGCCGACGCGGCGGCGGCCAAGCTCGACGGCGTCGTCAACACCTTTATCGATGGCGCGCAGGCGCGGGGAGCGAAGGGCGACGACCTCCTCTCGCTGCTGCTCTCAGCGCGCGATGAGGACGGGCAGGCGATGGACCGCCAGCAGGTCCGCGACGAGGTCATCACCTTCCTCGCGGCCGGCCACGAGACGACCGCGAACGCGATGACGTGGATGTGGCTGGCGCTGTCGAAGAACCCGGCGGCGCGCAAGCGCCTGCACGACGAGGTCGACACCGTGCTGCAGGGCCGCGTGCCCACGTTCGAGGACCTCGACTCGCTGCCGTGGACGCAGGCGTGCCTCGAGGAGGCCATGCGCCTGTATCCGCCGGTCCCGGCCGTGAGCCGCATGTCGGTCGCCGACGACGAGATCGAGGGGATCCGGATCCCCGCTGGCAGCGTCACGGTCGTGATGCCCTACCTCATCCACCGCAACCCGGAGCTGTGGCCGAACCCCGAGGGGTTTGATCCCGAGCGCTTCATGCCCGGGGCCGACAAGAGCCGCCACAAGCAGTCCTTCATGCCGTTCGGCGCTGGCCGGCGCATCTGCGTGGGCAACGGCTTCGCGCTCATGGAAGGCGTGCTCCTGGCGGCGATGACGGCGCAGCGGTTCGACTTCGACCTCAAGCCGGGCGTCGTGGTCAAGCGCGAGTTCGCGATCACGCTGCGGCCGCGCGACGGTCTGCCGGTCACCGTCGTGCCGCGCACCGGTGCGCCCGAGGTGGCTCGCCGCTCGCCGTCGGCTGACGCGATCGCCGCGAAGGTCGCCGCCGCGGGCTTGGCGCCCGATGCCGACGAGCAGACCGTGGCCCAGGCCGCCGCGGCCGCTGGCTGCCCGTTCCACGCTGAGGCGGCCGAGGAGCCGAAGGCCGACGCGTAGGCCGCCGGGCCCGGCACTCGCCGGCAGTTTGGTGTGAGTCGGACTTGACACGAATATAATTTGGTGAGAGTCTGGGTTGACATGAAGTCGACCCGGCCCTACGAGATGCGCGCTCGCGCCGACGCGAAGGCGCAGACCCGCGCACGGATCCTGCTCGCCGTCCGTGAGCTCGCCGAAGAGACGCTGAACCTCGATCCGACGCTGGACGCGGTCGCCGCCCGCGCCGGAGTGAGCGTGCAAACCGTGCTGCGGCACTTCGGGACGCGAGACGGCCTCTTCGACGCCGCGCTCGAAGCCGCGACCGAGAGCATGGTCGACGAGCGCGCCGTGCCGGTCGGCGACGTGCCGGGTGCCGTCCAGGCGATCGTCGACCACTACGAGCTGCGCGGCGACTTCGTGATCCGCCTGCTCGCCCGCGAGGAAGACGACCCGCGCATGGCCCAGGTGACGGCCCGCGGGCGGGTGACGCACCGCGAGTGGGTCGACACCGTGTTCGCGCCGAAGCTGCCGCCAGCGTCGACCGAGCGCGACGCCCTCGTCGACCTGCTCGTCGTCGCGACCGACGTCTACACCTGGAAGCTCCTGCGCCGCGACCGCGGCCTGTCGCGAGCCGATGCCGAAGGCCGGATGCAGCGGCTGATCGGAGCGATCTTGAGCGGCGGACGGACCGGCTCCGCTACCGCAGCAACCGAAGGAGCCGTGGCCTGATGCGCGCGCTGTTTGTGACTCTAGACGCGGGCGGCAACCTCCCGCCGGCGCTCGGCATCGCCCAGCGCGTGATCGCCGACGGGGGCCACGCGCTGCTCCTCGGCGCGGCGTCTCAGGCTGGTGCCGCGGAGGCCGCGGGCGTGCGGTTCCGCGCCCACGCTGAACCAGCGGCGTGGGAGCCGCTGACGCGGACGAACCCGGCGCTGGCCGTCGCGCGGCTCACGCGCACGACGTGCGGCTCGGCGATCGCCGACGACGCGCTCGAGACCGCCGCGCAGTGGCGCCCGGATGTGGTGGTCGTCGACTGCATGCTCCTCGCTGCGATCGAGGCGCTCGCCGAGGCGGGCTACCCGGTCGTCAGCCTCGTGCACTCGTTCCCCGCGTACTTCGAGCGGTCGTACGGCGGCGGACCGATCGGCTGGATCGCCGCGCTGAGCGGCCACCGCCCGACGTCCACGTGGAGCCGCGCCGTGGCCACCGTCGCCACGGCGCTGCCGTCGCTCGACCCAGATGCCGCCCAGACCCGCTGGCCCGATCTCCACGTCGTCGGACCGGTGGCGCCCGCGGTCGCGGAGGCTCCCGAAGCCGCGCCGCGCGAACGCCCGCGCGTGCTCATCTCCCTCAGCACCATCTGGTATCCCGGCCAGGACCGCACGCTCCAGAAGCTGCTCGACGCCGTCGGCGGCTTGCCGGTCGACGCGGTGATGACGACCGGCCGCTCGGTCGATCCAGCGAGCCTTCGGGCCCCGGACAACGCGGAGGTCCTGCGGTTCGTCGATCACGACGCCGTCCTGCCAACGGTCGACGCGGTGGTCGGCCACGGCGGCCACGGGACGGCGATGCGGGCGCTCGCGCACGACCTGCCGGTGCTCGTGATCCCCGGCTTCTCGATGTCCGACCAGCCGACCGTCGGCCAGCGCGTCGCTGCTGCCGGAGCCGGCCAGACGCTCCCCGCGTCGGCGTCCGTCGAGCGGCTGCGCAAGGCGATCCGCGAGCTGTCTGGTCCCGGGCCGCACCGCGACGCAGCCGCTCGGCTCGGCGCCGAGCTGCGGTCGCTCGACCCGGCCGGCGCCGCGGTCGACGTGTTGGCCTCGGTCTGCCGGACGCAAGCGGCCGCATAGGCGCGAGG
>JAEYAL010000168.1 GCA_023404805.1 Actinomycetes bacterium | reverse complement strand
GCGCTCGGCGGCGCCGCGGGCCGGGTCGGCCTCAGCTTCGGCCGCGCCGGCCGCGTCGCTGGCCCAGGCGCCGGTGAGCATGGGCGTGTTCGTCGAACCCGGCGATACGACGTTGCAGCGGATCCCGAGCGGCGCGAGCTCTACGCCGAGGCACAGCGTGTACTGCTTGGCCGCAGCCTTGCTGGCGGCGTAGGCCGACAGGCCGTCGCGGGCGACCGCGGCGGCGTTGGACCCGATCGTCACGATCGCGCCGCGGTGCCGCACCGCCATCTTGCGAGCGACTGCGCGCGACGCGCGCATCACGCCGCCGACGTTCACGTCGTGCACCGCCTGCCAATCGTCGTCGTCTTGGCTGAGCGCCGAGCCGGCCCGGAGCACGCCGGCGCCGTTGACGAGGCCGTCGATGGCGCCGAGCACGTCGTCGATCTCGTGGATCGCGGCTTCGACGGCAGCGGCGTCGCGCAGATCCAGGGCGCGGCACTCAAGCAGGCCGTCGGAGCCGGTGCCCGGGCCGTGCTCGGTGGCTAGCGCCTCCAGGCCGTGCGCGTCGGCATCGACGGCGACGACGCGCAGGCCGTCGGCCAGCAGCCGCCGCACGACGGCGCGGCCGATGCCGCCCGCAGCGCCGGTCACGACGATCACGCCGCCAGCGGCGGAGGGAACGCCGGGCGGATCTGATGGGTCAGCAGTCGGGTAAGCCATGGGGGAGAGGGGTGTGGCGGCTGACCGCCGTGGCCAGAGCGCGACCGATCGTACATTAGGCGCCCCTAATAGGGTTGCCTAGTCCCCCGGCGAGGCGCCGCCGAACGCGTCGACCGTCCTTCCTCTCGGGCTATAGGCCGACAGGAAGGACGGTCGGCGGCGCGGGGCGGGTGCCGCTGCGCGAGGCGCCGACGTGCGCCGCGCCCGTATGTGCCCAGTAGGGATCTGTGACGTCGCGCCCAATCGCGTGACAGCGCTAGTTGCACTTGTGTAGGTTTCGGTCCTGTAACCGAACCGCTGTTCTGTTGCAGGTCAGACCTTCTCCCGAATGACCGGGTTCTGGCCGATAGAAGGACAGCGCCCCTTGTCTTTTCGGAGCCTGCCCCGTGAGTTCTCTCCTCCCAACCGCTGCCGCCGAAGCTGGCGGCGGCGCGCCGCTCGGCCAGCTCGCGATCGTCGCCGCGGTCACGACCGGTTTCGCGCTGTGGACGATCCTGACCGTGCTCGCCTACCGCAAGGGCGGCGCCCCGCGGCTGCGCGGCATCGAGCGCCGCGTCGAATCGCTCATCGGCGTGCCTGGCTGGGCCGCGCTCCCGGGCGCCGGCGCGGTGCTCTGCGCGCTCGTGATCATCCTCGGCGCGACCTGGGACATCGGCCTGCACCTCGACGTCGGCCGCGACGACGGGCCGCTCGGCACGCTCGCCCACTACCCGCTGCTGTTCGGCCTGTTCGGCGGCTTCATCATGGGCATCCTCGCCATCGGCATGGCGCCGCGCGACCCCGCGAAGTCGAGCTCGGTCGCCTTCCAGACGAAGAACCTGGGCGCGGTCCCGGTCGGCAGCGCGCTGCTCGTGTTCGGCGCGACCTTCGGCATGGCGGCCTTCCCGCTCGACGACCTCTGGCACCGCGTGTTCGGCCAGGACGTGACCCTCTGGGGCCCGACCCACACGATGATCATCGGCGGCACCGCCGGCGTCGGCATCGGCGGTGTCCTGCTGCTCATCGAAGGCGCGCTGGCCGCGGGGCTGAACGCGTTCAGGGCCAAGTCGCTGATCGCCCGGCCGCTGCCCGCGCTGCTGGCCGGGGTCTTCCTCTACCTCTGGGCGGCGACCACGCACGAGTTCAACTGGGGCGTGCCGCAGTTCCGCATGGTCTGGCAGCCGCTGCTGCTCTCGTTCGGCGCGGCGCAGGCGCTCGTCCTCGCCCGCGTCCTTGGCGGCCGCGGAGGCGCGCTCTACGCCATCGCCGTGTGGGCACCGGTGCAGCTCTTCATGAGCCTCATGATCGGCGGCCCGCTGCAGGTGACGATGCCCGCCGCCCCGCTCTTCATCGCTGAGGCGCTGATCATCGAAGCGATCGCGCTGCGCCGCGATCCCGTCCGCCCGACGCTGTTCGGCGCTGGCGCCGGCCTCGCCGTCGGCACGCTCGGCTTCGCCGCCGAGTACGGCTGGTCGCAGCTCGTGATGCCGATCCCGTGGACGCCCGCGCTGCTCTCCGAGGGGCTGCCGGTGGCGATCGTCGCGGGTATCGCCGGCGGCCTGATCGGTTCGCTGATGGCGCAGGCGCTGCAGGGCAAACAGGCGCCGGGCCGCGGTCCGCTCGCGATCGCCGTCGCAGCGATCGCCGTCACGATCGGCCTCGGGATCAACGCCGAGACGATCCGCAACCCGGAGAACCTCACGGCCGCGATGTCGCTCAGCAACGTCCGCCAGGGCGCGGTTCCCAACCATCCGGCGGATGAGACGCAGCTGGTCGGCGACCTCACGGTGACCTTCTCGGACCCATCGGTGACCGACGACGCCAACTGGGTCAGCGCGCTCGGCTGGCAGGGCAACGGCCGCTACCTCGACCAGCTCGTCAAGCAGCCCGACGGCACCTGGAAGACGACGCAGCCGGTGCCGCTCGATGCGCCGTGGAAGACGCAGGTCCGCCTACAGGCCGGCCGCACGATGTTGTCCGTGCCGATCCACTACCCGGCGGATCCCGCGATCAACTTCGCTGGGTTCCCGGTGTTCGCGACGGCCGTGCGTCCGTTCGGTCCTGACGCCGAGCTGATGCAGGTCGAGCGGCGCCCGGACGCGCCCGACTGGGCGTGGCGCCCGGCGGCGCTGACGGTGCTGAGCCTGAACCTGCTGATCATCTGGATGATTGGTCTGGTCTGCGTGCGCATCGGCCGGATGAACGGCCAGCCGGCGACGGTCCGCGTGCCGAAGAGCACCGTGGCGACGGGCATCGAGGCGGCGGTCAAGTCGGTCGCGCGTCGCGGCGGCGTCCACCCGGCGTAGCGCTCGCTGCGCTGCCAACGTAGGCTGGTACCCATGAACACCGGGAGTGCTCTCCTTCTCGCGGTCGGCCTCTTCAGCGTCGCGGCGGTCGTCAATGCGCGGTGGCCCCGCCAGGGGCCTGGGCTGCGGACGATCATCGTCAGCTGGTTCGCCGCGATGCTCGTGGTCGAGCTGGCGCCGCACCTGTTCCTGATCGGCGGGGCGCTGATCGTGGCGGAGGTCGTCTTCGCCGACGCGCTCAGCGGCACCGCCGGCTGGATCGGGCTCTGTCTTTGGGCCGTGTCGGTCGCGGTGGCGCTGCCGTACGGCGCGAGTTCGATCCGCACGAGGATCGACGTCGATGGCAAACCGGACGACCTCGACGTCGATGGTGCGCCGCGGCTGCCGTGGTGGCAGCTCGCGTTCCCGTGGCTCCTGGGTTGGCGGCCGAACGTCTACAAGGAGCGCGGCCGCGTCTACGCGACCGTCGATGGCATCCGCCTCAAGCTCGATGTCGTCCGCGAGCGCGGCTCGGCAGGCGGGCCGCCGCGGCCCGCCGTCATCCACGTGCACGGCGGCGTGTGGCTGTTCGGCTCGCGGCATGAGCAGGGGCATCCGCTGCTGAGCCACATGGCGGCCAATGGCTGGGTCGGCTTCAACGTCGACTACCGCCTGAGCCCGAAGGCGACGATGCCTGAGCACATCGAGGATGTGAAGCGCGCGGTGGCCTGGGTGCGCGACAACGCCGAGGAGCTCGGGGTCGACCCGTCGTTCATCGCCATCACCGGCGGTTCGGCCGGCGGGCATCTCACGGCCCTGGCGGCGCTCACGGCCAACGACGTGTCGCTGCAGCCCGGGTTCGAGCAGGCCGACACGTCCTTGCAGGCGGCCGTGCCGTTCTATGGCGTCTACGGCCTGGCGACCGCCGCCGAGGACTACAACCAGAACCTCAAGCACATCGTTGAGAAGCTCGTGGTGAAGGCGTCCCTGGAGGACGAGCCCGAGAAGTTCGAGCGCGTCTCGCCGCTGAACCGCATCGGCGACTGCCCGGTGCCGCCGTTCTTCGTCGTCCATGGCACCGGCGACACCATCGTCCCGGTCCCCGAGAGCCGCCACTTCGTCAGCGCGCTGCGCAAGCAGAGCGACGAGCCCGTGCTCTACGCCGAGATGCCCGGCGGCCAGCACGCCTTCGACTCGATGACCACGTGGCGTTCCGCTCCGGTCATCCGCGCGATCGAGCGCTTCCTGAACGCCACCTACGCCTCCCGTCGCAGCGCCGGCCCCGGCGTGGTCGCCGACACGGACCGCACCGAGCGCAAGCTCGAAGAGGCCCTGACGGACTGAGCCGCCGCGCGCCGCGCGCGGTTGGAGGGGACCGTCGGCGTACCGGTACCGCCCACGCCCCTGCGGCGCCGGCGAGGTGGTCGCGTGGCGGGTGCAGGTTGTACTCGCGAGCCGACCGGCCCCTGCGGCGCCGGCGAGGTGGTCGGCTGGAATACACAGGTTGTGGCGTTTAGCCGACCGGCCCCTGCGGCGTCGGCGAGGTGGTCGCGTGGCGGGTACAAGTTGTACTCGCGAGCCGACCGGCCCCTGCGGCGCCGGCGAGGTGGTCGGCTGGAATACACAGGTTGTGGCGTTTAGCCGACCGGCCCCGCGGCTTCGACGGCGCTTTGGCCGTTGGCGGCAGTGGGACCGGGGGCGCCGGGGGTTCGGCGGGCGGTCCGCAGCGAGGGCGCAGCGGATCTCGCTGCTCTGTCCGCTGGCGGCGGCGGGCCTCTGCGCAAGCTCCGCCCGCGCGGCGAACTCCCGTGGCTCGGAGTCGTACAACGACACGGAATGACGGGAGTTCGCGCCCCCGGAAGCTCGCACGGCGAACTACCGTCGTTTGGCGTCGTCCAACGACTTCGAATGACGGGAGTTCGCGCTGAGCGCGCTGATCCCGAGGCCCGCGAAGTCCGGCTGCCGCGAGCCGCCAAGTCGCCGCGGCGCGCGCCGCCCTCGGTGCGGATGGCCCGTCGGCGGCGCCGCCTGCGAGGTCCCGCTGCCGTTGCGGCCAAGTCGCCGCGGC
>JAEYAL010000153.1 GCA_023404805.1 Actinomycetes bacterium | reverse complement strand
CCACCGGGACCACCACGGCCGGCCTGCGAGTCGATGACGACGCGGCGGCGGCCACCGGGGCCGGTGCCGCGGTCGCCCTGGACCGAAGAGCGGGTGGGGCCAGGACGGCGCGGGTCGGCCGGACGGGCGCCGGTCGTGGGCCGCGCAGCAGCTTCTTTCCGGGCCTTCTCGCGTGCCGCAGCCTCGTCGCTGGCGCGCTGCTGCGCGCTCGGGCGGACGATGCGCTGCTGGACCGCAGGGCGCTTGACTTCCTTGCGCTTGGTCTGCTCGATCGGCAGGCCAGCGAGCGCGCGCTTGGCCTGATCCTCGTCGACAGCCGAGGCCGGACCCTTGACCTCAAGGCCGGCACTCACAAGGCGGTCAATGACCTCCTTGGCCGGCATATCGTGCTCGCGAGCGAGCTCTTTAATGCGTTTCTTCGCCATGTTCTGCTTTCAGTCTAACCCGCTGGGCGCTTTGGGAGCGCACCGCCAGCCAGGTCAGACGTGTGATGTGAAGCGGGTTGCCCTGGCGCACGCGCGCCGGGTGGTCGCTGGCTCTAGGCCGGCCAGCGGAGTGGGACGTCGCTCGGAGGCGCGACGGGAGCGCGGAATGCGCGCGAGAGTGCGCGGCGGTCGCTCGCGCGCTGGAGGCAGGCCGCACTACAAGCGTAGGCCCCCCGGCCGGGGAGCCGGCCGGCTGGATCGGTGCGGGCGACGCCATCGACTGCTGCGATCCGCAGCAAAGCCGATTTCGGCGTCTTCTCCCCGCAACCGATACAGCGGCGGACCGGCTCGGCGCTGACGGTTACGCCTCTTCGTCGGCGTCGGGCTCGGAGGCGCCGGCGTCAAGCTCGGCGGCTTCTTCCTCGTCGACGGCGACGTCTTCGAGGATCTCCTCGGCAGCGTCCTCTTCGTCTCCGGTGACGTCCTCGAGCAGCTCTTCGGCGGCGTCGTCTTCGTCGCCCTCTTCGCCTTCGGCCTCAGCCTCGGCAGCAGCGGCCGCCTCGGCTTCGGCAGCAGCAGCCAGCTCGGCTTCCAGCTCCTCGGCTTCGGCCTCGACCGCGGCGATCGCGTCGGCCACGGCGTCGTCGTCGACCGTCGGGTCGGCGAGCGCCTCGACCTCTTCAACCGACAGCGGCGCCAGCGCGGCGACGAGGTCGGTGGAGACGCGCGAGAGCGCCTGGTGGGCCTTCAGACCGCAGTAGCGCAGGCCTGGGAGCGAGTCGTTCGGGCAGCGGCGGCCGTTGCCGAGGATCGCGGCGCACATGCCGGTGTGCTCCTCGAGGCCCTCCTCGCCCTCTTCCTCGTCCTGCTCGACGAACTCGGTTTCCGAGCGGATGTCGATGCGCCAGCCGGTGAGGCGGGCGGCGAGGCGGGCGTTCTGGCCTTCGCGGCCGATCGCCAGGGCGAGCTGGTCGTCCGGGACGATGACGGTGGCCTGGCGGTTCTCGTCGTCGACCAGGACCTCACGCACGCGCGCCGGGCTCAGGGCCTTGGCGACGAAGCGGGCGGGCTCGTCGTTGAAGGGGATGATGTCGATCTTCTCGCCGCGGAGCTCGGAGACGACCATGCGCACGCGGGAACCTCGCGGGCCGACGCAGGCGCCGACCGGGTCGACGCCGTCGGCATGCGAGACGACCGCGATCTTCGCGCGGTAGCCGGGCTCGCGGGCGACGTCGGTGATCTCGACGAGGCCGTCGGCGATCTCCGGGACCTCCAGCGCGAACAGCTGGCGGATCATCTCGGGGTCGCGGCGCGACACGATGATCGACGGGCCCTTCGGGGAGGCCTCGACCTCCTTGATGACGGCCTTGATGCGCTGGTTGTGCTGGTACGTCTCGCCCCAGACCTGCTCGCCCTTGGGCAGCAGCGCCTCGACGCGGTCGCGCAGCTGCACGAGCGTGTAGCGGGAGTCCTTCTGCTGGACGATGCCCGTGATCAGCTCGCCGACGCGGTCGCGGAACTCGTCGAGGACCAGCTCGCGCTCCGCCTCGCGGACGCGGTGAAGGATGACCTGCTTGGCAGTCATCGCGGCGATGCGGCCGAAGCCGGACGGGGTGACGTCTTGCTCCTCGATGCGCTCGCGGTGCTCCTCGACCTTGTCCCAGTCGAGCTCAGGGTCCGGGAGGATGACGACTTCACCGGTCTCGGGGTCGATCGACCCTTCCTCGATGTCGTGCTCGATCAGGAGGTCCTGCTCGAGGTCGTCCGGGATGAGGAGCTCGTAGACGCGGAAGTCGGCGGAGTCGCGGTCGAGCTCGACGCGGGCGTACTTCGCGGCGCCTGGCTGCTTGCGGTAGGCCGAGAGGAGCGCGTCCTCCAGGGCCTCCATCAGGACCTCAGGGCTGATGCCCTTCTCGGTCGCCAGGACGGTCATCGCGTCAAGGATCTCGCGGCTCACCGCTCGCCCTCCCTATGTTCGGCGTCGCTGAACGGGATCACAGGTCGTCCCCCGTCAGGTTCGCTTGCTTGATCTCGGCGTGCTCGACGACGAGCATGCCCTGGTCGGTGCCGAGGGTGACGGCCGCGTCATCTGCCGCGACGATCTCGCCGCGCCAGGTGATCCGGTCGCTCTTCGGCGCGCGGAGGGTGACCTTCGCGCTGCGTCCGACGAATCGCTCGAAGTGCGCGGGCCGCGTGAGCGGCCGCTTGATTCCGGGCGAGCTGACTTCGACGGCGTACCGCTCGCGCACCGGGCCCAGCGCATGGGTGACCTGCGTGCAGACATCGAGGGTCACGCCATCTGGCGTGTCGATGTAGATCCGCAGAGTGTCCTTGCCGACCGGATCGACGCGCAGCACCTCGACGTCCGGCTGGGCGGACGCGAGGATCGTTTCGATCTCTTCTAGGACGGTCATGGTGGGCATCGGGATGGCGTTAGCCATAAAAAAAGCGGGCCCTCGGCCCGCTGTGCGGCGCGTTCCCGATTGCTCGGGGACGCCGTCGATTGCGATCATGGTAGCACCATGACCCTCGCCGATCGCATGACCTCTGGCAGCGGACTGCCTGCTCAGACGGCCGCAGCGGTCGCGGTCCTGGATGCCGTCCTGGCCGACTCCGGGCTCGACGCCCGGGTACTCGCTGCCGACCACCGCGGCCTGAGCATCGACGTGGCCGGCTGGCCGCTCGACATCGGCATCTGCGTGCAGGATGGCTTCCTGCGCGCGCAGGCGCAGGCATGCGGGCACGGCCAGGTCGACCCGCACGAGCTCCTCCACGACCACCGCAAGCGGGCGTTCGCGAAGTTCACGCATGCCGACGGCGGCGCGGTCTGGGTCGAGGCCGACCTGCCGCTCATCGCGGCGACGCCCGAGCTGGTCGACGCGATGCTCGGCGCGCTGCTCGAGGCCGCTGCCCTGGCCCGCGAGCGGGCGAAGGCCGCCTCCGGCCGCCTGTAAGCAATCGGACACCACTGTCCGTTACCCGTTTTCAAACCTGAACGGGTGCTCAACGGGGCCACCCGTCCATGCGAAATACAGCTTTCCCTACCAACCGTCGATCGGTCGGGTAAGCCGGTTTTTCTCACCGCGGGAACCACCGGCGCAGCGCTGCCTCGCCGCCTCCCAGCCCGCCCGTGCCCCTTCCCCCACTCGAACCGACCGGCCGCATCTGGCGGCAGGACCTCGCCCTCAACTCGTGGGTGTGGCTGACGTTCGTGGCGGTCTTCGCGATCGTCGCCGTCTCGACGGCGCTCATCCCGGTGCTGTGGCCGTCGACCTACAACCAGGCCTACCTCTGGGCGTTCGCGGCGCAGCTCGCGATCGTCGCGATCGGCGCCCAGGTCATGGGGCCGCCGCGGATGGGGTCGTTCCGCAACCACGCGACGATCCTCACCCCGCCGGTCTGCACGACGCTGGGCATCTTCGCCTTCGCGCCGCATGGCGTGGTCCCCGTCGCCGCGGCCGCCTTCGGCGGCACCTTCGCCGCGAGCCGCCTGAGCTCACGTCGCGACCTTGCGCTGCATCTCGCCGCCGGCGCCGCGATCCTCGCGCTCCCGCTGGCCTTCGCCGACATCGACCAGGCCACCACCATCGCGCTGCTCTCGATGATCCCGACGACGATCGTGATCGGCATCGTGACGGCGCTCGTGCTTGAGGCGACCGAAGCTCAGGGCAGCGAGCTGGAGCGGCTCGTGCGGCGCGATCCGCTGACCGGCGTCGGCAACCAGCGCCACCTCGACGAGCGCCTCGCCTACGAGATCGACCGCCACGAGCGCACCGGCAAGCCGCTGGCGATCCTCGCGCTCGACCTCAACGGCTTCAAGGAGTACAACGCCAGTCTCGGCCGCGACGCCGGCGACCGCCTGCTCCAGCGCGTCGCGACGGCGGTCGAAGAGACCGTCGGGCCGCGCGACACGGTGGTGCGCACCGGCGGCGACGAGTTCCGCGTGCTGCTCCCGGACACCTCCTGGGATGTCGCCGACACGCTGCTCGACCAGCTGCGCCACGCGGTCTCCGCCGCCGCGGGCGCGGGCGAGGGTCCGGCGGTCACGACCGGCGTGGGTGTGGCCGTCTACCCGTCGGACACCCGTGACCCGGCGATGCTCCTGGAGATCGCGGACACCCGCCTCGGCCTGGAGAAGTACGAGGCGCGCGCTGCCCGCGAGCTGCCCGACCTCTGGGAGCCCACTGTGGTTCCCGCGCCCGTGCTGGAGTCTGAGACCACCGAGCCGCGGCTGGACAACACCGTCGGCGGCTTCACGCAGGTCTCGCGCGCGGCGATCGCCGTGAACCCGACGGTCTGGCTCGTCACCGGGGCGATGTTCGCCCTCTACACCGTGATGGTCGCGGCGTCGTTCGTGCTGTTCAGCGACCCGGGCTACGACGGGATCGCGTACTGCTTCGCCCTCGGCCTCGTGGCGATCACGCTCCTGGTGCGCGAACCCCCGCGGATGGATGCCTGGCTCAACCAGGTCGTCGTGGCGACGCCGTACGTCGGCTGCCTGCTCTACATCGTCGTCGCCCCTGATCTCGCGGCCGGGATCCTCGGGCCGCTCGCGTTCGTCGGCCCGCTCACCGCCGTCCGGCTGGTCAGCCGCCGCACGATCGCCGTGCACTACGCCCTCGCCACGGCGGCCATCTGCGTGTTCTTCGCCGCGGGCCTCGTCGACGTCTCGGTCGGCCTGTCGCTGCTGCTCACCGCGGTCGTGATCTGGTCGGTCGGCATCTCCGACGTGATGCACCTGGAGTCAGCCGACGCCCAGTGCGTCGAGCTCGACGCGCTCGTCCGCCGCGACCCCGTAACGGGGTTGGGCAACCGCCGGTACTACACCGAGCAGCTTGAGCACGAGCTGCGCCGCGCGGGCCGCACGCGGCAGCCGTTCAGCCTGCTCGCCGTCGACCTCGACGACTTCGGCAAGGTCCGCGAGCTCCACGGGGCTGACGCCAGCGATGCCCTGCTGCGCCGGGTAGCCGCGACGCTCATCGACGTCGCCCCCGAAGGCGCGACCGTCATCCGCCGCGGCGGCGACCTGTTCTGCGTCCTGATCCCCGGCACCTCGCGGGAGCAGGCCGAGCCGGTGGCCAACGCGCTGCGCGTCGGGATCGCCAAGCTCAGCGACGACGCGGGCCACGTGGCTGCCGGAGTCGGCGTCGCCACCTACCCCACCGACGCCGCCGACGCCGAGGTCCTGCGCCATGTCGCCATCTGGCGGGTGCGCGAGGACAAGGAGCGCCGCCGAGGCGTCCCCGGCGGCCGCCGCGCGACCGACCCGCCGCTCTTCGTGCCGCCCGATCCGGCGAGCGCATCGGAGCCGCTGCAGGTCTTCGGGCGCCCCGCCCAGATCGACCCGCGCGTGCTCAAACGCCGCGGGCTGCGCGGCCGCCGCAGCGCCTAGGCGTTCAGACGCCAAAGGGCGCCGCGTACCGCAGCGTGCCTTGCGGCACCGGGCGGCCAGAGAGCGATAGCGCCTGGAACGCCTCGTCGGGCCAGTCCGCGGGCGGCTTGAGTCCAACGCCGCGCGCCGGGACGAAGCCGAAGCGGCCGTAATACGCGGGATCGCCGAGGACAGCGACGGCGCCAAAGCCCAGCGTGGCCGCTTGAATCAGGCCTTCGGCGACCAAGGCCTCGCCAACACCGCGCCGTTGGAATTCGGGCGACACGCCGACCGGGGCGAGCGCGAGCACGGGCTCGCCACCGACGTCGGCGCCCGTAAAGAGGATGTGGCCGACGATCGCGCCTTCGTCATTGGTGGCGACCAGCGAGAGCCCGGGGATCCAACCGTCGGTCTCCCGCAGGGCGTCGACGAGCTGCGCTTCGTCAGGGCTCGGGAAGGCCGCCTGATGCACGAGGGCGACACCTCTGCTCTGACCTTCCTGCTCGGGCTGCACCGTGAACGACCAGCTCCCGCGGTCGCCCGGGACGCCGAGGAGGACGAGGTTGACCGCGACCGCGAGCGCCGCTTCGATCGCGGCCTGGCCGGCCAGCGGTGAACCGTCTGGCCCTCCGTCGTCGAGTACAACGAGCTGATGCGCTACCGGACCGACAATGAGGCTCGTGGCCACCGCGTTGGCCGAAACCAGCAGCAGCTCCCGCGGATCGTCGTCCGTGGTCCACAACTCGCAGGTCGGCGACAGCGGGGCGTCTGCGGGCAGGACTCGGACCTCGACCCCTCCGACGGCTGCAGCGACGTTCGCAGCAGCTGCCAACGCCAACGCGCGGCGCTCGGAGGACAGCGCCTCGAACTCGTCGTCACTCAGCACGTCAGCGGCCGCGCAGCGGGCCGACCACGTCGAGGATCGCGTCGGCGACGGCGCGTTTGGTGCCGCGGGGCACCGGCGTCTCGGAGTCTTTGGTGATCACGACGACCTCGTTCTCCTGGGAGTCGAAGCCGATCGCGGTGTCGGAGACGTCGTTGACGACGATCGCATCAAGGCGCTTGCGGGCGAGCTTGTCGCGGCCGTAGTCGAGGGCGCCCGCACCGTGCTCAGCTGCGAAACCGACGACGACCTGGCCGTCCTTGCGGGCGGCAGCCAGGCCGGCGAGGACGTCGGGCGTCTTCTCGAGCTCGAGCGTGCGCGTCTCCTCCCCCGGCTGCTTCTTCATCTTCCCCGCCGAGACCGAGGCGGGCCGGAAGTCGGCGACCGCTGCCGCCGCGATCAGGACGTCGGCATACGGGAACGCTTCGCCGCAGGCTGCTTCGAGGCCGGCCGCGGTCTCCACGTCGATGCGTTTCACGCCGGGCGGAGTAGGCAGCGCGACGTTGGCCGCAACCACGGTGACGTAGGCGCCTCGGGCCGCCGCCGCCTCAGCCAGCGCGAAGCCCATCCGGCCCGACGAGCGGTTGCCGAGGAACCGCACCGCGTCGAGCGGCTCGCGGGTGCCGCCCGCGGAGATCAGGACGCGGCGGCCTTCAAGGTCCTGGCGCTTTCCGGCCGCGGCGGCGAGCTGGTCTTCGACGAGCGCGAGAAGCTCTTCGGGCTCGGCCAGGCGGCCGGCGCCCTCCTCGCCTTTCGACGCCAGCCGGCCAGTGCCGGGCTCGGCGATCACGACGCCGCGCTCGCGGAGCAGCGCGGCGTTGGCGACCGTCGCCGGGTGCGCCCACATGCGGTTGTTCATCGCCGGCGCCACCGCGATCCGCGGGGCGACGAGCGCGGCAGCCGAGAGCAGGTCGTCAGCGAACCCTCCGGCCAGCCGCGCGATCGCGCTGGCTGACGCCGGAGCGATCAGGAAGAGGTCGGCCCGCTCTGCGAGCGCCAAGTGGCCGATCGGCCGGTGCGCGCCAGCGGCCTCGTCACCGGGGTAGGCGCCCGACCACGGGTCCTCGTCGAAGACGCCCGAGAGCACCGGGGCGCCGGTCAGCGCGGCGAAGCTGTCGGCGCCGACGAAACGGGCGCCGCCCTCCGTGAGGATGACGCGCACGCCGTGGCCCGCGGCCGTGGCGAGACGCACGAACTCCAGCGCCTTGTAGGCGGCGATGCTGCCGGAGACGCCGAGAAGGATCCGAGCCATGGCTCCGAGGGTGACGGTCTAGGGACGCGCGTGGTGGGCCACGCGTTGCGGAGC
The DNA here is from genome assembly GCA_023404805.1 of Actinomycetes bacterium. Taxonomy (GTDB): domain Bacteria; phylum Actinomycetota; class Thermoleophilia; order Solirubrobacterales; family Solirubrobacteraceae; genus JAGIBJ01. The sequence goes on along the minus strand of JAEYAL010000153.1, from coordinate 28,370 downwards.
GGACCGCCCAGCGAGGGGCGACGCGCTGCGCGGACTACCGGTAGTGGTAGTCGATCTTGCCTGCGGCGACCTCTTCGAGGGCGATCGTCAGGTAGTTCTTGGAGACCGTCTCGACCATCGGCGGCGCGAACTCGTCGAACGCGCCCTCACCGAGGGAGTGGTAGTAGGCGTTGATCTGACGGGCACGCTTGGCCGCGACGATCACCGAGGCGTAGTTGGAGTCCGCGTGCTGAAGCAGGCGGTCGACACGCGGAGAAATCATTGCTCTACAGGGTAGCGGGCGCGGGCGCGGCTCGCGCACGGGCCGTGCCCGCCGTCCAGGACGGCTGGCCGTCAGCGGGCGTTCGAGTCGGCGGTGCGCGCCGCGTCGATCCCTGCGCGCACCTTGCTCGTGAGCTCGTCGATCGCGTCGTCGAGTCGGTCGTTGACGACGACCACGGGAAACTCCGGCTGGGCGGCAAGCTCGTCCTCCGCGACGGCCAGGCGCCGGTTGATCTGCTCCTGGTCGTCGGTCCCGCGGCCCACCAGCCGCGTCCGCAGCGTGTCGGCTGACGGCGGCGCGATGAAGATGCGCAGAGCCTCCGGCATGGTCTCGGCGACCTGCCGCGCCCCTTGGACCTCGATCTCCAGCAGCACCGGGCGACCCGCGGCCACGCGCAGGTCGAGGTCGGACCGCAGGGTGCCGTAGCGGTTGCCGCTGTACTCGGCGTGCTCCACGAAGCCGCCATCAGCGATGCGCTGCTCGAACTCCTCACGCGTGAGGAACCAGTAGTCCTTGCCGTGCTCCTCACCTGGCCGCGGCTGGCGCGTGGTGGCGGAGACCGACAGTTCGAGCTCCGGGATCCGGTCCCTGAGCTGGCGGATCAACGTGCCTTTGCCGACACCCGAGGGGCCGGTGATGACGACGACTCGTGCCATCAGCCGATGGTAGCTAGCGCGCGCCGTGGAACCCGGCGCAGTGGCCGAACCAACAGTTGGTGCGTCGAACGCCGGGGGCTAGCGGCGGAGGAGCTCGACGAGCTCCACCCGCTGGCGGTCGGTGAGGCCGCCGATCGTCTTGCTCGGCGAGATCCGGCACTGCTGCAGGACGCGGTTCGCCTTCACGCGGCCGAACTTCGGGACGGCCACGATCATGTCGAAGACCTTCGCCGTGAGGAGGTACTCCGGGGGCGCGTCGAGCAGCTGCACGATCGAGGTGCGGCCGGACTTCAGGTCGCGCTTCAGCTGAGCCCGGTGCGATCGAATCTCGTTGGCCCGCTGAAGGGCCTCCATCCGTTGCGCAAGGGACCGTTCGGGGGTCGCCTGCTTCAGGGGGGAATTCGTCGTCGCGGGTGCCATCCGGCTCCGGAATATACACCTCGTCCGCGGGCCGAACAGACAAGTCGCCTCAAGCTCGAGTTGAGGCTCAGCCGGGTCTCGCAGCCCGTATCAGAATCGCCTCTCCCGTGGGGTGCGACTTTCTGCAAAACGACCGGAATGCGCCCAATTCGCGGGCGTTTTGCGCACGGGACAACAATCGTTGCGTCGGTCGGACCGCTGATCGGCCACTCCTGCGGCGGCCTCACGCCAGCTCAAAGTTGACACCGTGTCGGGCCCAATCGGGCCAGCTGATGACGGAGCGTGAGGAATGTCATCTGGCAACCCCCGGAATTTGATTTCGGGCGATCGCCCGAAGCGGGTTCAACCCGCCCCGAAAACGGCGCGGTCGCAACCGGTCTTGCACCAACCGGCGTGTCGCGTTGCCGCTCAGGCGGTGGCTGCGTCGGCTTGCGCCTGGTCAGTGCGGCCAGCGGGCGGCCCACGCGTCGGTGCCCGCCCCCGTGACGTCCTGCACGGAGCGGACGCCGTCGCGGTCCATCCGCGCCAGCAGCTGGCGCAGCACGCGGCTCGCGGTGCCTGGGCCGCCGTAGACGAAGCCCGTGTAGAGCTGCGCGAGCGTCGCGCCCGCCCGGAGTTTCTCGAACAGCTGGTCGCCGGTGGCCACGCCGCCGACGCCGACGAGCGTCAGATCCGGGCCGGCCAGCTGGCGCACGCGGGCGAGCATCGCAGTCGACGCCGCGAACAGCGGCGCCCCGGAGAGCCCGCCGGCCTCCGCCGCCTGCGGATCGGACAGGCCCTCTCGCGAGAGCGTGGTGTTCGAGATCACCAGCCCGTCGACGCCGGTCTCGGCGGCGACCGCGACCGCGTCGGCCAGGCTGGCGTCGTCGAGGTCCGGGGCGAGCTTGAGCAGCACCGGGACGCGCCGTCCGCCGGGGAGGCCCGCTGCTGCGTCGCGCGCCGCCAGCGAGCGGGTCAGCAGCTCACGGAGCGCGTCGGCGGCCTGGAGGTCTCGCAGTCCGGGCGTATTGGGCGACGAGACGTTCACGGTGAAGTACGAGGCGACTTCGGCGAACGCCTCGATCCCCGCGACGTAATCCGCGACGCGGTCGGCGGCGTCCTTGTTGGCGCCGACGTTCACGCCGACGACGCCCCGGAGCTGGGCGGCCTGAAGGCGCGCGAGCGCCGCGCCGTGGCCCTCGTTGTTGAAGCCGAGCCGGTTGATGACGGCGTCGTCGGCGGGCAGCCGGAACATGCGCGGCTGCGGGTTCCCGGGCTGGGCGAGCGGCGTCACGGTGCCGATCTCGGCGAACCCGAACCCGATCCGCAGCAGCGGCCCCGGCACCTCGGCGTTTTTGTCGAACCCCGCGGCCATGCCGAGCGGATTCGGGAACCGCAGCCCGAGGGCGTCGACGCGGAGCCGTGGATCGTCGACGGTGCGCACCGCGACGAGCCCAGACCGCAGCGCGCGCACGGCCAGCCCGTGCGCCCGCTCGGGAGGGACGAAGCGGAACGCGAGCCGCGACACCCGCGGGTAGAGCCCCGTGCCGGTCATCGCGCGCCGCCTGTCCCCTGCCTCGGCAACCGCTAACGGGCTGCCGACGCGGCGTGCAGCGCCTGGAGGCTGATCACCGGCGCCGCGCCTTCGCGGGAGCGCTCGATCGCCTGGACGGCCGCCTCGCCGCCGGTGGCCGTGGTGATGCACGGCACGCGGCCGGTGATCGCCGCGCGGCGGATCTGCCAGCCGTCGGTGTGGGCGCCCGAGCCGGTCGGGGTGTTGATCACGAGATCGACGTCGCCGCTCTCGATCATCTCCACCACGTTCGGCGAGCCTTCGCCGACCTTCTTGAGCTCGGTCTTGACCTTGACGCCGGCCGCCTCCAGCGCCGCAGCAGTGCCGGACGTGGCGACGATGTCGAACCCGAGCGACTGCAGCGTCTGGCCGATCTCGACGGCCTTGGGCTTGTCGATATCGGTGACGGTGATGAACGCGGTGCCGCTGTCCGGCAGCGCAGCGCCTGCCCCGGCTTGGGCCTTGGCGAACGCCGTGGCGACATCGCGCGCGACGCCCATGACCTCGCCGGTCGAGCGCATCTCCGGGCCGAGCACCGCGTCGGCGCCATGGAAGCGGTCGAACGGCAGCACGGCCTCCTTGACCGCGACGTAGCCGTGGCTCGTCGGATCCTCGGGCAGGCCGAGCGCGGCGATCTTCTCGCCGAGCATCAGGCGGACCGCCAGGCCCGCGAGCGGCTGGCCGATCGCCTTTGAGACGAACGGGACGGTGCGGGAGGCGCGCGGGTTGGCCTCGATCACGTAGACGTCGGCGCCGGCGACCGCGAACTGGAAGTTCACGAGGCCGACCACGCCGAGCTCCAGCGCCATCAGCTCCGCCTGGCGGCGGATCTCAGCCACGGTCTCTTCCGGCAGCGTGTGCGGCGGCAGCACGCAGGCGGAGTCGCCCGAGTGGATGCCGGCCTGCTCGACGTGCTGCATGATGCCGCCGATCCAGACTTCCTCGCCGTCGCACAGCGCGTCGACGTCGACCTCGATCGCCTGCTCCAGGAAGCGGTCGAGGAAGATCTCGCGCGGCCCGAGGCCGCCCGTGCGCTCGAGGTAGTCCTGGAGGCCTTCCTTGGAGTAGACGATCTCCATCGCGCGGCCACCGAGGACGTACGACGGGCGGGCCAGCAGCGGGTACTGGACGTCTTCGGCGACTTCGAGGGCGTGGGCCCCGGACTCCGCCGTGGCGTACGGCGGCGCCTTGAGCCCCAGCTTGTCGAGCAGGGCGCCGAAGCGGCCGCGGTCCTCGGCGAGGTCGATCGAGTCGACGCTCGTGCCCAGGATCGGCACGCCTGCCTCCTGGAGGCCGGCCGCGAGCTTGAGCGGCGTCTGGCCGCCGAACTGCACGATGACGCCTTCGGGCTGCTCGACCTCGACGATCGCGAGCACGTCTTCGAGCGTGAGCGGCTCGAAGTACAGGCGCGTGGAGGTGTCGTAGTCGGTGGAGACCGTTTCGGGGTTGCAGTTGACCATCACCGCATCGCGGCCCGAAGCCTTGACCGTCCAGGCGGCGTGCACGCAGCAGTAGTCGAACTCGATGCCCTGGCCGATGCGGTTGGGGCCCGAGCCGAGGATCATGACCGACGGGTTGGTGCCCCGCTCGACCTCGGACTCGGCAGAGCCGTGCTCCCACCCCGAGTAGAAGTACGGCGTGCGGGCAGGGAACTCGGCGGCGCAGGTGTCGACGGAGCGGTAGACGCGCTTGCCAGCGAACGCCGCGTCGGGATCCAGCGCGAGCGCGTGCAGCTCGCGCAGGTACCAGAGGTCGATCTTGGTCGACTCGTGGAGCTGCTCGACGGTCGCGCCGCCGCGGGCAGCCGCGAAGAGCACGTCGTAGCGCTCGGCGTCCGGCACCTTCAGGCGCTCCAGCAGCTCGTCGACGGTGCCGTCGATCGCCGGGGCCTTGTCGAGCTCGCGCGAGCGCATCGCCTTCGCGAACGCCTGCTGGAACGAGCGGCCCATCGCCATCGCCTCGCCGACCGACTTCATGTGGGTCGTGAGCGTCGGGTCGGCGCCTTGGAACTTCTCGAAGGCGAAACGCGGCCACTTCACGACGACGTAGTCGATCGTCGGCTCGAAGGCCGCCGGCGTGGCGCCGGTGATGTCGTTGTCGATCTCCTCGAGGAGGTACCCGACGGCGAGGCGGGCGGCGATCTTGGCGATCGGGAAGCCCGTGGCCTTGGAGGCCAGCGCCGACGACCGCGACACGCGCGGGTTCATCTCGATGATGAGGATCTCTTCGGTCTCGGGGTTGACCGCGAACTGCACGTTCGAGCCGCCCGTTTCGACGCCGACCGCGCGGATCACGGCGATCGCCTGGTCGCGGAGCTTCTGGTACAGCCGGTCGGTGAGCGTCTGCTGCGGCGCCACCGTGACCGAGTCGCCCGTGTGGACGCCCATCGGGTCGATGTTCTCGATCGAGCAGACGATCACGACGTTGTCGCCGGTGTCGCGCATGACCTCGAGCTCGAACTCGCCCCAGCCGATCACCGACTGGTCGATCAGGATCTGGCCGATCGGCGAGGCGTCGAGGCCCTGGCGGACGATCCGCTTGTAGTCCTCATCGGTGTAGGCGATGCCGCCGCCGCGGCCGCCGAGCGTGAACGCCGGGCGGATGATCGCCGGGAGGCCGGTGGTCTTGAGGACCTCCTGCGCCTGGGCCCAGCCCGCGTCGAGGTCGCGCTGGCCGTCGGCCTTGAGCGGCGCCTCGGCGATGCCCGAGGCGGGCATCTTGAGGCCGGCCTTCGCCATCGTCTCTGCGAACGCCTCGCGGTCCTCGGCGCGGTGGATCGCGTCGTAGTTCGCGCCGATCAGCTCGACGCTGTACTTCTCGAGCGTCCCGTCCTCCTGGAGCGCCTTGGCCAGGTTCAGGGCGGTCTGGCCGCCGAGCGTCGGCAAGAGCGCGTCGGGGCGCTCCTGCTCGATGATCTGGGCGACGACCGGCGGGGTGAGCGGCTCGACGTAGGTCGCGTCGGCGAACTCCGGGTCGGTCATGATCGTCGCCGGGTTGGAGTTGACGAGGACGACCTCGTAGCCCTCCTCCCGCAGGATCTTGCACGCCTGGGCGCCCGAGTAGTCGAACTCGGCGGCCTGCCCGATCACGATCGGGCCCGAGCCGAGGATCATGATCCGTTTGAGATCGTCACGACGCGGCATTGATCTGCTCCAGGAAACGATCGAAGAGGTACAGGGCGTCGTTCGGGCCGGGCCCGGCCTCTGGGTGGTACTGGACCGTGCCGCCTGGCACGTCGAGCAGTGTGAGCCCCTCGACGGTGCGGTCGTAGAGGTTCAGGTGCGACAGCTCGGCGGTCCCGAAGTCGGTCTCCCAGCGCACCGGCTCGTTGGTCGGGAGGAACTTCTGCCCGCCCGGGCCGACGACGGCGAAGCCGTGGTTCTGGCTGGTGATCTCGACGCGGCCGGTGGCCAGGTCCTTGACGGGGTGGTTGCCGCCGCGGTGGCCGAACGGGAGCTTGAAGGTCTCCAGGCCGACGGCGCGGCTCATCAGCTGGTGGCCCAGGCAGATACCGAACGTGGGCTTCTTGCCGATGACCGTGCGCAGCGTCTCGACGATGTCGTCGAGGGCGGCCGGGTCGCCAGGGCCGTTGGCGAGGAAGATCGCGTCGGCGCCGGAGTCGAGCAGCACCTGGGCATCGGTGCGGGCCGGGTAGAGGCGCAGGCGCGCGCCGCGCTCGACGAAGTTGCGCACGATCGAGCCCTTGATGCCGGTGTCGAGCGCCGCGATCAGCGGGCCGTCGCCGGTGCCGTGCTCGCTCATCTCGGTCGGGCTGACCTCCTTGACGAGGTCCTGCCCAGCCATCGACGGCTCGTTGTGGATGATCTCGCGGGCCTCGGACTCGCGGATCGATGTCGGGAAGATGCCGCCGCGCATCGAGCCCTTGTCACGCAGGTGCTTGACCAGCGCGCGGGTGTCGAGCTCGTCGATCGCGACGACCTCGCAGTCGCGCAGCCAATCGAGCCAGCCGCCCTCGGCCGTCGGGGCGTCCTCGGAGTTGGTCGCCGCGCGCATGATCACGCCGCGTGCCCAGATCCGGTCGGACTCCATGGCTTCCTGCGAGACGCCGTAGTTGCCGATGTGCGGGTAGGTGAACGTGATCAGCTGGCCCGCGAAGGACGGGTCGGTGACCGACTCCTGGTAGCCCGACATGCCGGTGGTGAAGACGACTTCGCCGGTCACGTAGCCGGGAGCGCCCACGGCGCGCCCGTCGAAGCGGGTGCCGTCTTCGAGCAGGAGGTACGCGTCTGGGGTCATCAGGTGGCCTGTGCGGGGTCGGGGGACTGGGTCACAACGGGGTCGGCGTAGGCGATCGTGCCGTGGCTGACGGTCAACACGACCTTGCCTTGCAGCTCGCGGCCGTCGAAGCAGGAGTTCGCCGACTTGCTCACGTAGCCGTGCTCGCCGACGATCCAGGAGCGTTCCAGGTCGACGAGGCAGAGGTCGGCCGGGCGGCCTTCGCTCAGCTGCGGCGGGTCGAGGTCGACCAGCGCCGCGCCGGCGCCGAGCAGCTCGACGAGCCGGCCGAGCTCCAGGCCGTGCTCGAGGACGAGCTCGGTGTAGCAGGCCGAGAACGAGGTCTCCAGGCCGGTCACGCCGAACGGCGCCTGCTCGAACGGCAGCGCCTTCTCATCGCGCGAGTGCGGCGCGTGGTCGGTGGCGATGCAGTCGATCGTGCCGTCGAGCACCGCGGCGATCAGCGCCTGCCGGTCGCGCTCGGAGCGCAGCGGCGGGTTCATCTTGCTGTGCGTGTCGAGGCCGCGGCAGGCCTCATCGGTGAGCAGCAGGTGGTGCGGGCTGGCTTCGCAGGTGATCTGCGTGCCGCGCTCGCGGGCCGTGCGCACGACCTCCAGCGACTCCCGCGTGGAGAGGTGCTGCACGTGGATGCGGGCGCCTTCGTGAGCCGCGATCGCGGCGTCGCGGGCGATCATGGCCGACTCGGCGATGTTGGGCTGGCCGGAGACGCCGAGCGCCGCGGAGACCGCGCCCTCGTTCATCACGCCGCCCGCGGCGAGCTGCGGATCCTCCTCGTGGAGCATCAGGATCGCGCCGACGAGCTTCTGGTACCGGCAGGCCATCCGGAAGACCTGGGCGTCGGGCACCGGCAGGCCGTCGTCGGTGAAGGCGACGGCGCCCAGGTCCTTGAGCGCGGCCATCTCGGTCAGCTCAGTGCCCTGCATGCCCTTCGTGATGCAGGCGGTGAAGCCGACGCCGATCACGGCTTCGCGGCGGGCGGTCTCCAAGAGAGCGCCGAAGACTGACGTCGAGTCGACCACCGGGTTGGTGTTCGGCATCGCGACGATGCCGGTGAACCCGCCCGCGGCTGCGGAGGCAGTGCCCGTGGCGATCGTCTCCTTGTAGCCCTGGCCGGGCGTGCGCAGGTGGACGTGCGGGTCGAAGAAGCCGGGGAAGCAGTGCAGCCCGCGGCCGTCGATCACCTGCAGGCCCTCGGTGTCGGCCGAGTCGAGCTCGCCCGCGGGCGTGATCTGCTCGATCACGCCGCCGCGCACGAGCACGTCGGCGGGGCCGTCGAGGCCCGCGCGCACGTCGAGGGCGTGGACGCCGCGCAGGAGGACGTCCGTGGCTGGGGCTTCGGCGCGGACGATCATGCGGCACGCTCCTTCGCGTAGGTGTCGGCGCGGGCGCCGGCGAGCAGCTCGTAGAGCACCGCCATGCGCACGACCACGCCGGCCTGGACCTGCATCGTGATGACAGCCTGGGGCGAGTCGACGACTTCGCCGCTCATCTCCACGCCGCGGTTGACCGGGCCAGGGTGCATGACGACCTGGTTCGGCGACAGGCGCGCGGTGTTCACCTGGAAGCGGGACGCGTACTCGCCGAGGCTGGGCAGCAGGCCCGCGGCGGTCATCCGCTCGTGCTGCAGGCGCAGCGTGTAGACGACGTCGGCGTCGTTGATGCCGCTGATGTCGTAGGTCACGTCGCAGCCGAGGGCGGCGATGTCCGGCGGGATCAGCGTCGGCGGGCCGCAGACGGTCACGTGGACGCCCGTGAGCACGAGGATCCGGATGAGCGAGCGCGCCACGCGCGAGTGGGCGACGTCGCCGACGATCCAGACCGACCGGCCTTCGAGGTCCGGCCCGAGCTTCTGGCGCATCGTGAAGAGGTCGAGGAGCGCCTGCGTGGGGTGCTCGCACTTGCCGTCGCCGGCGTTGACGATCGCCGCGTCGGTCCACTGGGAGACGAGCTGCGGCGTCCCGGCCCACGGCGCGCGGACGACGATCGCGTCGGGCGAGTGGGCGGCCAGCGTGAGGACGGTGTCCTTGAGCGACTCGCCCTTCTCGACCGACGAGCCGCCGGCGGAGAAGCTGACCGTGTCGGCAGAGAGGCGCTTGGCGGCCAGCTCGAACGAGGAGCGCGTGCGCGTCGAGGCTTCGTAGAAGAGCGTGAGGACGGTGCGGCCGCGGAGGGCCGGGACCTTCTTGATCTCGCGGCCGACGACCTCGGAGAACGAGGCGGCGCGCTCGAGGACCAGCTCGACGTCGTCGCGCTCCAGGTCGGCGATCGACAGCAGGTGCTTCATTCGCGGTCTCCTCCGGGGTGGGTCACGGTCACTTCGTCGTCGCCGTCGACTTCGGCGACGTGCACGTAGACGCGCTCGTCTGAGGCCGTCGGGATGTTCTTGCCGACGAAGTCGGGGCGCAGCGGCAGCTCGCGGTGGCCGCGGTCGACGAGGACCGCGAGGCGCACGCGGCCCGGGCGGCCGAGGTCGAACAGGGCGTCGATCGCCGCGCGGATCGTGCGGCCGGTGTAGAGCACGTCGTCGACGAGCACGACGGTCTTGCCGGCGAGGTCGGTGTCGACCTCGGTCGAGTTGACGATCGGCGAGGACGGCCGGGTGCCGAGGTCGTCGCGGTAGAACGCGATGTCGATCGTCCCCAGCTCGACCGGCGCGCCGACGAGCTCAGCGACCTGCGGCGCCAGGCGGCGCGCGAGGTGGACACCGCGCCGGTGGATCCCGACGATCACGATCGGTCCATGGCGAGCATCGCGTTCGGCGATCTCATGGGCGATGCGGGTGAGCGCACGGCTGACGGCGTCGCCGTCGAGGACGATCTTCTGGCTGATCTCGGGCACCTTCCTGGCCTCACAGGACCGGGTTAAAGGACGGCGGGGAATCTACCAGCCCCGCCCCCTGATTAGGTGCCAGCCGGGGTCGGCTCCGCGGCGGCGGCAGGCTCTGCCTGCTCTGCGGCGCTTTCGGGCTCGGCGGCGGCGCCGTCGGGCCGCCCTGCGGCTTCGACCTCGGCCTGCGCGGCGGCCTCGGCGAGCGCGCGGCGCCGGTCGCTCCACGTGTGGTGGACGGGGTCTCCGCGGTCCGGCAGCGGCAGCTCGACCTCGTCGAAGTCCCGCGCGACGACCGTGTTCGCGAAAACGGCCTGCGCCTCGCGCTCCAGCTCGCCGCCGTGCACCCGCGCGGCGACATGCGTGATCACGAGGAGCTTGACGCCCGCGTCCGCAGCGACCCGCGCCGCCTGCTCGCCGGTCGAGTGCGCGGTCTCGGCGGCCCGCTCGCGGTCTGCGGCGGTGAACGTGCCTTCGTGGACCAGCAGGTCGGCGCCGCTCGCGGCCACCACCGTCGCGTCGCTCGGGCGCGTGTCGCCCGTGAACGCGATCCGCCGCCCGCGGCGCGTCTCCCCCATCACCTGCGACGGCTCCACGCCGCGGACGGTCTCGCCGCGCTGCAGCTGGCCGAACTCCGGGCCCGGCTCGATCCCGAGGGCGGCGGCGCGCTCGGCGTCGAACCGGCCGGGCCGGTCGTCCTCCACGAAGACGTAGCCGAGGGTCGCGCCGCGGTGGCGCGTGGCGAAGGTCTGGATGCGGTACCCGTCGAAGCGCAGCGACTCATCGACGTCGAGCTCCTCGACGTCGACCGGGTAGCCGAGCTTGCCGTGCACGGCGCTGACGCGGTCGAGCATCGCGCGGGTGCCGGCGGGCCCGTAGATCTCAAGCGGGGCGCTGCGGTCACGCAGGTCGAAGGTCTTCAGCATGCCTGGCAGCCCGAACCAGTGGTCCGCGTGCAGGTGCGTCAGCAGCACGGTGTCGATCTCAGGCAGCCCGACGCTGCGCACGAGCTGGCGCTGCGTGCCTTCGCCGCAGTCCACGAGCAGGCGGTCGCCGCCCGCTCGGATGAGCGTGGCGGAGAGCCCGCGGCGGGCAGAGGGCGACGAGGCCCCCGTGCCCGCGAAGAACACCGAGAGGTCCACGCCACGAGCGTAGCGGGAGCAGGGAATCCAGGGGTTTTCCGTCGCCGAACTGTGGTGCTTGCCACCCTGCTGCCTGGCCGGCTGCGTGAGGCATGGCGCACAACGACCCCGTGACACGACATCATCAGCGCGTGTCTCAGTCATCGCGTCCCTTCTCCACCGCCGCGGTTGCGGCTTCGCTGGCCGGCCTCGGGCTCGCCCTCGCCGGGTGCGGCGGCGACGACGGCGCTGACGCGAAGCCGACCACGCCGAAGTTCGCCAAGATCCCGCCGGGCGTCGCGGCCAAGACCGTGAAGGCCATCGACGGCGACACGCTCGTCGTCAAGATCGACGGCAAGCGGGAGACGGTCCGCCTGCTCGGCATCGACGCCCCTGAGTCGTCGAAGAAGAAGACCGGCAGCAAGGAGTGCGGCGGCACGCTCGCGCGCGGCGCGATGCGCCAGCTCGTCAAGCGCAGCCCCGAGGTCACCGTCTCGGTCGACCCGACGCAGGCCGAGCGCGACGAGTTCGGCCGCATGCTCGCCTACGTGAGCTCCGCCGACACCAAGGTCGCCAACACCTGGCAGGGCGCGCTGCTCGGCTCCGGCTGGGCGGAGGTCTACGAGCAGACCGGCAAGCCGATCATGCTCGACGAGGAGTTCAAGCGGCAGGCGGCTGACGCCAAGGCCGCGGGCGCCGGCGTCCACGAGGTCTGCGGCGGAGATTTCCACAAGGCGCTGTGAGCCCAGCGGCCGCACCGGGACTCGTCGCCACCGATCTGTGGCTCTCCCGGGGCGGCCGTCCCGTGCTTGAAGGCGCGGCCGTGGCGATCGACCGCGGCCGCGTCACCGCGCTGATCGCGCCGTCGGGCGCTGGCAAGAGCACGCTGCTGCGCTGCCTGACGCGCCTCCTCGACCCGGACCGCGGGAGGATCACGCTCGGCGGCGTCCCCGTGACCGAGATCCCCCCGCGGGAGCTGCGCCACCGGGTCGGCTTGGTCGCCCAGCGGCCAGTCATGCTCGAGGGCGCCGTCAGCGACAACCTCCGGTACGGGCTCTCCCCCGCCCCCGCAGGCGACGTGGTCACCGCGGCGCTCGCGGCCTCCGGCCTGGCCGCGGAGTTCGCGTCGCGCGACGCGAGCGAGCTGTCGGGCGGCGAGCAGGCGCGCGCCGCGATCGCGCGGGCGATCATCCGCGAGCCCGAGTTCCTCCTGCTCGACGAGCCGACCGCGGCGCTCGACGCCGACACCGCGACGCAGCTCGGCGACACGTTCCGAGCGCTCGCAGCCGACGGCCTGGGTGTGTGCCTCGCGATCCACGACCGCGCGTTCGCGGAGCGCTACGCCGACGGCATCGTCCACCTCGACGGCACGACTGAGGCCGTCCGGTGAACGGCCACGCCGCGGAGCAGGTGGCTGCGGCGCTCGGTTTCGCGCTGTTCGCCGCTCTCCTGGCGTGGCGCCTCAGACTCGGCCTCGCGGCGCCCGTCCTGCGCGCGGCCGCGCGGGCGACCGTGCAGCTCGGTGTCGTCGGCCTGCTGATCGCGCTGATCTTCGAGCATCCGCCGCTCGCCATCCTGTTTGTCGCGGCGATGGTCGCCACCGCGGCGATCACGTCGGGCGGGCGGATCGCCGTGGTCTCAGGATCGCGGATCTACGCCGCGGGCGCGATCGGGCTGCCAGCGCTCAGCGCCACCGGCATCTTGCTCGCCGTCGGCGCGTTCGAGGCGACGCCGGAAGCGGTCATCCCGACGGCCGGGATCCTGATCGGCGGCGCGATGTCGGCCACCACGCTCACCGGCCGCCGGCTCGTCGAAGGGCTCACCGACGACCACGACGAGCTCGAGACCCGCCTGGCCCTCGGTGACGACGTCCGGACCGCGGTCGCGCCGCTGGTCCGCAAGGCGATCACCACGGGGCTTGTCCCGGCGATCGACCAGACCCGCAGCGTCGGCATGGTCGCCCTCCCAGGCACGTTCGTCGGCCTGCTGCTCGGCGGCGCGACACCGGAGACCGCCGCGCGGGCGCAGCTCGTCGTCCTGCTTGCGATCCTGGCGGTTCAGATCGTGGCGGGCCTGCTGATCAGCGAGGCGATCGTCCGCCGGCTGACCGTCAGCGGGGCGGAGCGTCTCGAGGTGCCGCGGGCGCCTCGCCACCCACGCTGAACTCGACCGAGAAGGCTTCGCCGAGCGCGCGCTCCAGGTCGTGCTTGACCTGCGTCGCCGACGCGCACAGCTGCGCGTCGGTGAGGTCGTCTGCGAATCCGACGGCGACCGGGGCGGGCGCCGTCGGCCGGGCCCGCTCGAGATCACCGGGAAGGACTTCGTCGGCCAGCTCGAGGAGCGCCTCGCGGAAGCCCGGTTCATCCGGGAAAGGCCGAAAATCGACGATTCTCATCGCCTTGACTATCGACCTGGCGCCGGCCGGCTGGGCCGGCGCCGGACGAGAGGCTGAGGGCGGCGCCCGCCAGCCTCACGCCGGGGGCGGGCCTCAGCCCTCGCTGCGGTTCTCGGACCAGAGCTCGATGTTCGAGCGGCCCTCCTCGTCGGGCATCGCGAACCACCACGACGTCACATGCGCCACGGCGACACGCAGGACGGGCAGAGCGGTCATGCCGTCCTGGCCCGGCGCGGCGATGCGCGCGTCGGTGAGGGTGATGTGGGTCCGGGTGGCGATCTCACGAGCCTGGCGGGCCAGCGTCGCAGGCAGCTCGTCCATGTTCACGACGCCGTCGACGGCGCGCTCGGAAAGCTCCTGGTGCACGGCCGCTTCGACCTGCTGGCGCTCGGCGACGAAGTTCAGCGGCGCGTTCGCGAAGCCCTCGCGGACGGAGGCCCACTGCTCGTCGGACTGGCCTTCGGGCTTGGGCGAGCGGTCGATCAGGCGCTGGCGCATCGTGCCGAGGGCAGACGCGATCGCCTCCGGACGGTCGAGGCGGCCGATCACGACCATGCCGTTGACCAGCAGGCCGACCGCCAGCTCGGTGCCGTGCTGCGCGAGTTCGATGAGGTCGCCGAGGAACGGGTCGGGGGTCGACCGCAGCGCGAGATCGAGCGTGTCGCGTTCGACAGGGGGAAGCGGGGCTTCGTCGGCCATGAGCAGGGTCTCCGTTCCGGGGACGCGGTCGGGGCGCAGGCGCATGGACCGAAGACCTTCCGGCGTACCCCCGCGCGCGGTGAACGAGGGCGTACGCCCTCAGAGCGCGCCCGGCAAGATTCGAACTTGCGACTTCCTGCTCCGGAGGCAGGCGCTCTATCCACTGAGCTACGGGCGCTGGTAGATCCCGGAGGCTACCGGTCCGGGGCGGCGTCCGCGCCTTCGTCCTGTGAATCCGCAGCGCCGGTTGCAGGTTCGGGCTCGCCGCCGCCGTCCGCCGGTGCGTCGTCGTCCTCGTCCTCTTCCTTCCAGATCTTGCGCACGATCCCGAGGCCGATGCCGAGCACCGGGATGACGACGAGCAGGATGATCCCGGCCGGGTTGCGGATCGCGTTCGCGGCGTGGCCGACCTTCGGGATCACATAGACGACCCGGCCCACGCGGTCCTGGGTTTTGATCGTCCACCGCTCGGACGAGTTGTTGGCGTCGCCGCGGGTTTCGACGTCGGTCTGGACCGGGCCGCGCGTGATCGACCGGATCCGGTGCGTCACGAGCACGCCGTCGCGGCTCGGGTCGCTGAACGTGACGACGTCGCCGACGTGCGCGTCGGAGATCTTCACGGGCTGGTCCATGACGACGTCGCCCGGCTGGATCACCGGCCGCATCGAGCCGGTGAGCACCGTGTACGGCCGCCAGCCGAGCACGACCGGCGCGAGCGCGAGCAAGACGAATCCCGCGACGAGGCCGCCGACCAGGGCTTCGCCGAAGCGCAACGCGAGGCGTCCCGCGGTGGGTTGCTGCGCCCCGCTCACGGCGTCGTCCCCGCGGCCGGAGCCGGCGGCCCAGCGGTTGGCGGCGTCGTCGCGGCCGGCGGCGGGGTCGTCCCGGCGGGGCCCGGACTCGTCGCGGTCGTCTCCGGAACGGTCGTGCTCCCGATCGTCTGCGCATCAGCCGCAGGCGTGCCGTCGAGCTTGATCGCGCGGACTTCGAGCTGCCGGACATCGAGCTTGCCCTGCCACGCATCGGCTGGCAGCCCGGGGAGGAGCTTGAAGCGCATCCGGAGCGTCGACTGCTGCCCTGATTGCAGGACGCCCGTCGGTTTCGACCACTCGCCGGCGAGGCCCAGCGGCCCGTTGACGGCGACGCCGCCCGCGACGCTCGCGCGCACTTTGACGGCCTTGTCGAGCGTCGGCGAGAGCCCGAGCAGGCGCACGCCCACCTTCAGCGGCAGACCGGTGATGTTGCGGATCGTGACCGCCAGCGTCGGGCCGCCGCGCGTTCCCGGAGGCGGGAACGCCGTGGCCTCCAGGACCGTGCCGAGCGGATCGACCTCGAACTCCCCCGCGCCGATGGCGCGGACCTCGATCTGCGCGGGCGCTGCCGCGCCGCCGGCGCCCTGCTGCGGCTCTACGCCGCGCGTCGGCGCGACGACCGCGAACACGACGCCGAGGCCGACGAGGGCACCAAGCACGCGGGCGACCGCGCTCCTGGTGTCTCTGTCAGCCTCGTGCTGCAAGCGTGCAGCGTCTCACGAGCGCCGGCGTCTGGCGGACTCTCGCTTGCATCTTCACTCCGCGCGGATCCGGCCCGGCCAGAGGCCTGAACCGGCTCCGCCCGAACCGAAACTGCGGCGCGAAAGCCCCGCCAGGGCGTTAGTTGTTCTGGGCTTCCCAGGTGAAGGAGTGGGTGCCCGACGAGACCACCGACGCGTGCGAGTTCGGCGTCGGGTCGTCGACGACAGTCGCGGTGACGCGGTAGTCGACGGTGTCGTTCTGCGCCCATGCGGAGCCCTTGGCGTCCGGTGCGGCCGCGTAGGAGGTCGCGAGACCGCCGAGCGTGCCGTTGTAGACGTCAGCAGCGGCCGTGAAGCCGGTGCAGGACGGGTAGGAGCCCGAGAGGCCCGAACCGCGCTCGATGCGCAGGTTGAAGGCGGTGCCGTTCGTGACCGTGTTGGAGCGGTAGAACTTCACCGTCGACGGCAGCGTGCCGGTGTAGGACACGCGGATGCACGAGACGGTGCTGGAGCCCGGGCCGCGGTTGGTCACCGCGTACAGGGCAGCAGCCGAGTCATTGTCGGAGATGGTCACGGTGCCCGACGCGATCGAGTTCCCGGTGTTGTCGGTCGTCGCGGTGAACGCTGCGAAGACACCGAGCCCTGCGACTGCGCTCGTGGCGCCAACGACCAGGGTCGTCAGCAGAAGCTTGCGTGAGCGAGGCATGGATCCTTCAGATTTCTCGTGATCAGTGGGGGGCGGCCACCCGGTCTGGGCGGTGCAACTGGTCTTCTCTTCGGGATTTCGGGCAATGGCTTGAGTCCGGTGTGAACGAACGTAGGCGCATTGCCGTCCATCTGTCCAACAAACACCGAATCCGGGGTCTTTTACACCGGAGTCTTGGGTCATACGTCCAGCGGCTCTGCCGCCCCCACGCGCGAGGGCGATGTCTGGTGCAGTGGCGTTGCGTCGTCTCCTGTCTCCCTTGGCCGTGTTCGGTGGCGCCTGCGTGCTGTCGGCCGGAACGCTGGCTGCCTACACGGCGCAGACGGGCAACGCGGGCAACGAC
The DNA here is from genome assembly GCA_023404805.1 of Actinomycetes bacterium. Taxonomy (GTDB): domain Bacteria; phylum Actinomycetota; class Thermoleophilia; order Solirubrobacterales; family Solirubrobacteraceae; genus JAGIBJ01. The sequence goes on along the minus strand of JAEYAL010000153.1, from coordinate 11,620 downwards.
GTCGAAGCCGGCTCGGTCCACCTGACCGACAACGGCAGCGGCGGCGCTGGCCTCGGCCTCATCAACGCGGGCGCGGGCGGCTCTGACACGAGCTGCATCCGGGTCACGTCCGATGGCAGCCTCCCGTCGGAGGTCCGCCTGCGCGCCGCATCGACCGGCACTCTCGCGCAGCATCTGCGCGTGAAGATCGAGCGCGGCAGCGGCGCCGCAGCCTGGGACGACTGCTCCGGCTTCGCACCTGACGAGCGCGACTACTACGGCATCGGCAACGGCGTGGTCTACGACGGCCGCCTGTCTGACATGCCCGCAAACTGGGCGACGGGCGTCAGCGACCCGTCCGAGACGCTGTTCGCCACATCGATCTCCCCCGTTCTCGCCGCGCGCACGAACCTGGTGGGGCTCTGGGAGCTCGGCGAGCGCACGCGCCGCGCCGACCAGTTCAGCGGCACCCCGGCCGCGCTGCTCAGCTCCCGCGTGGAGCTCTACGGCGGCGCTTGGACCCGCCAGGCCGTGAGCACCACCAACGCGGTCTTCACGGGATCTGGCCGCGCGCGCCCGCAGGCGGCGGGCACCGCCATCTACCGCCTCGCGACCGCCACCGGCGCCGAGACGATCACCGCCGACTTCACGCTGCGCTCCGCCTCCGGCGAGGCGGGCCTGCTCACGCGCATGCCGACGACCGGCGATACCGGCTACCTCATCCGGTACCGCGGCGACGCGGGGATCTGGGAGCTTGCGACGGCGAACGCCGGCACGATCACCGTGCTCGACTCGTGGAGCGGCCCGATCAACGTCGGCGACACCGCGCACGTCGTGGTCGAGCAGAACGGCACGACGACCGCCGTGAAGATCGATGGCAGCCAGCGCCTCTCGGCGACCGACGGCACGATCGCCGCCACCGGCCGCACCGGCATCCGCCTCGTCGGCGTCGGCGCGCAGGACGACAGCACGGGCGTCCAGATCGACAACTTCCGCAGCTTCCAGCCCAACCAGGCCTCGACCGTCGCGTCGACCGGCACGGCAGCCACCGCGACTGGCGCCCCGGTCGTGACGGCCGGCGCCCACCCGTCGCCGACCGACGACCAGTGGGGCCTGGCCTTCAACGGCACGACGCAGACCCTCTCGCTGCCGGCCACGGGCCTCACCACCGCCGCGACGATCGCGGGCTGGTTCCGCCTGACGAGCGGCAACAACCTCCTCCGCGACAGCACCTCTGGCGCCGCCGCCGGGTGGTCGCTGGGCTTCGACGATGGCAGCGGCACGCTCAAGTTCCGCAGCAGCGGCGAGGTCTTCGACACCGGCGTGCAGTTCTCGCCGCTCCGCGGCGCCTGGCACCACCACGCGCTCGTGCGCAACGGCGCCACGGTCGAGTACTACCTCGACGGCCGCCGCGTCTTCTCGGGCACCGCCTCCGCGACGACGGCGCCCACCTCGCCCTTCTTCCTGATGCGCGACGGCACCGCAGCCACCTACACGGGCGGCCGCGCCGACCAGGTCGGGATCTGGTCGCGCGCCCTCGGCGCCGACGAGCTCGGCGCCATCCACGACGCCGTCTCCGCCCCCGCCGTCTGGCGCGAAGGCGACGCCCACTGGTACCGCATCGAAGTCACCGTCGACGAGGACCCGGCCGCCGCCAGCTCGAGCGCGACCGGCCAGTTCACGTGGGAGGCCCACAGCCAGTGACCGTCCGCTCCCGCATCGTCCTCGTCGCGCTCGCGATCCTCGGCTGTGTCTGCGGCACCGCGCTGGCGGCCTACATCTCGTCGACCAGCACCGGCGTGAGCACCTTCACCACGCGCGCGGTCACGTCCAAGCCCGTCATCACCGGCGTAAGGATCACGAGCGACCCGACCTGCGCCGTCGGCACCCCCGTCGACACCGTCCGCCAGGGCGGCGACTTCTACGCGTGCGTGAACTCGGTGACCGACGTCGCCGGGATCGCCAGCGTCACCGCCGACCTCGGTGGCATCAACGGCGACACCGCCGTGCCGCTCAACACGTCGGGCGGCCCGTTCTCCGGCTACCAGTACCGCAGCGCCGTGCAGGCCGCGGGTTCGCCGCTGGAGACCGGCACAAGCGGCGCGTGGTCGATCAAGGCGACGAACAACAACGGCGACCGCTCCACCCTCTCGGGCAACACCTTCAACATCCGCTCCTACGACGGGCTGCTCCGCGGCGAGTTCGGGGCCGCCGCCACGGCGAACGTCGCCCAGTACTACCGCCTCAGCGACACTGGCACGACCGCTGCGAACGTCGGGTCCGGGGGCACCGCCACGCTGACGTACAACGGCACGCCGACCCGCCGCGTCGACGGCGCCAACGTCGGTTCGACCGACCAGGCCGTCCGCCTCAACGGCACCACCGACTACCTCTCCGGCAACCGCCTCGGCGCGATCGCCTCCAACTACTCCCTCGAGATCTGGATCAAGGGCAGCGCCAGCAGCGGCGGCGGCACCGGTACGGTCTGGTCGAACTCCGCTGGCATCATCGACGCTGGCAGCGCTGCCAGCAACAACGACTTCGGCCTCGCCCTCGACGCCACCGGGCGCCTCGTCGCCGGCTGCGGCAACGGCGCCACCATCCGCTCCAACGCCGGTGCGCTCAGCGACGGCGAGTGGCACCATGTCGTCTTCACGCGCGTGCGCACAAGCGGCGCGATCGAGCTCTTCCTCGACGGCGTCTCGGTCGCCAATGCCACCACCTGCAACACGACGGCGCACACCGGCAGCACGACCATCTGGCTCGGCCGCTCGCACGAGTCGAACCTCTACCTCACGGGCGCCGACCTCGACCAGGCTGCCCTCTACTCGCGGGTGATCACCGCGGCCGAGGTGCTCGACCACTACAACCTCGGCCTCGGGCTGGAGTAGCGGCTCGGGCCGCTGCCGGTTAGCGACGCGGTTCTTCCCACCACGGCGTACCGCGCTCCCCCAGCGCGACCTTCGCCGCGTGGACGCGGTCGCGCGCTGCGCGCTCGGCTGCCGTGTCATCCGCGCGTTTCGCGGCGGCGACGGCACGCCGCGCGTCCATCAGCTCGTCCACCAGCTCCTGGCGGCGCTCCTCAGGCAAACCCGGGTCGCTGGCCCGCCACCGCCGCCCGTTGACGACGATGTAGCGCCCGTCGGGAGTCCGCTCCGGTTCCACGCTGACGACGCTAGCGGCGGTCTGCTGCCTCCCCAGGAATGCGAACGGGCGCCCGCAGGCGCCCGTCGATCAGGTCGTATCCCGGTGGCCCTCTGAGCGAGCCATCGTGGATGAGATTCGGTCTGGCCGAGGATCCACAAGTACTCCGTACAGTGGATTCTCGGGCGGACCGAAGATCGCCGCGAGGGCCGCTCAGCAGCCGCCAGCGACCGCAGGCAAGATGGTGAGCTCGCCGCCGGCCGGGACGGGCGTGTCGACGCCGTCGAGGTAGCGGATGTCCTCGCCAGCGAGGTAGATGTTGACGAAGCGGCGCAGCTCGCCGTCTTCGGTGATGCGGCCGCGGAGCTCCTCGTGCTGGGCGAAGAGCGATTCGAGGGCCGAGCCGACGGTGTCGCCCTCGACGGTGACTTCGGCGGCGCCGCCGGCGACGTCGCGGAGCTGAGTCGGAAGCTTGATCAGGGGCATGTGCAGGTCTTTCAGGCGGTGGTGCGGTGAGAAGGCCGTCTTAGACGAGCGCCTTCTCTTCGACGTTGGCGACGAAGTCGCCCAGACTGGGTTCGACCTCGAAGGACTCAAACGAGCCGCGGACGGCGTCGAGGGTCTTGAGGCCGTCGCCGGTGATGACGATGACGGTGCGCTCGCCTGCGCCGATAGCGCCCTGGTCGGCGAGCTTCTTGAGCACGGCGGTGGTGACGCCGCCGGCGGTCTCGGTGAAGATGCCGGTCGTCTCGGCGAGGAGGCGGATGCCGGCGCGGATCTCGTCGTCGGTGACCGCTTCGATCGAGCCGCCCGTGTTGCGGGCGACGTCGATCGCGTACGGGCCGTCGGCGGGGTTGCCGATGGCCAGCGACTTGGCGATCGTGTCCGGCTTGACGGGCTTGCAGAAATTCTTGCCCTCGGCGTAGGCCGTGGCGACGGGCGAGCAGCCGGTGGCCTGAGCGCCGTTCATCGTCGGGTCCTCACCGGTGATGAGGCCGAGCTCGCGGAACTCGCCGAAGCCCTTCTTGAGCTTGGTGAAGAGCGAGCCGGACGCGATCGGAGCGACGATGCGGTCCGGGACGGTCCAGTCGAGCTGTTCGGCGATCTCGTACGCGAGGGTCTTGGAGCCCTCGGCGTAGTACGGGCGCACGTTCACGTTGACGAACGCCCAGTCGCGCTCGCCCGACAGCTCGGTGCAGAGGCGGTTGACGTCGTCGTAGTTGCCGCGCACCTTGACGAGCTTCGTGCCGTAGACGCCCGTCGAGAGGATCTTCTGCTCTTCGAGGTTGCTCGGGATGAAGACGTAGGACTCCAGGCCGAGCGCCGCAGCCTGAGCGGCGACGGCGCCAGCGAGGTTGCCGGTCGAGGCGCAGGCCAGCGTCGTCATGCCGAGCTCGCGGGCGCGGGCCGACGCGACGGCGACGACGCGGTCCTTGAACGAGTGCGTGGGGTTGTGGGCGTCGTTCTTGACCCACACTTCGCCGCTGAGGCCCAGCGCGGCGGCCAGGCGGTCGGCTTTGACGAGGGGCGTGCTGCCAACCGGCAGGCCGGCGTGCGCGCCCGCGGGGAGCGCGTCGACCGGCAGGAAGTCGGCGTAGCGCCAGATGTTCTGCGGACCAGCCTGGATGCGGCGCTTGACCGACTCCGGGTCGCCAGCGAGGCCGGAGAAGTCGTAGGCGACCTCGACCGGGCCGAAGCAGCGCTCGCAGACGTAGCGCGCCTCGAGCGGGTACTCAAAGCCGCACTCGCGACAGGTCAGACTCTTTGCGTTCACTCTCGGGTTCCTTCCGCCTCGACGTTGTGGCGGGTTCCTCAAGAGGAGTCTCCGGCCACATCTCTCTGGAATTGGCACCGTTCCCGCGTGGCGGTGGTTGCCGGAGCTTCGTAGGGCCAGTCCCTCCACTCCTCTGGATGTGTCTTGCAAGGCGCTTCGGCCTGCTGCTGGCCAGGCTACCAAAACGGGCGGTCCGTCCAGTGTGTTGTCCGCCCTGCAGGCGATGTGCCGCGCGCCGGTAGACTGCTCAGCGCACCCGCGGCGGCGGATGCAGGATCAACGACGACGATGACCGACGAACCCCCCAGTAGCCATGCGCAGCCTCATGACATCGCGGCCCACGCTGCCGCGGCGCACGCGCGGGCGCGTCGTTTCGCCGTCAGCTCCGCCTGAAGAGCTCGTCGCACGCGCGCAGGTCGTCGAGACCGACAACCTGCGCTGGATCCACATCGAGAAGCCCACGGCCGCCGACCGGGTCTGGCTTGAGGAGCGCTACCCGGACTTCCACGAGCTCGACTACGAGGACGTCTTCTCGCGCAACCAGCGCCCGAAGGTCGACGAGTACGACGAGTACCTCTTCATCGTCCTGCACTTCCCGCAGTACGACAAAGCGGTCGGCCGCCTGAACGCCGTCGAGCTCGACATGTTCATCGGGCCCGACTACGTGATCACGCTGCCGAACGACCCGATCCAGCCGCTCTCGTACCTGTTCGACCGCTGCCAGCGCAAGCAGTCGGCCCGCGACGACCTGATGGCCCAGGGCGCCGGCTTCCTGCTCTACAAGATCGTCGACACCTGCGTGGACGCGTCGTTCCCGATGCTCCGCAAGATCGGCAACAAGCTCGAGCGCTCCGAGGAAGACATCTTCTCGGGCCCCTCCGCCGACACCGTCCGCGACATCTCCAACGCCAAGCAGGAGATCATCAACTTCCGCAAGGTGATCCGGCCGCAGCGCCTGGCCCTCAAGGACCTGGAGCGCACGAAGCGCTACCTCCTGGAGGACCAGGAGATCTACTTCGACGACATCAACGACGCGTCCGAGCGGATCTGGGACATGCTCGAGAACTTCAAAGAGGTCGCTGAGGCCCTGGAGCGCACGAACGAGGCGATCTACTCGCACCGGGCCAACGACGTGCTGCTCGTCCTCACGTCGATCAGCGTCATCGTCCTGCCGCTCACGCTCGTCGCCTCGGTCTTCGGCATGAACACCGGTCTGCCCGGGCAGAACAGCATCCACGCGTTCTGGGTGATCGTCGGCCTGATGTTCGTCCTGCTCGTCGGGATGATCACCGTGTTCCGCAAGCGCGGCTGGCTGTGACGCAGCCCGCGGGGCCGGGCGAGCCTGGCAGCAGCGCGGCGGCGGGTGCCGCCGAAGCGCAGGCTCCACAGGCCGCCGACGCGCAGCGGCCGGAGGCCGCGCCCTCCCCCGCTCCGGCCCGGCCGGGTGCCAAGAGCCGCCTGACGCTGATCGTCAACCCGACCGCCACGACCGTGTCCACGAAGCGCGCCGGGCTGATCCGCGAGGCGCTGTCGGAGCGGTTCGACGTCGACGTGCAGAAGACGCAGGCGCAGGGCCATGCGACCGAGATCGCCCAGGAAGCCGTCCTCGCCGGCGCCGAGGTGGTCGCGGTCTACGGCGGCGATGGCACGGCGAACGAGGCGATCCGCGCGCTCGCTGGGACGCAGACCGCGCTGGCGCATCTGCCTGGCGGCAACGCGAGCGTGCTCGCGCGGATGCTCGGCATGGGCCACGACGGCGTCAAAGCCGCCCAGCGCGTGGCAAAGCTCGGCGGCGCTTCCCGCACGATCGACCTGGGCTACGTCGATGGCCGCCCGTTCGCCTTCACCGTCGGGGTGGGGCTCGACGCCGCCGTCGTCGAGCTGGTCGACCAGGATCTCGCGCGCAAGCACCGCTTCCGCTGGACGGCGTTCTGGGCCGAGGCCGTGCGCGTCGCCCGGCAGGAGTACTTCGGCGCGGAGGCCGGCATCACCATCGAGTCGGGCGGACGCGAGCTGCGTGCCATCACCGCTATCGTGCAGAACGCCCAGGCCTACACCTACGCGGGGCCGCGGCCGCTGACGCTCGCGACCGACGTGACCCTCGAAAGCGGCACGCTCGCCGCCGTCGGCCTGATGCCCGGCCTGCGCTGGCTTGACGTCCCGTCCGTCACGTTCCGCACGCTGGCGCCGGTCCGCGCCGACGGCCACCCGCGCATCGAGGTCCTCCCCGCCGCGCCGACGGTCACGTTCCGCTGTGACCGGCCGCTGCCGATGCAGGTCGACGGCGACTACTGGAAGCACGTCACCGAGGCGGCCTTCACGGTCCGCCCGGCGGCGCTGCGCGTCGTCTGCTGAGTTCCCCGCGGGGCAGCGGGCGGCTCCGATCGACGAGTTCGGCCTCGGAAGCGGCGAGCGACGGACATCTGTGAGAATCACAGTGAACTGCTGTTCCTCTCACATCGTCATGTGCATACTGCACTGATGCGTCGCCCGCTCATGTTGATCGCGATGACCGTTTTGGCCATCGCGTTCGCGGGCCCGCGCCCGGCACAGGCGCAGGCCCCCGCGGCGGCGACCCCCCACGGCTTCGGGCTCAACATCCAGAGCCTGGTCAACTGGGACACCGTCTGGGCCCATCCGCAAGGTCCCGCGCCGCCGTGGGACCCGTACCTGAGCGCCATGTCCCAGGACGGGATGGGCGTCGCCCGGACCGACGCGGCGTGGGACCTCGTCCAGCACGACAGCGCCGCCTCGCCGTACGACTGGACGATCCCCGACCGGATCGCTGGCGCGCTGGCCAAACGCGGACTGCGCTGGCTGCCGGTGATCGACCTCGCGCCCGTCTGGGCGCAGCAGCCGAAGTACACGCCGCCCGGCTGCGACGAGGTGATCTCGCGCTACGTGCCGCCGAAGGACCCGGACGAGTACGCCGCGTTCGCCCGGGCGCTCGCGCACCGCTACGGCCGTGGCGGCGAGTTCTGGGAGACGTACTCAGGCACTGCGATTCCGATGACGCAGTACGAGGTCTGGAACGAACCGAACGTCGACGCTTATTGGAACAACCGGCCGAGCGCCGCCCAGTACGTGGCGATGTACAACGCGGCACGGACCGCGATCCGCGAGGAGGACGAGGACGCCCAGGTCGTGGTCGGCGGCATCGTCTGGGGCGGCGGGGTCGACTGCCAATACCCGGTGACCAACGACGACGACTTCATCCAAGACCTGTTCGCGGCCGGCGGGCCGGGGTGGAAGGTCGACGGGATCGCGGTCCACCCCTACGGGCCCGCGGCCCTGAACATCGTCGCCAACCTGCGCCGCGAGCAGCAGGCGCTCCAGGCGGTGCACCGCACCGACGTCCCGCTCCTGCAGACCGAGCTCGGTTGGGCCAAGCGCTCCCCGGACGCGCCGCCGGGCACCGAGGCGGCGAGCTACATCAGCGACGCCGGGCGCGCCGGGACGACTGCGCTGGTCACCGACACGGTGATGGGCTCGGATTGCAACGTGACCGACTACATGGGCTACGCCGCGGTCGAGCGGGAGTCCTCGCTGGTCGGCGACGACCCCGCCGGCAAGAGCCCGTACAACCTGATCGAGCACTGGATGGGCTACTACGGCGCGCATGCCGTCGACGGCTCGGTCGCGCCGGGCAGCGCAGCCAGCGCGGCCTTCGCCGCGGCGATCGCGCGCGACCGCGGAGGCGACAACGCCGGCAAGGACATCCCCGTGTGCGCCGCCGAAGGAGCCGCCGGGCGCTTCCTTCCGCTGGCGCTGTCCACCTCACCCGATCCGGCGCGCCCCGGCTGCTGGGTCGCCGCCGTCACCTACCACGGGCTTCCGGTCGACGGCGCCGAGCTGACCGCCACCGAGGCGATCGGGGCCGCGACCGCGGGCGGCGTCTCTCCCGGTGGCCTCGCCTTCACCAACGGCGAGGGCCTCGCCGGCGTCTGCGCGCGTACCGACCGCACCTTCGAGCTCCGCGCGGAGGTTGGCGGCGGAAGCTGGGCGCCTGGCCTCGTCCCGCTCGTCGCCCGCTCCGGTGCCGTGACGCTCAGCTGCCCGGCCGACATGCGCTGCGGGCCGCCGGATCCGCCTCCGGTCCCGCCCGAGCAGCCGACGACCCCGCCCGAGCCGCCACAGGTCCCGTTCAAGCCGCCGCCGGCTCCGCCGTGCGCGCTCGGCCAGCTCTCGCCGCCGAGCCAGAAGCTCGCGACCGTGGTCCGCCGCAAGCAGGTCAAGACGCTCGTGCGCTTCGCGACCCTGGGTCCCGGCAACCGGTGCCAGCTCACGCTCACGCTGACGATGCCCGCTCCGAAGAAGCCGAAGAAGCACGCGGCACCGAAGGCGCGCGCGGCGGTGCTGCTCGGCACCACGACGGTCACGGTCTCCACCACGAACGCCACACCTGTGGCGATTCGGCTCAGCGCCGCTGGGCGCCGCCAGCTGAAAGCGCAGCGCCGCGTCACCGCGACGGTCAACGCCGCGATCCCCGCCGCCCAGCCGGGCACGCAGGCGCTGGCCAAGCCGGTCCGCCTGACGCGCTGAGCGCGGGTCTGCTGCTCTGAACTGACCGGGTCGGGCGTCCGCGGCCGTTCTAGGGTGACGCACGATGGGTCACGTGCACTGGCGGATCTGGGCGGCCCTCGCAGCGCTGCTCTTCGTCGGAGCGCTGGCGTTCGTCGTCACGGCCGACAACCCCGTCACACGCGCCGACCTCGAGATCGTGGAGGCGATCGCTGGCGACCGGACCTCGGCAGTGGGCGTGGCGGCGCGGGCCGCGTCGTGGTTCGGGAACATCGTCGTGCTCGGGTCGCTGGCGGCGCTGGCGGCGTGGCTCCTGCGCTCGCGCGGAGCGGGATGGCCGCAGGCGCTGCTGCCCGCGGGTGCGCTGCTGCTGGCAGCCGTCTTGGACCCGCTCGCCAAGCTCGCCGTCGGGCGGCCGCGGCCCCCGCTCGAGCTCGCGGAGGTGATCGAATCCGCGAGCGGCTACCCGTCGGGCCACTCCGCGCAATCCGCCGCGTTCTGGCTGGCGGCGGCGTTCGCCGTCGCCGCGACGCCGCGGGGCCGCCGGCGCGCAGTCGTCCTCGGGGCGGTGATCGCGGCGTGCGTCGGCTTCAGCCGGGTCGTGCTGGGCGTGCACAGCCCCACCGACCTCCTGGGCGGCTGGGCGCTCGGCGCCGCATGCGCGTTGTTGGCGATCGAATGTGCAGAGCGCGCGGCCCGCCGAGACGTCAGGCAGCGCCAGCCCGCGGCTGACCGGTCTCCCCCGGCTGCTCAGCCGCCGCCGTGACCTGCTCGGTGATCAGCTCCGCCATGCGCTGCGGCTGGGTCTCGGGCAGCCAGTGGTGGCCGTCGACTTCGACGAAGCGGTACGGGCCGGTGACCCAGTCCGCCGTGTGCTCAGCGGCGTACCGGCCGAGGTAGGCGTCGCGGCTGCCCCACACGTACGTCGTCGGGACGGACGTGCGGCGGACCGGCTCGCGCATCGTGAACGGCAGTCCGCGGTACCAGTTGACCGCGCCGGTGGCGGCGCCGGGCTGCGCCATCAGCCTGGCGTTGTGTTCGGCGTGCTCAGCCGGCAGACCAGAGCGCTTCAGGCCGTCGGCGACGCGCCGGTTGGAGACAACGACCTCCGGAAGCCACGGCAGCTGGAAGGCGAACATGTACCAGGACTTCAGCGCCTGGCTGCTCTTGCGCCCCGCCTCCACCAACGCCCCCGGGTGCGGGGTCGACAGCACGGTGACCGAGCGGACACGATCGGCGTAGTTCGTCGCTACGCCCCACGCCACGCCACCGCCCCAGTCGTGCCCGACGATGTGCGCCCACTCCAGTCCCGCCGCGTCGAGCAGCGCGATCACATCGGTCGCGAGCTTGTCGCCGGTGTACTCGCGGCGGCCCTTCGGGCGTGCGCCCGGCGAATAGCCGCGCTGGTCGAAGACGAACGTGCGAAGCCCCGCCTCGTGGAGGAGCGGCTCGATGTGCTTCCACGAGTCCTTGTCTTGCGGGAAGCCGTGGAGCAGGACGACCGGTTCGCCGTCAGCCGGACCTCCCTCTCGGACATCGAAGGTGAGCGGGCCGCGCCTGAACTGCTCCATGGGATCGAGCCTAGCCCATCCACCATCCGATTTGGACTATTCGAGCGGACCGACCTCAGAAACGAGTCGAGCCCCGCGTCAGCGAGGCTCGATCATGTCATCGGCCGATCGGCCTAGGTCCTTTAGCCCATTTCGCCACCCTGGCGCAAATTGCTCATGGACTGACCAATCGGCGCGCCCAGCGTCAGCTGCCGGCGTTTGTCAGCGCCGCCACCGCGATGGCGTGGATCTTCGTGTCGGCTGCGAAGTACGCGGCCTGCCCTTGGTCGGTGCACCGCAGTTCGACGTCCTCTGGATGGCCTGCGTCGAGCAAGAGCGTGAGCGCCGCCGCTGATCCGTTGCGGTCAGCTCCGAAGGTGACCTCATCGAAGGCCGCCCCCGCCTGCAGCCGGCACGAGATCGGCCGGATCGTGGTGTCGAGCACGGGCCCGAACACGTTGACCTTGGCGACCACCATGGCCCGCGTCACTGGGACGGCCAGCTGGCCGATCTTCGTCGCCGCGTCGGAGAGATCGCCGTTCGGAAGCTGCACCGCGGTGTCGTGGTAGGCGCCGAGCGCGTCGCTGGGCCCGCGGGCGCCCGTGGCACCGGCCGGGCCGACGGCGCCCGCCGGCCCGGCAGGGCCTGCGGG
>JAEYAL010000125.1 GCA_023404805.1 Actinomycetes bacterium | reverse complement strand
GGGGGCGAAGCCCGTACAGCGCGACGCCGATCCGCCTGGGGAAGGGCACCCCGCCCCCGGGCTAGTGGTCTTCTTCTCGTTGATCCATGCGGCGCGCGACCTGCTCATGCTGGTAGGCCGCTGCGCGGGCTCGTGCTCTGGTTGGGGCCTGGGCCGCTGCGCGGGATGGTGGTCTGGCTGGGGTCTAGACCGCTGCTGACCGCAACTTGATCGATCGCTTGGCGCCGGACGCTGCGTAACTCGGGGCGAGGGCCGCGGGTGGCGGCCGATGACTGAGAGGTGCGGCGCATGTCGACCGAAGAAGAACGCGCGAAGGTCCGCGAGCTGATCGATGACATCCGGATCGGGATGATCACGAACCTGGACCACAGCGAAGGGCGGCTCGTGAGCCGGCCGATGGCGGTGCAGGAGGTCGAGGACGACGGCACGCTGTGGTTCTTCACGAGCGAGACGGCGCCGAAGGCCGACCAGATCGATGCCGACCCGCTCGTGAACGTCGCGTTCGCGTCCCGCGGCGCATGGGTGTCGCTGGCTGGCCGAGCGGTGATCGTCGATGACCGCGTCAAAATCCACGAGCTCTGGAACAGCGCCGCCGAAGCGTGGTTCCCCGACGGCCCGGACAGCCCCGACGTCGGCCTGCTGCGCGTCGACCCCGACTCCGCGGAGTACTGGGACTCACCGGGCGGCAAGATCGCGTCGGCGATCGCCTACGCCAAGGCGAAGGTCACGGGCAGCCGTCCGGACGTCGGCGAGAGCGATGTCGTCGAGCTTTGACCAACTGAGGGGTGTATTGACCGGCGGTCGGCGCCGTCCACGCGCCAGGATCGTCCGCTGACACCGCCGCCGGGCGCGGCTAGGTCGCTGCGCCCGGCGCAGCCGGCTCGGTGAGCTCCTCGGCGGTCGCCACGGCAGCGTCGATCTCGGCGGCGACATGGTCGACGGCCACCGGCTCGGCGGCACGCATCGCGGCCTGCTGCCCGCGGCGGCGCGGGCCGCGGTTCTTGAGCTCCTCTGCGAGGACGTACGACCCGCCAACCAGCACCGCCGCGAGCACCTGGGCGCCGATCGTGGTCCAGTTCGAGTAGATCTCAAACCAGGCCCCCATCCAGCCCGGCACCTCGAACGGCGTCGGGTGGCTCGGCAGCCAGCCGAGCTCCACGAACGTGGCAGCAGTCCCGCCGATCATCACCACGAGCACGACGGCGATCAGCACCGCGGTCGTGATGAGGATCTTCTTGTAGGGCAGCTTGCGCTGCAGCCGGAAGATCGCGACGCCGACCGCGGCGGTGCCAAGCAGCCCGAACGCCACCCCCTGCAAGACCGCAGCCGAGCCCTGCTGGAGCTCGAGGTTCTGCAGGAAGAGCACGACCTCGAAGCCCTCGCGGTAGACGCTCGTGAAGCCCAAGGCGACCAGCCCGATGGCGGCCCACGCCCCCTCGCGGCCCGCGAGGCGCCGGCGCTGGCGGTGGAACCGGCCGATCCACTGCGACCAGTAGATGTTGTGCACGAACCAGTTGAGGATGATCAGCAGCACGACGATGGCGATGAAGCCGGTGATCGCCTCGAGTTTGGGCCCGAGCGGCGAGGCGGCGTCGAGCACCGCCTGGATCGCGAACCAGGTGACCACGCTGCCGAGGAAGGCGACGCCGGCGCCCCAGCCGATCGGCTTGCGCTTGGCGGCGTTGGCACCGATCAAGCTCGCGGTGATCGCCGCGAGGATCATGATCGCCTCGAGCCCTTCGCGGAACACGATGATCGCCGAGTTCGTGACGACGCTGGCCTCCGACTGCGGGCCGCTGATCTCGGTCGGATCGACCGGCCCAGTGTCGGCCTTGGCCATCAGGTACACGAGGCCGACGACCACCAGCAGGACCGCCGGCCACAGCAGGCGGCGGGCGAGCGGCGGCTTCGGCGCGGCAGGCCGCTGGCGTGCGGCTCGGGGCGCGTGGCCCTCGGCCGCAGCCGACGCTGATTCAGGAGGCGAAGCGACGTCGCGAAGCATGGTTCGGGCGACCTTACTCTTATCCCGATGAAAAAAGTCGGGATAGGGAGCGCAGCGTCCGACGGCCAGCGCGGACCACGTCGCTCGCACGAGCCGCACAAGACCCGGCCGCCGGTAGGAATGCGGTCGGGACCACGTCCCGAAACGCGGCGATCGAGCGGTCGTGTGACGGGCCACACCCGGTCAGGCGGACGTTCCGCCGAGCAGGGCCACGGCCGCTCCCTACGTTCGTTCATAGGCAGCCACGAGGGCTGCCGGACCCACCCCCAAACGAGGCACGGATGCCGCTCCGCAAGAACGGAACCTTCACCAAACTCGCCGCGCTGGCGTCGCTCAGCGCAGCGCTCGCCGTCCCGGCCACTGCTGCCGCGTCATGCGACGAGTCCGCCACCACCAAGGCCTTCGCCGCCTTCGGCGACACCGCCGACTACTCGCTGGCGCCGCAGGGCGACTTCGAGACCGGCGCGTCCGGCTGGACGCTGAAGAACGCCAAGGTCGTCGACGGCAACGAGACCGCCGGCGTCCTGCCCGGCCGCAGGTCGCTCGCACTCGGCGGCGGGCTGGTCCCGGGCCCGAGCGAGGCCGTCTCGCCGGAGTTCTGCGTGAGCGAGCTCAACCCGCACTTCCGCTTCCTCGTGCAGGCGAAGGGCCCGATCAGCGGCCTGACGACCTTCATCCGGTTCCGCATCGGCGACACGCCGGTCCAGCTCTCGGTGCCGTCGAAGGTGACCGCCTCGCTGCGCGACGACTGGGCGCCATCCGTCATCAACCCGCTGGCCACGCGCCTGCCGCTGCTCCTCCTCGGCGGCTCGGCGAAGGTGCAGATCGTCTTCAAGGCCACGGCCGCCGGCAGCGGCTTCGGGCTCGGCTACCGGATCGACAACGTGCTCGTCGACCCCTACCGCCGCGGATAGGGCCCCAGGAACGCGAACGGGCCGCACCTTGCGGTGCGGCCCCCTTACCTACGGCTCGACGCCCAGCCCCGCGACGGCGCAGCCGATCGCAAGCGCGTACACGTTCCCCTTCGCGGCAACTGCCGCCACCGCTGCTGCGCGTGCTGCGGCGGCCTGAGCGGCAGCGGATGCGCCAGCACCCGCATTGGAGGCGAGCACCCCTCCCGCTGCCCCGATGACTCCGCCAGTAACCGTCGTCACCGCGCAGCGGGTCGCTGCTTTCACCGTCTCTTGCTTTCCGCGCCTGATAATGCCTGGGATACTGCCGAGGTAGGTGCGTTCCGTGATGCCGTTTGAACCACCTTTGGACTTGAACTTCGGCGGCGCAGGCTTGCGGACCGGAGGCGCCGGCCGCGGCGGCACGGGGCGGGGCTTGGGGAGCGGCATCGGCCGCGGCGGTGCGGGCACGGGCTTCGGGCGCCGCTTCGACGGGCCGTCCGAACCAGGGTAGTTGCGGCCGTTGCTCATGCGCATCGCTCGGCCGTCGAGATCCAGCTTGTTCACCGGGTCGCCGTCGACGTAGTCGTACGGGTTGGCGCTGCCACCGAGCACCGGGTCGGGCTGGCCGAACCGGCCGATCTGCGGGAGGTAGAGCCGGACGCCCATGGCGACGACTCCGCCCGCGTTGGTGGCTTCACGCTGCGCGGCACCGAGGAAGCCGTACTTGCGGCCGTCCAGCTGGGAGCCGGTGGGGACGCCGTACTCGTCGACCGCGAACTTCGTGGTCAGCGAGGTGCCGTCGATCGGCATCTCCCCGACGACATCGCCGCGGATGTTGGCGATCTGCAGCGTGGTCGCGCCGGCGTTGGTGGTCTGCAGCGCCATCCCGCCGACGGGGTCTTCGAGGTAGCGCGTCCACGTCGAGCCGCGCGACGTGAACATCGGGACATCGGCATCGCTGCCGAAGGCGTACGTGTCGGTCTGGATCGGCCCGGACGTGGGGATCGACACACGCAGGTAGGTGCGCAGCAGCGGATCCAGCGCGTTCGTCACCGTGTACCCGCTGCCAACCGACTTGTAGGCGAGGTCGTTGACGAAGTACTCGAACGTCTGCGACGACGCCCCGCCGCCGTTGGCCTCCGCGGGCACGGTCAGGACGCGCCCGAGCGCGTCGTAGGTGACTGTGCCGCTGCCGTTGGCACCGGTCACGCCGGTCATCCGGTCCGCCTGCCCGTCATAGGTCTGCGTCACCGTCGACCCTCCGCTCGTGGGGCAGGCGTCACCGACATTCGCACCAGAGGCCGTCCGCTTGCTGAGGCGGTTGGAGTTGATGTCGTAGGAGTAGCTGCGGGCCGTGCAGACGGCACCGGCCGGAGTGTCGTTGACGTTGGTCAAGCGGCCCACACCGTCGTAGGAGTACTGGCGGTTGCCCAGCGACGACGCGTCGGACATGAGCGCGCCGCCGGGCCCTCGCGACACCGAGTTGCTGTAGAGCAGGCCGGAACCGGAGCGCATGTAGACCTGGATCGCGGGCTGCCCGAGCGTGTCGTACGTGCGCGACCGGGTGATCTCGCCCGGATAGGCGATCAGCGTCGGCCGCCCAGCGATGTCGTAGGTCGCAGTCGTCGAGCCGATCGCCGAGTCGGCCACCGTCTTGGCATCGCCGGTGAGCGGGTCGTAGGTGAACGTCCGCGTCGCCGACGTCGTGGTCGTCCCGGTCTTGTTGTCGGTCACGGTCGCAGGCCGCCCGGAGAGGTCGTACGTCGTCGTGCGGCTGTTGCCGCTCGCATCGGTGTACGTCGTCACCCGGCTGAGCGCGTCGTAGCTCCGCGTGATCGACCGGACCACCGAGTTGTCGGCGTTCAGCGTCCGGGTCGCCGTTTCGCGGCCGTAGGCGTCGTACTCGTGCGAGGTGTCGTACACCGCGCGCCCGACCGTGCCGGTGACACGTTCGCGCGTCACGAGATCTGAGGCGGAGTTGTAGAACCGCTCCGACTCGCGGACCTGCGTTCCTGCGACCGTCTCCGTGACCTTCGCCACGCGGCGCCAGAGGTCGTAGGTGTACTTGCGCACGGGCAGCGCAGGGAGTCCGCTCGCCGTCGGCTGCGCCGCCGGCCCGACCTTGCAGGGCAGGCCGACCCACTCCGGTTTGCCCTGGCAATCGGGGTCGGTGGCGTTGCTGCGGTAGTAGCTGGTGAGCGTGGTCGTCGGGGCGGTGTTCTGCCCACCAGACGCGGCCGACGACGGCTGCCGCCGCTCGGTCTCGGCACCGTCGTCGTTGTAGACGAAGGTGCGCGTGCGGGCAAGGCCCGTCGCATCCTCGACGATCTTCTTGGCCTGGCGTGATTTCCAGTCGTACTCGCGCTTGGCGATATGGGCGTCCTGGTCGGTGCCAGCACCGGCCCCCTGCGTCACGTAGGTGGCGGAGTGCACGGTCGTCGGCAGGTTGAACGGGTAGTTGGGGTCGTTCGTCGTGCCCAACTCCGGCTGGCCAGCGACCGACGGGGCGGGGACGCCCTCGTCGAACTCGCTGTTCGACGACCACTGGTGCGCGCGGCCCTTCACCGAGACCGTCGTGCCCGGCAACCGCACCGGCGCCTCCGGCCCCTTCACGTCGAGGACGCGCTGGTAGGCGTTGTCGGAGTAGGTCGTCTGCGTCGACAGGCGGTCGGCGGCAGCCTTCTTGTCGGTGGGGTCCGCCAGCGCCGCCGCCAGGTTCGCCGCCGTGATCGACCGTGTGACGTTGCCGTACTTGTTGAGGTCGATGGCGCTGATCGCCGCGGCGGTCGGGTTGCCGCTGCCGTCGGCGGGGCCCGGTTCGACCTCGTTGATCGTGCGGCCGAGCGCGTCGAGGTACCAGAGCTTGAGCTTCTGGAGCTCTTGCTGAGACGAGCCCGCGGTCTGTCCGGGGGCCACGAGTCCGGTCGCCCGGAACGGCGTGACCTTCTGCCCCCAGCGGTCGACGCTGGAGAAGCCCATGTCCCACGGTGCCGAGGAGCCCGTGCGGGGCACGTCGTACTTCATGGTCCACGTCGCCACCGGCGTGCTGGCCACCAGGCTGTCGCGCTGCACCGAGCTCAGTCGGCCCTTGGCTCCGGCGTCCTGCGACGCCATGGTGGTGTCGTAGGTCAGGTTGTAGGGCCGCTCGCCGGGCGGCGTTACCTGGCTCACCAGGCCATCGGAGTTGTAGGCGTAGCTGTCGACGACGCCGGTGCGGTTGTCGGTGACCGAAGTCAACCGCGCCCCAACGTCCGGCGAGTACCCGTAGGTCACCAGCGGCAGCGGGGCGGTGAGCTGGCCAGTCGCCGGATCGGTGGTGGTCATGCTGATACTGGTCAGGCGCTTGGCGCCGCCGGTCGTGGTGCCGTAGGTGAAGTCGAGCACCTGGCACCCGCGCACGAGCGTGCCCGTGCAATCGAGGCCATCGGTCGGAGCGATGACCCGGGTGAGCTGCGTCCCTGCGACCGTCGAGCCGTAGACGTACTTCGGTGCCTTTCCGCTGACCGCGGGCACGGTGCGCGACAGGGCCCACGCACCCGGGTCGACGACGCCCGTGCCGGCCTTGTTGGCGTCTGCTGCAGCGCCGGACGACGCGGGGAGCCGGTCGCTGAACACCGCGGAGGCGCCGGTCGAGGTGTCGCGGATCTCGAACCGGGCCGCTTTGCGCGGGTCGCTGGAGGCGATCCGCGCAAGGCGGTAGTCCTCGAACCCGGCCTCCGGCTTGTAAGCGCTATCGCTGTCCTGCCGTTCGAAGGCGAACTTCTCGCCGTCCGCCTTGCTCACTTCCACGGCAAGCGTGCGCTGGTCGTCCGGGAGCTCCGAGTCTTCAAGGTCTTGAATGGACGTGAACTCGGGCTGGCCCTCAGTCGGCACGCCGAGGCGCCAACCAGGCCCGAGCGGCCCGCCCTGATCGCCGTAACGGCTGTGGTAGGTCCGCTCGATGCTGAGACCACTCAGGTAGCTGTCAACCCCGACGTCGCTCTCGCTGATCGCCACGTTGCCCGTGAGCAGGTCGACATCGCCGAAGCCCAGATCGGTGTTGGCGTCGTCGGTCGAGCGGCCGCCGCGGTCGAGCCGGATCTTCACGTCCTCGGAGTAGTCGCTATACGAGGTCCCGCCGTTGAACCGCGCCCGGATGCGGAGGCGGTCGTTCGGGAAGTTGGTCTGCGCGGGGTTCGCCGCGGACGCGAGCACGGACTGGAGGTCCAGCACGTACCGGTCCGTCAGGCCGTTCGTCATCGCGATCGAGGACGGGTCGGCGTTGGTGTTGTCCTTCTCGAGCTGGAGCGCGCCGTTCTGCACCGCCGTCCACGACGTGTGGACCGTGTCGCACCACTCGATGCTGAGGCTGCCGTTCCAACCGCTTCGCGAGACCTGGATCGGGACCCAGCGGGCCGTGCCCTGGCCGTCGATCACGGTGTCGATCGACGCGTTGCTCACGCCGAAGACGTATCGCTTGGTCGTCGAATTTCCGGCGCGGTCGGTCGCGTTGACCTCGAGCTCGTACAGGCCGGGGACGCTCGTGACCTGTGAGGCCAGGGGGCCCGTGCCCGCGGTCAGGTTGCCGTAGTACTGGGCGTTGTCCGTGTTTGGAGCGGTGCCAGCCACTGGCGAGACGAGCGAGCCGGACGTCCGGTTGCCGGTCGCGTCAAGACGGTAGATCCCCGATGAGACCGTCGCCACCCCGCTGCGGGTGTTACCCGGTGTGACGCCCGTGATGGCGCCGTCGGTGATCAGGACGGACAGGTCCGCAGCCCCGGTGAAGGTGCGGATGTCCTTGGCGGCGGGCAGGTCCGCTCCGGTCCGGGGCACAGCCAGCAGGCCGATCTTGCCGCCCGGGTCCACCTGCGGAGGTGTCCGGTCCACCTTCACGGTCACCGGCGGGTACGCCGCGTGGTTGCCCAGCATGTCGCTGGCGATGAAGCTCAGGCTTCGGATCCCCTCCTGGATCGACGGCCTCGTCGGCGCTCCCTCGTTCCACGTCACCGACGCGTTGGAGTCCGCGGGCATGTACGTGGTCTCGCCGTGGCAGCCTCCGACCCAGCCGAACCCGACATCCTCGCTCGCGGCCAGCGCCAGATCGCGGACCGTGAGCGGATGCGTCTGCTCCGCGTTCACGATGTTCTGATCGACCAAGTTGCCGTCGTCGCACATGCCGATGCCTGTGTCGGTGAGCGAGGCCGTGGCCGTCAGCTGCCCAGCGCGCGTCCACCCGTTCTGGGCTGGGGGCGCAAAGCTGAGCGAGTTGAACGTCGGCGGAGTCGACTCGCGGTGCCAGACGATGGCGCCGTCCATGTGGCCGCCGACCGGCGTCGGACGGTTGTCGCCAGACACGTTGAACATTTGGAAGATGGCGAGGTTGTCCGGCGAGCCCTCGCTCGAGCACGACGGTGAAGCGCAGGCCTTGATGGACAACGGATCGCTGATGCCGGTGTTGCCCTCCTCGAAGGGCCCAGCGATGTTGACGCCCGGGTTGTTCGGCGAACTCGCGAAGCGGTAGTTGGTCCAGTTCGTGTCCTGCCACCCGATCTGCGGGTTCTTGTGGACGATCCCCAGCTTGGTGGTCGCCCGCCCGAGGTCACGCGTGAAGTTCATGAAGTCGACGCGGAAGACCGAGCTCTGGCGGATCGGATCGAACACCCACTGCGCGATGCCGGTCTGGTTGCCGTTCGGCATCGCGAGACTCAGCTTCGCGTCCCCGAGCTCGGGGTACGAACGCCAGAACGAGCCCGGCGTCTGGCTGTCGAAATACCAGCCGGCCCGACCTCCACCGTTGTCGTCGGTCATCGCGGTCGCGCCTTCGGGGGTCCAAACCAGCGGGTCGATGACGATCGGGTACGCGAGGTCAGCGGTCGCGTGGTCGACCGCGATCGAGAGGCGGCCGCGGTCGACGACGTAGCGGGCCTCGACCGCGCGCCCTTGCGCGTCCCAGGACACGAGCGGCGAGACCGTGCCCGCGAGCTTTGCGCCATCGCGAAGCTCGACCGAGCCGTCGTTCAGCACTTGGACGCCGAGCTGCCGGCCGGCCGTGAGCCCCAGATCGACCGGCAGGTTGGACGGGGCCTCGGGTGAACGCAGCACCCACGAAAGCTCCAAGCCAGAGTTCTTCGGCTCGAGCAGGATGTCTGCGTCCTTCAGCTGTCCGGAGTAGAACGCCTTGGCGTCGTCAACGAGTTCGCCTGTGCCGCGGTCGTTAGGAAGGTTGAGCGCGAGGCTGCTGCCAACGGTGGCGTCTTGGGCGCCCGCCTTCGGGAGCGAGACAGGAACAGCCGGACGCGCCGGAGCCCAGCCGTCAAGCTTGACTCGCAGACCAAGGTCGACCGGTGCGAAGCGGCCGCGGCCCGCGGGAACGGCGAGCGGTCCCCCGACCGACTCCGCCATCGCGTGGCGGCCGTTCGCGAGCTCGACCTCGGCAACGCCCTTCGAGTGGAACCGGACGATCTCCTCGCCGCGCTGCAGCTTCACGGTGGTCGCCGTCGGCCGCTCGATCAGGTTCCTCTGCTCCTTCGCGACAGCAGACAGCGCGGCCGAGGCCGACAGACCGCGGAACGCGGTCCGCGACCGCTTGCGCTCACGCACCGCCCGAGGAGACGCGAGCCGACGCTCATGGCGGCGTAGGGCGCGACGGAGCGCCGCCGCCGCACGGCGGTCGGCGGGAGAAGCCGCGGGAGCCTTGAACGGGCGGTCTGCCGTTGTCGCTCCCTGGTAGCCGAACGACTGCGGGCCGACCACGGACGCGCCGAGGACAAGTGGCTCATCAGGGCGAGGCGCGAACCTCACGACGCCGACCGCAGCGAGGGCGAAGAGCACCGCTGCTACGAGCAGCTTTTGAAGACGGGGGCGGGACAACGCAGACACCTAGGTCGAGGCAGGTACGAAGCCAACGAGACGTAGCGGCTTCACAACGGCGTAGACCGTAGATCGCCGGTTCCGAATCTCGTTCGGAGTTGGTGCCCTGGTCTGTTCACCCGGCCGCAAAAGGGCTGCCACTCTGCCTTTACAACGCGGACGGGCCGCACCTTGCGG